>JAGOLR010000046.1 GCA_017993955.1 Candidatus Omnitrophota bacterium
TGGCCCGCCATACCAGATATAGGAGCGTAGCTGCTATTAAAATAGGAATAAAAAGTTTTACAAATATATATCCCTTAACCATATCATCGATTGCTTTTCTGATGTTGTCGCTTGTAAATATATAAATAAAGCAGCTATAAATAAAAAGGAAGGCGCTTAATATGACGATATAAACCAAGTCTGTTTTAAATTTTAACTTCTTCATATTTATTCTTTAAGGATATATCCTGTTCCATGGATGGTATGGATAAGCGGCTTGTCAAAATCTTTATCGATCTTGTTCCTTAGGTGATTTACAAACACATCTATTATATTTGAAAGACTGTCGAATTCCTCATTCCACACGTGTTCAGAAATCATCGTCCTCGTAATGACTTCATTCGCGTTCATAATGAAATATTCCAAAAGTGCATATTCCTTGCTTGTCAGATCGATCTCCTTGCCGTCACGTTTGACTTTATGGGTAAGCTGGTTCAATTCTAAATCGGCAACCCTAAGTATCGACATCTTATCGGCTCGTTTTCTTCGAAGAAGCGCTCTTACCCGAGCCAAAAATTCATCGAACGAAAAGGGTTTTGTCAGATAGTCATCCGCCCCAAAATCCAGCCCCTTCACCTTATCGCGCACACTGTCTTTAGCTGTAATAATCAATATGGGCGTGTCCATTTTTTTATTTCGTATATGCTTGCATATAGCAAGCCCGTTCGTATCCGGCAGCATAAGATCTAAAATTATCAGATCATAAGGATTGATATCGATCAAAAAAAGCGCGTCTTCACCATTATGGGCGATATCTATGACATAGCACTCTTCTTTTAGCCCTTTAGTGACAAAATCCGCCATTCTTTTTTCATCTTCCACCAGCAAGATTCTCATGCGTCGATTCTACCTCTTCTAATAATCTTAAATTCCGCATCTATGCCACGTTCGAATTATGTGTATGCGCGGAATTCATTTCTCACATCGATATGCTTACCATTTTTTGCGCCACCAAAATATGACAAGAATCATTACCGATAATGCCGCCAGAGCAGAGATGAACCAGAACGACACGATAGTCTCATGCTGGGGTATAGGTAATCTTACGTTCATAGAAAATAAACTAACGATAAACGTGGGTAACATTATGCAGATCGATAATATTGTAAGGGTTTTCATACGGATATTTAGATTATTGCTCACCATAGAAACCCATGCGTCCATCATGTTGGATATCACCTGTAAGTATATATTGGCCTCTTCAGTGCACTGATCGGCCTCTATGATCATATCTTCTAAAAACTCATTTTGCTCTTGCGATAAAGATATCTTTCCTGAATTCGATTTGACCTTTTCAATTACTCTTGAGTTGGAACTGATCGCTTTTAAATAGTACACCAAACTTTTTTCCAGGCTGAACATATATAGGAGGTCCCTGTTTGTCAGGGCCTGGTTGATCTCCATTTCAAGTTCGCTAGATACTTTATGTATTACGTTCAGATGCTCTTCAAAATGCTGGACGCAACGAAATATTGTTTTTAGAAAAACGTCGGAAGCAGAGTTTAGCTTTTGAAATATCCTATTATCGAATATGTCGGCATTCTCTTTCATGATAATAATGAGCCTGTCCGTAAACAGGAATAGCCCCAAAGACGATACTTTAAACAAAAAGTTATCCGCGGCCGTATACCGTTTCGGGCATTTAACGATAACCGCTATATGATTGGGTTCGAATTCCAGCCGCCCAAGCTCATCCGGATCCAACGCAGATTTGCAGGTATGTTCGTCTATCTTTAATTCGTTGATAAGATAACTGATTTCATTATCATCCGGGTTAGTATAAATATGAACTGCACCGGTACGATCCTCTGCATCTGAAAGCCTGCCCTCAATTATGTTATAGGTCTTAAGCATTGTTTTTTCTCCAGCATAAGATTTCCATGTTACCATTCTATCTCTTTTAAAATATTTCGCAACACTATAAACGCAAAAATCCCTTTCATTGATCTGAAAGGGATCCCATACGATAAATAAAAAGCCGATAAAGATCCAGCGGGTGCTTCTCTCCTCTTTTATCTTACTTGAACCGCTGGTCGCTTTGGCAACCCAACCACCTTTCCAGCCGATGTTCCGGCTGAAGTCAGGCTTGCGGCTTTGCGTCCTACGATTTCTCGTAGTTTACCTTTATCGGCTAATCTAAGTATATCATACATATCAGCTAAGACAATAGTATGCGCTCCTTCTTTTGTCTTCCTAACATCAATGCATTGTTCACTTCATCAGTGCACTATCTTTTAAAAAGACTTTGTGTATAAGGATCTTCTCCAATAAAAAGCGCCGCGGTGGCAATCCGCGGCGCCTTTTATGTCTTATATACCTGCTTTTAATAGCGAGGCCTATCCCCATACTTTATAAGGGTGCCATCGGCAGGATATGTATATGTCGTCCCACCGTGCGGTATCGATCTGGATCCTGGAAGATCACCAAACCACCAGTAAATCTCTGGCACAACGGCTGTCTTACACGCCATTTCTAACGCATCGAGGGCGTCATCATGGCCTTTCGGAAAGTACTTCATCTGCTCGAGCAGCATGTGATGCCGCTTGTTGAACTGTATGGTGCCGTCCTTCACCATAGGCTGAAGCGCCTCTATGCGAGCCCTCTTATCCCTGGTGGCCTTAAAGTCTTCCACGTGTAGATAAGCTCCTTCGGCTTGGGCGCGCTCCCGCAGCTTAGAGGCTATGAACTCCTGGGCTTGGACTGAATCAAAGACGAACTTTGAGTAGTTACGTCTTTTGTGGTGAACCAATATGTCATTGATGATCTTATCCGGTAGCCGCCTTTCGACATCCGCATCGAGGACATACATGGCCTTACTATTGGTATTACAAGCGACCGTTATTATCGCCGAGTAGTCGCTGCTCTTATTCTGCTTGCCCATGCTGGGATCGCACGCACCCACTATCTTAACGTGTCCCGCAAGGCTTGCCAACAGCTCCTCCTCAGAGGCGAATCTGTCAGTCCAGTCATGCCGGTCCTTCTCATTGAAGGGGCAGTCCCTCGGGTTAACAGGCTCGTTCTGCATTTCAGAATCGAAGCTTAGGTAGCCGTCGCGCTCTCTCATGACCATGAGGTCATAATAGCTCTTACTGGCCGGCCACAGCACCTGGGCACCCTGGAGCATGGCAGCCTCATTGACTTCATAGAACTTCCGGGCTGCAGCAGGGCCTTCTTCGGCTCCGTAAGCATCCTGGTGGTTATATATTCGTATCCATTGCTCCCACAAATTACCCGCTTCCGACCATGATACAACGGATCTGTATATCCGCTTATTCCAGCCCGGATACGCGCTAGGACTGGTCAGCTGGGCCAAAAGCGATCCATAGTTATGGATGGTCCCAACACAGAGTATATTGGTCTTCGTCGTACCGGACTTTAACACCGATTTCGTGACCCAGTCATTGAGCTTGTAAGCGCTCTCTGGGTTTTGAACGGCATCTCCCGGCTCTATATCATCCATAATAATAAGCGACGGCCTTGCCTCAAGGTTACGCCTGCCGCGTATCTGTTGTCCTGTGCCCAGCGCGAGCACCTTTATATTGTTACGCGTTATAATCTCCCTCTGAGACCACCTGGCCGGAGCCGGCTTCCTGCCGAGTTCGCAGATTTCCGGAAAATCCCGCATGAGAAGCTCGTTTGACTCGAGCTCACGCTTGATATCCGAAAGGAAGCCCACCGCCTGATCATTCGTATTCGATATAATCACGATGAACTCTTCGATCCCGTGGCATATGCAGTAGATCACATATTCAAGGTTCGCGATCGTGCTCTTCGCGCACCCGCGAGGTGACGCTATCGCGTATCGTGAACCTCTCTTGAGGGTCATATCCGACAGCATGGTGCTTAGCTCCGACTGGAATATGCCATCGGGTATATCATGATAAATCGGAAAATATATCTTCCGAAATACCGGGAAGACCCGCGACACCTCCCTCCTCGTCCTGGCGAGCTTGGCGTACGCCGCCTTTACCTGGTCCCTATGTCCTTTAGAATCCATCTTCATGCTATATCTCCTTTTTGTTATTGTTCGATAACTTGATCTCATCCACTAACGCCTTAACCTGGTCTATATCTTTCTTGGCCGCCAGAGCAGCGTTATCGGGGCTATTGATGATACTCTCGACCTCGATAATCTGCTTGTTGATGTCCGCTATGGCGGAAGCGGCGTCGCCTTCGGCCATATGGTGGAATACATCACCCACGATCGTCTTCGGTTGCGCGGGCAGGTACCCCAAGGACTGCATTTTTTCGACCACCTCCTTCATGACGCGCCACGCCAGGAACTCAGACTGAGCCTTCTCACCGTGAGAGGCTTCAGAACTCCTGGCCAGGCGCATTAGATATTTATGATGCGACATCGCTTTCTGAAACATATCCCCAATGATCTGCTTGGCGAGATTGATATCGGGGGTAATGGCGCTTCGCTCTCGAAGATCCACAAGGTCCCGACTTATGGTCTTCTCGCTACGTGCCAGGATCTGGGCAACCGCCGCTTCTGTATATCCCTCGCCTATCAGAAGCTCCACGCAGCGCTGCCTATCCTCTTTTGAGAGCGTCTTCGGATTAATAGTCCCGTCCTTTATATCTTGGATTATCGAAAGGATGGACTCCTCATCTTGTTCGTGAATATTTTTATTATCGGCCATTGGATGCCTCCTTGTCGTAATACTTATCTAACAACTCTTTTGAAACTTTCTCTTTTCCAGCATATGAAATATATCTACGAATAATCCCGTCACAAAACACCGGCGATATTTCAACTCCATAACATCGCCTGCTCAAGCTCTCAGCGGCAATAAGCGTCGAGCCGCTTCCGAGAAACGTGTCCAAAACAATCTCGCCGCGCATGGAACTGTTTTTTATAGCTCTCTGGGCCAGCTCGATAGGTTTTTGATTTTGATGAATCAGGGAATTTATGCTATCCCTGTTTACCTGCCACACGTTCGACTCCTTAGTCGAGCCGTACCATCTATGTGACCCCTGCCCCTGACGCCACGCGTAAATACAATACTCCGACTGAAAATTGTAGTCGGAGTACGATATGCATATGGAAGGCTTAACCCATGTGATCACATTTGAAATGTGAAATCCTAAATCAGTCAACATCTGCGTCATGGGACCGAACTGCCGAAAGCCGTTCCATAGATATAGCGAAGCGTTGCCTTCCAGAAACTGCGTCACATTGCCAAGAACCACCTTGAGCCATTTTTCATACTCCTTTTGAGGCAGATTATCATTTTGGATCACCTTTGAGAGATCGACCTTTTTATGACCGCCGTTCTTATCCGGCCTGTTATCAGGGCAATAATTTGCAGCATATGGCGGATCAGAATGGATCAAACTGGCCGTTTCGCCATCCATGAGGCGCTTTAAGTCATCACGATTGGAAGAGTCGCCGCACAGGAGCCGGTGGTGATTGAGCTGAATAATATCTCCCCTTTTAGTAATAGCCTCCTTCATGGACCCAACCGCGCCATCGAAATCAAAATCATCCGCCTTGGACTCAAAATAGTTATCGAGAATTTTTGATAACTCTGGAGCCTCAAACCCAGTGAGCCCAACATCAAAATTTGGCAAACGGGTCAGTTCGTCAATAAGCGCGCCGAGCTTTTCCTGATCGAACTGGCCATGAATTTGATTGAGTGCGACATTTAACGCTTTTTCCTGTTCCAATGAGAGGTCAACCACTACTACCTCTATTTCCGTGTAACCAAGATCTTTCAAAACCTGCAACCGATGGTTCCCGCCAACAGCATGACCTGTTCTTGAATTCCAAACTATAGGATCCACATAACTATATACCTCTATACTTTGCCTGAGCTTCGCCCGCTGCGAATCCTTCATAACCTGCGGGTTATACGGAGCCTGCTTAACAACTTCTATACCTACTTTCCTGATGTCCATATGCGCCTCCTTGGTTGTGGACAATAAAAAAAGGCAGCCACCTTATAGCAGTGTCTGGACACTTGCTATAAAGTAGCTGCCTTATACTAAAACCGAGCAGTCTTACTTGGCTACACCATGCGAATTGGATCTTTTCCTGCGAATCGCATGGATTTGTCTATCGCTCGTCTGTTATTTTAGGTCGTCTAAAATACCCTTACGCTGTAGTAAGCGTATCACCTTCTCTCTGGGTTCGAACAGCTTCTTTTCCCATCGAATAACTTCCATTCGGCTTACACCTAGCTGTTCTGCCATCTGTTCCTGCGTAAGTCCATGTTTACGCCTATAAAGTATCAATCGAGCGCTTATTAATAATTTGAGTTTTTTGGACTCAATGGCGTTTAAGCGCTCTTCATACTCCCTTATGTTTTTAACAATCCTCTGATAGAGAACATTCAGGTCTCTCACAAATAAAGTGTAACATATTAAGTAACATTTGTCAATAGGGTAACGAAAATAAATCTGCCGCGATAACTTGCTATATCCGAAAACCTATGGCTATATATGACATGGGAGGCTATGGATAGCCATGGATATCGCGATAATGATGGAAATACAGGGACTCAAAAACGCATCTATTAATGAGCTCCGGCAGAAATATGGGGAGCTCTTTAATGGCCAAAAAGCCGATTCCGGCTATAACAGGTTATGGCTTTGGCGCAAGATTGCCTATAAGATGCAGGAGCTCGGTGATGGTTGCCTATCAGCCAGAGCCAGACATGAGATAGCCGACCTTATTACCAAATACGATCCGGTTAATAACAAGGCTCTCAGGCCGCAGGTTGTCTCCGCGGGCCAGAATGTAACCTTAATCCCGCTTCTGCGGGATAAGCGCCTGCCTATACCCGGCACTATTATCCGAAAACAGTATAAAGGACGGGATATCCTTGTGAAAGTCCTGGAGAAAGGGTTTGAGTATAACCGCAAATACTATAAGAGTATCACTGCGGTTGTTCGTGAGATAACCGGAGCACACTGGAGCGGTTATATTTTCTTTGATCTTTGAGGTGCGACATGAAAAATAAGCCGGAAGTTAAAGAAAAACAGATCATTAGATGCGCCATATATACCCGCGTATCGAGCGCTGAAGGGCTTGAGCAGGAGTTTACCTCTCTTGACAATCAACGGGAATCTGCGGAAAGCTACATCAATAGCCAAAAATCCGAAGGATGGATCGCCTTGCCGGATCGTTATGCTGACGGCGGCTTTACCGGCGCAAATACCGACCGGCCTGCCCTACAAAAACTCATCGCTGACATAAAGGAACACAAGATCGACTGTGTCGTCGTTTATAAAGTCGATAGACTCTCGAGATCATTGCTTGATTTCAGTCAGCTCCTCGAATTCTTCGACCAGAACAAGGTCGCATTCGTCTCGGTAACGCAGCATTTTAATACCAATACCTCGATGGGGCGGCTTACCCTTAACATCCTCCTCTCTTTCGCGCAGTTTGAGCGCGAGATAATAAGTGAGCGGACCCGCGACAAGATCGGCGCCGCGAAAAGAAAAGGCAAATGGGTCGGCGGCTGCGTTCCCCTTGGCTATAATCTCAATAAGGAAACTCACAAACTGCTCATTAATCCCGATGAGGCTAAGATTGTAAAAGAGATATTCGACCTATATCTGAAAGAACGATCCTTGCTCGGAACGGCCAAGATCCTTAATGGTACTGGATACCGCACCAAGATACGCAAGCTTGCCGAAGGTAAGCAACGAGGCGGCGTTAAGTTCTCGAGCACGTCTTTGGAAAAGACCCTGAAGAATGTTTACTACCTCGGCAAGATCCGTTATCAAGGCGCGCTTTACCAGGGAGAGCATGAGCGGATCATAAGCGATGAGATCTTCCAAAAGGTGCAGGATACGCTTAGCTCGAACGTTTTTGGCAGTAGGACCCACCATCCCATAGGCAGAAAGACAGGGCTCCTTACCCAGATATTGAGATGCAGGGCGTGCAATTCATCTATGTATGTCGCTCATAGCGTAAGAAACGGCAAGTTCCGCTACTGCCATTATATCTGCCTCAATGCCTCAAAGCGCGGTTATCATGAATGCCCGACAAAGCTCGTGAACGCCAATCTCATCGAGCAAAAAATCATGAATTATTTGCGAAGGCTGACAGATGATCCTCGGATTAGGCAGGAAAAATGGGAAACTCGTGCCCTCGACGATAAAAGAGCGATACTGATGGAGATCGTTAAGGAGATCACGTATCACGGCGGAGAGGGACAGCTTGAAATAACGCTTAAGGATTCGCCGAAGATCTATAAATTCAAGGTAACCAAGGATGAGCTCAAATATAACAACAGGGTGCTGCCGAAAGACAGACTGATAAAGGAAGAACCACAGCTACGCCAGAACCTCCTTCTCGCCTATCAAATACAAGGTATTATAAATAGACGCAAGGCGAAGAACCTAAAGCAGGTCTCCAAATGGCTGAACATAAGCCCGCAGCGTATCAACCAGATAATGAACCTCCTGTTCCTGTCGCCGCACATCCAAGAAGAGATGATACTCAAGAACAAGCCTGAGTTATTTCAGATCCCCGAGTATAAGCTGCGCCCCATAACAGAAGAGGTCGATTGGGGCAAGCAATACGCCATGTGGCAAGACCTCATGACAGAAGCGGCCAAGAACCCATCTTAATCCTCCTGTACTCGCCCATTCAAATCCGATCAATTCCTAGTTTAAGGCATATAACGCGCCTATGACAATGAGCGTATATGCCCAATAAGGCCTAAACTAGCGACCTGAAACTAAGATAGGTTTTGGCCATATTTGGCGCTGAAGAGACGCGGAATAACGGCACTCTTGCGAATAGATAGCGGGCTTCGCAATACTTTGATTGCGCGACGAGAAATAACGCCCTAACCCTTTACAACCTAAAGAGATAAAAAAGGCCCTGACCGGATCGACCGATCAGAGCCTTTAACACGATACCTCTCTAATAGAGAGGTTTATTACTGGGGTTAGTGAAGAGATACGAATCCGGCGAGGTAAGCGTCTATCTACAGAAGTCCTTGAGATCTTAGAACATCTTCTACGATTGCCCGCGCAACTTTGCCACTGGGTTCCTTCCCGCCCATAATATTACACGCGAATACATATGTCGTGCCGTTGTGTTCAAGGAAACCGACAAACCACCCCAAATTCCACTTCCCATCTGATTCCATGGCTGACCCTGTCTTACCATACAGGGTGCCCTTTTCTGTCTTGGCCACCTGCATAATATCTCGCAGGATCAAAATATTTTTCTTGGAAAAAAGCAATTCGCCGTTCAGGAGCTTGTTTAAAAGCGCCACCTGTTCATCGGCACTGATCTTAATGGGAGTACCCGTTGACGGGTTAAGCCAGAAAACATCGATCCCGGCCGAGGTATCTTTGGTTCCGTAATCAATCTGCTCAAGATACTGCTTCATCCGCTCGGCACCGATTTGACGCGCTAAAATCTGATACGCAGGCACCGCGGACACACGAAACGCTTCACGAAGGGTCAGATCCTTATTCCATCCTTCTATGTCTCGATGGATGCCATCCCACGTATACCATGGGTCGTCCGGGCCATTGATCAGGCCAAGTTCCAGACCGATGAGCGTATTATAAATCTTAAAGGTAGAGCACGGTGATAAGCGCTGGGCGCTGCGCCCCGGGTTAATATTGGCCACTGCGCCTGAAGCGCGGCTATATAGTACAAAGGCAGCGTTATATGACCTAAAAAGAGATTTGTCAATTTCTTGTGCGCTTACAAGTGAAGGTATTAATAAGATGCTAAAGAATGACAATAACGTTCTATTCATACCTTTATTATACACCATCACTAACCTCGCGCAATTTTTTAGTCATAGAAGTTTTGTGAAATTCACCTATCTCTTTTTTAATGTACTCGAGTTTTAGTTTCAGGCTTATAAGGCAATATATAATCTGCACATATTTGACAATTCAGCATAAACTAGCCACCTGAAACTAAGATAGGTTTTGGCCTATTTTCGGGAAATTCGCCCCTATTATTCCTATCTTTTCCGACGGAGATTTTGTTCTAAAATATTCCGCGATGATCGAATATAAATAATGCCATAAGTCTTTGACACGCCGCCAGATAAAAAGCCTCCGACAGATTTTCTCCGTCGGAGGCTTATCCTAACTTATTGTATCACAATGAGTTAGGTATACTGGGGTCCCTCTCGTATTTCATGAGGGGAAACCTCTCGCTATATACAGGTATGTATTATATCGGATTTATAACGATAAACAAGCGAATTTTGGATTTTAGAGAGGTTTATTCCTCGCCAATATGTCCGAAATGTCCGCTCATTCTTGGCTAGAAAAGTCGTAACTCTTTACAGTACAAATCGATATAAAATGTCCATCTTGTCAATGCGGACATCTATCCATCTGGCTTTCACGTTCTTTATCTCTTCCTCCAAATAATCGATTATAAACCCATCTATTCGTTTCCAGATATAAGATACGAATTTTATTGGATGAGGGTCTCCTTGCTTATTACAATAGTTTAAATTGTAACTCTCGATTTTCTGGTAGATAATTAATATTCCTTCTCCAATCAAATCGTTTCCGAATCTTCGTACTAAGTGAGGGAAAGCTATCTTGCGGATTCTGAAGTTCAAAAAATCTATATGGCGAAGAACTATTTCATCCCTACTTTCCTTTGAACCATTTTGAGCTTGTAGAATAAGGTGTCGTTCTTCTGATAAAGTAATTTTTGGGTATTTTTGAATATACAAATATAATCACCACTTTTTTAGGTATGTTTTCAGGCTTTTGCTTCTTATTTAGATTACTTAAAGGCTGTTTCCGTAATTTTATTTGTTTTAACCTGGCTTTTTACAATCTTCTCGGTCTGCAGCCAATAGTCTAAATCATGCCCTTGCTTGCAACCGTCTTTTTCCCATAGTTCTTTTGCCTTCTGCCTGATGCACTCAGTTAGATCCGTATTACTGCATTTCTTTTTCATGCGCTCTCTTTTTTGTTGTCGAGCCATTGCTCCATGATTAAGGCTCTCGCTCCTCGGAATCTAAACTTTTCTCCTTTTCAATTATAATCGTCTTTGCTATATTTTTACCGCTCTCTACGACATAATCAACATCGGCAAAATATCCTCTTTCTATTCCTTTTAGGCCTTCTTTCCACTTAATTTCAGTATTATTGTCCCTTTCTATCAATATTATTTTTTTGTCGTTGTTTCTATAATCAGCATATTCCACAATCATTTGATCGGCGGTTTTATTTACGGATACTATTTCTCCGTAAATCGATGCCTTTTGCCTTTCCTGGCAAAATCCTTGCGATACAATTAAGAGAATAACTGCCATAGCTAAAATATAACGCTTCATAGCCACCCCCTAGTGTTTTGTATTTATACCTTTTTCCCTTTTGCTTCCTCGTAATAAATAATAACCAAAATCAACAGAAGGATTAATGTAATAATGGCAAAAGGCATAAGCCAAAAATTGTTTCTAATCCATTCTATGAGCCCTTGCTTCACCCTTCACCCCTATATATCTACCTCGCAAAAGATATTTTTCCGCGCCCCTACCTTGGTTTTTTTATTCTGTAATTTTTTACGCACTTCAATCCCTTCGGTCTTCGCCCAAGACTCCCAATGCCTATCTAACATATATTTGAACAATTCATCGTCTGTCTGAGCTTCTACTCTTTTTTTAAGGTAATGCTCAAAAATTTTTATGCCTTTTTGGACAAGATACCAAAACATGCCTAAAAAAATCACCCATCCAACCAGATTTATCATTCGCAGCCTTCTATTTTTTTGAGCCGACCCGAACTAATCTGTATTCATTGGCAGTAAACAGTTTTCTTAATGAAAAAACAAGCACTGAAAGACCATATTTAACGACTTTTATCTCCTTTGCGCCTATAATTTTGATAAGCGATTTAATAAATCTGCTTTGCGTGCAATTCATCTCTCTTATGCATCTGAGACCATTTTCCGTAATAAACACATCTATTATACGGCGATCCCGCCTATCTCTTTCTCTCGAAACAAATTTTTTTCTTACCAGCTCATCTACTATGTTTGTTACACAAGCCCCTGTAACAGCCAATTCCTTCTTTAGGATATTCATATTACTGGGAGAATTTTTAGATATACGGTAAAGACAACGCGCCTGCAAGATTGTAATATTTTTCTCAAAAACCATATTTTGTCCTAAAGTGTAATATTGCTTTCTCAGCTCTTCTAACAAAGGTATTATTTCCCCAGCATCGCTTTTTCTCATAGATATAACGCCTTATGACTGCTTAATTACGTTTGATAGATTCTTGAAATTCTTCGTTATCCACGATAATACTGCCATTTGCCGCTTGGTTTGAGCGATAGGTCTAGCTGGAATACCCCATACAATATCACCCTTTTCTATATCGCCGATTATTGCGCTTTTCGCGCCTATCATTACGTCGTCACCGATGTTCACATTATCAACTATACCTGCCTGCCCTCCCATAGTAACGTTATCCCCGATGCTAGTACTGCCTGAAATGCCGCATTGAGCAGCAATCAGCGCGTTTTTTCCTATTTTCACATTATGAGCGATTTGGCATAAGTTGTCGATTTTTGTGCCGGCGCCGATTATGGTATCATTAAGAGATCCCCGATCTATGGTGGTATTAGCCCCTATTTCCACATTGTCTTTAATAACAACTCTGCCGAGCTGCGGGAATTTATACATAATATTCTTGTGTTTTACGTAACCGAATCCATCTGAACCGATAACTACTCCGCTATGTAATATCACATTCTTCTGCAATTCCACATTTTCGTACAAGGTAACGTTAGGATAAATATGACAAAATGATCCTAGGGAGCAGTTTTTCTTTATCACCGAATTATCTTCTACAACAACTC
>JAGOLR010000122.1 GCA_017993955.1 Candidatus Omnitrophota bacterium
ATCTTGGCTACAACCGGCGGTTTAACCATAAGCTCGTAACGCGACAAAAACATCCAGCCTGCGGCAAGAACTATAACGACTATGGGCCATATTATATTCTTCATATCGTCGGGCTCCTATGATTTATTAGTAGTATATCTCTTCTTCTGAAACCAATTTGCCGTTTTCGTCATATTTCTTAATAACTCGCTTCTGCCCGGATTCTACTTCGGCAGATTGCGCAGGCGCCACCGAGGTCTGCTGGACCTGCGGGCGTTGATATGACTGGGGATATCTCTGCTGCTGAGGGGGAGGCATTCTACGATATACGCGACCGCTCCTCTGCTGGGATGGCTGCGTTAAGGTATCGAGAAGGGCATTACCGATGACATTGGTTCCTGCCCCTATAAGGGCCCCTTTACCGGCATCGCCGCCGGACATACTGGAAGCTAGAGCGCCCGTACCGGCACCCACAAGGCCTTGTTTTATGATCTTCGAACTGGAAGATTCCTGCGGCGGTTCTTCGTAATAGACAGGCTCTTCATAGTAGTAGTCGCCGTCGTCGTAGTATTGAGGCGGCGGGGCGCTTCTATAGGATCTGGAAGACTGAGAAGGCCCGGTTATGGCGTCTAGCAGGGCGCTGCCTATAACATTGGTACCGGCACCTATAAGAGCGCCTTTACCTGCATCGCCGCCAGAGGCACCCGAAGCTATAGCGCCCGTACCGGCACCCAGCAAGCCCTGCTTCAGTATGTTCCTGGTGCTGTCATCGTCCTGGGAATAAGAATTCGCTGAAAATACCAGAGAGATCGTCAATGTAACAATACCCGCTAAAATCCATACTCTTTTATTAACCATAGACCCCCTCCTCTATAATAAATTTATTATAACTGCAATGACTATACATCAAAATTTGCTAAATATCAAGGATGTTTTAAACGGCTTTATACCCGGCGATTGCTCATACTAAACCCAATACATCTTTTGAGATAACGTTATCGAGACCGAGCAGACAATTGGGGTCCATGGCCTTCTTTATCCTGGCCATGGATCGGACACCTTCGGTTCCGTACATGATCTCCAGGTATCTCTTTTTTATCTTACCTATGCCGTGCTCGGCCGATACGGTACCGCCAAGCGCTACGCCTTTGGTCACAAAATCTATTACTATCTTCCTGGCCTTTTCGTTCTCTTTCTCGGATCTCGGCAGTATATTGGTGTGAACGTGGTTCTCCCCTATGTGGCCGAAGACGACGTGGTCCATATCGCATTCTTTAAGCGTTTTCGAATAATACCCCAAGATCTCCCTCACTTTATCATCCGGGACCGCTATATCTGTGCTTAATTTCTGAAAGCCGTTGCGCCTGACTATCTCATTTACCGCCTCGGGTATGGAATGGCGGAAAGAGTTGAAGACCTCGACATCCTCCTCAGTCATGGCCACCCAGGTGTCTTCGAGCGAGGCGCCGTGCTTAGTTATAAGCTTAAGCCACATATCCACTATAAAAGCCTCGGTCTTTGACGTAACCTCCTGCTCAAAGAATATGGCCGCATTCGCGCTTGCCGGGACATTCGGATTCTTCAAAGATAAGAGCCTAAGCGCATTTGCGTCGAAGTATTCTATCGAAAGGGCACTTATACCTGGGATCTTTGGGCCGGAATTCGAGGCCCTTGAGATATCTCTTGCCTCAGCCGCAAAATCCCAGGCATCCCGTTCATCAGTAAAAAAGACAAAGGAGCTGAATATCTTTTCCGGCTTACGGACAAGCCCCAACTCTACATCCGTTATTATAGACAATGTACCTTCCTGGCCTATAAATAGATCTATGAGATCCATGCCGTCTTTGGCGTAATAACCAGCCGCGTTCTTTGTGGCCGGCATGGCATAATCCGGTATCGGTATTACCACCCTCTTACCTCCGGGCAATTCTATAACAGCGTCTCCTTTTGGAAGAAAACGCTCCCCTCGTCTCAAACTGAACACCTCTCCGGTCGGCATAACCATGGTCAGGGCCTTCACAAATTTCCTGGTGGGCCCGTATTTGAAAGACCTAGCACCAGAAGCATTAGTCGACACGGTCCCGCCCACAGTCGCGGAGCGCTCGGTAGGATGGGACGGGTAGAACAGCCCCTTCTTATCACATTCCGTTCTTATCTCGTCCACCAGCACGGCAGATTGGGCCAAACAAGACATCTTTTCCACGGATACCTCGCGTATGGAGTCAAGCTTCTCAAGCGATATTATTATCCCCCCGAAAGGCACCCTGGAACCGGTGGTGGCAGTCCCCCCGCCGGAAACGGTCATCGGGGTCTTCTTATTGTTAGACTCCCTTACCAGGTCTGAAAGTTCCATAATATTTTCCGGCAGCATAACGGCATCTGCGAAGCCGCCCTTAAGGTTGGATGTGTCTTCAAGATAACCTTTTATGATATCCGGATCTCTTTTTATTATCATGCCGAAGCCTTGCGATTTGAAAAAATATCCCGCCTTTTATCTAATGCGCAAAAGGCGGGATATTCTGTAAAATGTTCGTATATTTACTCGGATACTTCTTTTTCCGAAACTACATTTCCGTCCGCATCATACTCTCTGATCACACGCTTCTTTATGGTCTGACCCGAGGACGTTCCCTCGACCTGCTGTGTCGCCTGCTGCGCTTGAGGGTACTGACTTGCCTGCTCCTGGTAATACTGATCGTCGTAATACTGTTGTTACTGCCTCTGTTGTCTGCGCTGCTTCTCTTTTTCGGCCCCTAAAAGCGTCCCGCCAACAGCACCGACTCCGGCGCCTATAGCGGCTCCCTTGCCGGCATTCCCCGAAGCGCTTC
>JAGOLR010000047.1 GCA_017993955.1 Candidatus Omnitrophota bacterium
CAAGGATGCCGGAGATGTCATCTGCGATCTGGTCGTACGGGCGCGTGATGTCCAGGCCATTGTATCCTGCGGCGAAGAGCGCTATCGCTTCGGTTCCCAGGTTCTTTATCGCGTCTACGAACGCCTCGCCGTATGACAGGACTTCGACAAACTGCGCTGCGCCTTTGTAATCGGGGTCACCCGTCACACCCGAGAGAGCGGCATACTGTGTCTGGTTTACGGTGTAACCTGGCGTTGTGACATTAATACCAGTAAGATTAAGCAGTTTTTCTTCAGCGGCCGTATTATCCGACAGATCGACCGCATCCAGGAGGTCTTTATTTAACTTCAGGGCGTCGACAAAAACCCCGGAGGTGGTGTACTTATATGTACCCCATGAATAATCGGAGGTGGCGGTGACGATCGCGGTCATTATGTCGCGCTCGGCCTGGGTGTCTATGGGGCTTAAGTCTAGACCGAAGACCTGCATGAAGAAGTCTTTGTATTTCTGGTCGAGAGTCGCCGACGTCATGGCGTTATAGAGCTCGGTTATCTTGGCTTCTACGTCACCCAAGGTAAATAGGAACTCATCTGAGTTATACCTATCCGGCGTTACTGTGCCCATTATCAACGAGGCGGCGGCTTCTACTTCCGGCTGTGTATATTGAGCTCCAGACTTAAGATACTGCTGTGGGTCTAGAGTAGGAGGTATGCGTATGCCATACACTTCCTGCATCTTCTGGTAAGGATTAATAGTAATCGTCTGAGAATTATATGTTACCGATATATCCGCGTTCTGCAACAGTTGCAGGGCGTCGACTATCTCTCTACCCAGGTATCTAGACTCCAGTTCGGACTGGCTGCCATTAAACCTTTGTAATTGCACATAAGCAATTCCATATAGGAAATCTGTGTAACCGCCCATCATCTCAGGAGTAGCACCAGTGGCCCAGTCATCATAACCGTAAAGGGCCTTGAATTCCGGATCGGCTATTAATGAAGCGACGGCTGTATCGAGTTCTGTCTGGCCAGGCTCATATGAAGCGCCGGCAAGGACAGGACCTCCAGCTTCTTCTCCGACAGAAAGCGCTTTTACCGACGTCGGAGCGGCGGCCATGGCTACCTCGGTAGAACCCAGGGTAAAGGCTTCTACCTCTTTGGCGGCGGCCTCTATGTCCATAGTACCGATCTTTAAGGCTATAGTCCTTATGGCAGGGCTTGTTTCATTATCGCCGTAGAAATATTTCGTATCGGTGTACCCTGCAAGGGATGAATATAAGGCCGGACGCGCGGCTACGGCTTCCAGTATAGACTTGATGCGCGGCATATCTATGGTTACATTATTACCGGGGTCTCCGAAAGTGTAAGTGCCGGACGGCTTCAACTCGGTCCCTGACGGCTCGACAAATCCCGCTTCCTGACCTACCACAGCGCCTGCCAGTTCTACCTTATAGAATATGTATTTATTCTGACGGATCATTTCCGCGAGGTCGAAGATACGGGCGCGAAGAGTTCTGCCCCCTACCGTGTCACTTGCGAAATTATCTCCGGAGGAGACCACCATCCTCTGCGGGTCCTGAATCTGTTTCAGATACTCTACTATCTGGTCGTCACCGGCGAGCTCTGACTGTATACGCAAGTTCTCGGCCAACTCCGCAGCCGAAAGAACGCGGCTTCCGACAGAATCGAGCTGCCACATACCACCGCTTCCCGTATCAACGTTAACGTGCGGTATAAGGTTGCGGCCGGTAAGAAGCGTCAGGTCGTATGCGTCCTCCACAAGCCTGGCGAACTTAATGCCTTTTTCGGTAGAGTCTCCTCCTTCAGGGGTCTTGCATAGATCGGCATAATACAGTGAGCCGCTCGAGGAGACCTCCATGCTGTGACCGCACTCTGCAAGGTATGCGTTTAAGGCCGGGACGTTTGCTGATAACAAAGCGGATAACTTGGCAGTCTCGGCTATAACGTCATCGACTTTTTCGTGAGCCCTGGGCGCCGGACCGACCATACTGGCCATGATGTCGTAAGCAAAATCCCACATCACCTGGTTATCGACATCCCAGGCCGCGTCAGATGAGTTATTAAAGACTTTGCGGAAATTGGGATCGGAAAGTAGCTTCAGAATATCGGCGTTACTCACATCCTGATTGGGCGGTACAAATATCACGCGCGCTACAGCGGCCCTTATGATGGCGTGCCATTTGGCGTCGAGTCGCGCCTGATCTTTTAGCGATTCGGGGAGCTGGCTATCTATAAAGTCGCCGAGCTTGGCGGATATATCGACCATCGCGGCAACGATATTCACGGTAGTTACATTGGCAGCGCCGTCGTAACCTTTTTTCTCCATGGCGGCTATAACCGTGGAGAGTATATCTGATTTCAACTCTCCCAGAGATGTGGCGACGCGCATATCGGTAACGCCCGATAGACCCAACTTGGCCCAGGCCTCCGGATTCGCCTTTTTTACCTCGTCGGCATTCTCAAGAAGCTTTACCGCGTCTATATTAAGGGCTTTTGCGGTCTTCTCCAGGGAATACCAATTCAGCCAGTACTGCCTGTCTAAGAGATTCTTACCATCCGAAAAGACTTTTTCGAGCGCATTTGCAACATCTATATCTGCTGTGTTTATCCAATCGGCAAACTGTTCAAGCTCATACGCCTTGCCAGCCTTTATGAAGTCCTGTCCGTATAACGAAAGTTTGAAGAGGAACCAGAATCCGGCATTGTCGGTATCCGTAAAATCAGCATCGGCCGGGACCTTTGCCTTGAACCCTTCGCTGGCATCAATAGCCGCTTTTACCGTCGTCATGCCTTTTAGTAGCTCGGTCACCCGGTCTATGCCGGCGCCGTATTTGGCGGCAAAGTTAGGTTCGTCGTGTATAGAGACAAGCATCGCGAACTTCATCAGGATATCGAGATGCTTATAGCTTGTAAGGTCAAATTGCCCGTCTGCTCCCAGATACCATCCCCACGAATCTCCGCCGAGAGCGGCAAGCTTCTTCATATTCTCGAATATGCCGTTAATGAATTCCGGCTTCTTGAACCTGGTATCCATCTCTCTATCTATCGAGTGATAATGCGCAAATACCGTCTCCTCGAATAACTCCATGCGGGCCGAACCGCGGTCTGTGATATCTATCTGGCCAAGCCTGTTTTTGAGCCTATCCTCTTCGAGCGAGAACTTGCTCCCACCCAGGACCTCTGTCTCGTATTTATCCTTAAACGCAAGCATGGTATCCAAATGCAGGATCACATCGCAGCCGCCTCGCGCGTCGTCCAACCTTTCCAGGACCAAGAGCTTGTGTAAAGGTATAGTGCCATAGGAGGGATGCTCAACCGTGGCCGTATTGAGGAAAGATATCCCGCCATCCGGAAGGTTGTATAATTTTTCCAGGCGGCTCTTTACGTCTATGGCCTTCTGTAATTCATCGACGGCGGCCGTAATATTTCCGGGATAATAGAAGAAGCCTTTATATACACTCTGTACTTCCGCTACGTAATCTTTAAAATCGGCGCTGTCCGGATCATTAAGTGTTGTAAATGACCTGCCGCCCATCAGCGTTTCAAACTTCTCCTGCACCCCCTCCTCGCTCATAAGCTGGCACATATACTTGACCATATCAAGGGTCACCTTATCGCCGGATACCGGCAGAGTCTCCTGCGCCATAAGCGCAAAAGTCATCAATATGTCGCGCTGTTTTTCATCGAATAGATCGGGAGACCCGGAGATACCTGCCCAGCCCCATTTAACATCTGAGCCTATAAGGCTCTTCATATCTGATATAAGGACCTTTATATCTATAGCCCCCTTCTCCGCAGCGGCTGTGCGGGCGATCTTCTGCAAGAGCTTGAGCCTGTCGCTAACCACTTTGGAGTCATCGGATAAGATATCGTCAAGCGTCAGATCGGTATTATCCAGTAATGTGCTTACGAAAGCCCCGTCTGCCACGGCCGAACGCATAAACGCAGATACGGTTACAGCGCTCTCTATATTGCCCGCTTTCTCGTCCTCGACGAGGGCAGTAATATAAGAGCGGTATTTGGGGTTTGTTATATCGACATTCGCATCTGTCTTTTTAAATACCTCATAAAGATTATTATGGACCTGCAGTTCCAGGGCCAGCCTGTCAATGACATCGCTCTTCAGGCTCCCCTTTAGAAGCACTCTCTGAGCCTGATATCCCAGAGGGTCTTCGGGATTTATGCGAACTGCGGCCAGGTCTTCTGTGGTATATACACCTTCCTTGGCCGTCATGAGCTCTATGGTGCCCTTCGCCTCGGTCATAGTCTCTATGGCCTCTATAGCTTTGGAGAGGCCGCTTTGCCCTGCCTTATCCTGCATAAGAGCAGTATAGGCCCAATAGAACAATACATCTTTATACAGTATGCTCGTGCCGTCCTTTTGCCTGAAGGCGGCATCCCATGACGGATTCTGAACGCCGAGGAATGTATCGACCGTAGGCTTCATCTTTGCCATATAATCCATGAGCTTTAGGGCATCTATGGCGTCGACTTCGTAACCACCGGCCCCCCGCCCATAAGCGGCAAAGTATAGAAGCATATTAAGGTGGTCGGGTTTATTGGTATCTATAGAACTTCCAAAGAATGCGCTTACGGCCTCGGAGGAAGCGCTGTTCTTAAGCCGCAGCATCTCGTCCAGCACCTCGGACATCTTACCTTTTATATTGGGTTTACCAGCCTTCTCCCAGGAATCCTGCAAGGCAGAGAGGACGCCGAAATATGTCCTCGCCCCTTCAAGTGAAGTGGGGTCGGTCACTCCGCATAAAGCCTTTATCTTCTCGTCCAGGCGCGGCTGGGACGCTATGAACTCTTTTATAAATTCACTGTCATACCCTCCCATAGGTATTATGGCCGAATCAGATATCTGGGCCACGTAGACCTGCAGGGCAAAGCTCTCTAAAGAGAGTGGATCCGAAAGGAGGGCGTTAAGTCCGGCTTCATCGTTTACTACATTATCCGCTTTGAGCAATTCTAGGTAAGGCGCCTTTAAGAGCTGCATGGAAGAGAATAGCCTCGCCACCTGGTAATTTTCTTTGGTCCAGACCAAGGTCTGGGCGGCCCAATCGACCAAGGCCTTTATGTTGAGTAGACCGTAAGTCGTATCCAGAGGATCCTTCTGGCCAATAAGATTCTCCAGACTGCCGCGGTATGTATTTATCGTCTCGAGAATAGCCTTAGTCTGTTCTATGGTCTTCATGGCTCCGGTAATCGGCTGGAAATTGGCCGTTCCGGCGAGGAGGGCCAGGGTCTTTACTTGGTCAACATCGGACCTGTCGAAAGAAAATCCTGTCAACTTTTCAAATTCAGGTATGAGCTTTACTCTATTATTGATCTCGGTGGCGGACCATTCTTTTGATTTTATGCCTGACACTACATCCCAGTACTGTAGAACGGGTTGGTTATCTTCCCAATAACCGGCATTGATACTGGCGCCGGAGGGTAATCCCAAATATACGGCAAGATTGGAATTAGAAAAGATGTGGTGATAATTTTCCAGTATGCTGTTTAACGTGGACTCCGAAAGGCCTCCGACAACCGAAAGAGTAGCCCAATAAATGGCCTCTTTCGATGGGTTTGATGAATACTTAAAAGCGTCAGCGCCGTATTTCTGCAAGAGCGCTTCTTTTTTGGTCTGGATGGCGGTTTGCGTAGCGGCGTCCAGGGCCACGAGCCCGGTCGTTTCGAGCATCGCCAATACTACCTGGGCAGTCTCGGCGTTCGATTCTGCCTGGGCTATCTCGGCCTGCCTTGTGCCCATATTGGTTCTGGCCTGAGAGTCCAAAGCGTTAAGGCCGTTCGCCGAGGCGGCTAGAGAATTATTCCATGACGTAACGCTCTCCGAAACTCCGTCTATCGAAGCGCGAAGCTGGGTGACCTTCTCCTGGGCAAGATTTCTGGTGGATTCATACAGCTTGAGTTCCGCGGTCTGCCTTTCTATAAGCTCGTTCACTATCTTCTGCAGAGGCTCGACGTTGGCGGTATAGAAATCGGAGAATTCCTTAATGGCTTTTTCATCATCCATCTTTGTTCTTACTATATTTTCAAATGCCGCCAGCTCGAGATTGACCTGACGCAGTATATCTATATGCTGCCTGGTTATCTCGGCCGCGGCAGTCCAGTCTGCCAGAGACCTTACGCCTTTCGCGCGCTCGGCCTGCATCTTGTCACGCAGTTCCTTCCAGGCCTGGCGAAGTTCTTTTAATTTACCCAGCTCGATAGCCCATTGTCCGCCCGGCCCTTCCGGACCCATATACTCTTTTTCGATCGCGTCGATCTTCTTCTCCAGATCGTCGTATATCTTGGCATAACTATCAGTCACGGATCCGAACTCAAAAGATACGTACAACCCGTTCAAAGTCCCGGTAAAAATCGTATCCGGGTTCGAGAAATAGTTGGTAAGCATCAGGGCGGCCATGTCGCCGTAACGCCTTGCGGTATTTCTTATGACGTGCCACGTGACCCCGGCCGTGGCTTGATAAGCGCCGGTGACATTATCGACCTGGCCGGTGAGCCCAAGGTCGAGGGCTCCTTCGCCCAATTTGGCTCCTGCGGTAAACTGCGTAGTGGGTTCGCTCAGTCTAACCGCTCCGGTAATACCATCCCATTGCCCGCTTATAGTCACAGAGGGCTGGATCTCGCCTTTGGCCGTATACTCGGCCGCGGGCTGTAACTGCAGAGTCCCGCCGAATACCTTGAATATCTGCGTGATATCGGCCTTGCCGGTCAATTCTTCGGTCTCGTATTTATAAGCGAATGTGGTATTGAATCTCGTCCTATTGCTAGGGGTGGCCAGAGTAATACGGCCCAGCGTCTTCTGCTCACCCTCCGCACCTATCTCCTGCACAAGATTCATGTTAAGACGGATCGCGCCGCGGTCTCTTGTAAGATCTAGCATCAACCGCTCGGTCGTAGTCCTCTTTTCTGTATCCCAACCTACCTCGACGCCCATAGTAGGCCTTACGCCGGCGAAAGTTATATTGACAGGCGCCCATATGAACCTTGTATTCACTTTACCGTCATTATAGGCCACCCCAAGCTGGGCGGTCTTCCAGGTCTTGTTTAAAGATAACCTTATATTCTCTTCCTCTTCGAAGGTGACGCCTGCCTGAATTACAAGACCGTTTTTGGTGCGGTAACCGGCGCCAACCGTAAACTTCCACTCGCCTTCTTTGTCGTAGCTGGCCAGTACCGGGAATTCCAGATCGTAATCGTCGCCCTTTATCTTAAGCTTTAGCCCTGTATCGAATGACTGGGTACCTTGTATGATATTAAGTCCGTAGTTAGAAGTCTCTACGGCGCCCCTCAAAAGGACCTCGACCTGCGCCCTTTCGGTGACGTCTATAGTGCGCACTCCCTGAGCTGAGACCGTCTGTTTCTCGTCCGGATATCCTCCGGCCACCGTCATGGCAGAAGTATAGGCATACGTCTCCTCCACTCTGGTCTGGCTTATATTCTCATTTACAAACGTAAGAATTCCGTCCTTATTATAGAACATGTCGACGGCCCGCATGATTACTGTACCCCTAAGCCATTTCGAGTAAGAGTTGAAGTCGGCTACCTGGGACTCGGGAAGGGCCAGGCTATTAAATAGCAGATCGATAAATTCCTTCTTAGCGTCTCCCAGGCCGGATGGTATTTCATCCGCTTTCACCTGCGAGAATAAGGTATCTTTGCGCTCCTCGTTCTGGGCTATGGCATCAGCGATACTTACGACTACGGCCTCATCTTCTCTAACATCCTTCATATCCTTAACCGCCGCTATCATGGATACTTCGAGCCTTTGACGCATATATATGGATACAGCGGCGTTATAATTCTCCTCGGCCCGGTAGAGCTCCATCGCCCCGGTCTCCGGATCTTTTTGCGCCTCGCGTAGCTTGTATAGAGCTATGGCCCAATTAAGGCGCGCTATTGTATATCTGTCAAAAGCGTCCTGAGAGTTAACGCCGCGCTCTATTTCGGATTCCATGAGTTTGCGGAAATCTTCGGTCTGCTGTACCATGGCAGCGCCTACCTGGCGCTTATCCGGCCCGCGGAATATGCTTAAGAGCATCGGGAAGAAGGTCTTCACGAGCATACCGGTCACATTTGTACCTATATAGAATGTTATTGTGCCTCTGTCGGTGCGGACGGCGCTTATCCTGGCATTGGATATCTTCTCGATGGCGCTCATGAGTTCTTCGTTTGTCACCTTATCAAGGCCATCGTTGGCATTAAGGGTCTTTACCATTTCATCAAAAAGGGCCGGGAGATCGTTCAAGGTCATGGTATTGTAAGACCTGCCCTGTGATCTTAGATAGGAGTCAAGAGTGGATATAACATTGTCCGATACGGCCGTCTTTACGCTTTCCGTGGCGGCGCGCTTGTAATTTATCTCTTCTTCAAGCGAGGTGCGTTCTTTTATGAGCCGGTCAAGCTCTTCGGATTCGGCGGCGTTAAGTTCTCTCTCTCCGGCACCGTCGAGTAATGCGTCTATCTTACTCTTTGTCTCGGCCAGGCTCTTTTCGGCCGATGCGATAGATATCTGCAATGCCGCGTAATCCATAAAGTAGCTAACCGCTGTGTAGTTGGCGGCTCTGTTAGCGAGCATGGCTTTATAGCGATAATAATCCGCTACCAAGGCCTTCGCGTCTACATCATCAGGGTTGGCCAGTTTTATGTCGAATTTAAAGTATAGATCGAGGAACTTCGCGCTTATGGTGCCGAATGCGCTGGTCTGCCAGCGCGTCCTCTCTGCCATGAGCCTTTTCGTATCGGCCATCTGTATAGCCATATCGCTTACGGTGGGAGTGCCGGGCGCGATACCCAGGATGAAATTACGCCCTTCCATAACTGCGCTATCGAGCTCCGCAGGCGCAGGCGCGGCTTCCGGAATGGCCGCGGGATATTTCGATTCTATAAATGCGATGAGCTCGTTAAAAGCGCCTACGCGGTCCTTGTCGCGCCATTCCCTGGAGATGAAATTCCTGACTATCTCTACCTTTCGCTCTATGGTAGCGCCCGGTTCGGAGTTAAGAGCCTTTCGCATAGCCTTACCGTCTTCGGTGTTCTTAGCCATCTCTATAGCGGCTTCGAACAAACGGGTCCTTCTGTCGCGCACCACCTCGGCATCCTTAGTCTTATCCCGCTGGAGGAAAGAGGTCACAAGGCGGATTATCTTCCCTATTAAAGTATCGTTATCTTTTTTATCGGTGGAGAACGTCTTGTACTCAAGGACGTGGAGGGTCATAGCAAATATCGTACCGCGGAGCTGCCTTACCTTATTCTCGTAATCCCTGCCGACGACGCCATCATCCTTATAGTAGATGCTGTAATCGGCCACCAGCTTATCCAGGGCGTCCATCATGCCTGTCATCTCATCTATATCGGCTTTGCGCAGTTGTTTTACTTTAACAAACTCTTTCATCCTTTCCTGGAACTTCCTTGCGATGCTGTCCATAGTCATGGCGAAATATACTTGCGCGAGCTTCCGCTCGTCTACGGCCTTATTGTAGAGGTCGTTGGCCTCGAGCGTCTTGGCTATGATATCCGCGGCTTCTTCGGGGCTGCCTATAAGCTTCACGGCGGTGAGGGCTGTGGTAAGTATCGTCTGCCAGGCGTTTTCGATATCCTCGGAGGTGCGTTTTTGATCGAGCGCGTTTATGACCGCGGCCGGGTTAGTTTGATCGACCAGGGCATAGAAAGCGGCGCGCTGGCCTTCGATATCCAGCTTTGCCTGGGATAACTTGCCGTCAGCCTCGGCCTTCTTGGCCGCCAGTTCTTTGGACGTGTAGAAAGGCTCTTTGTAGGCATTGGTAGTCTGGGCTTCTTTGAAAAGACTATCCAGTTCACGGGACGCCTCTTCTACGCCTTTCATAGATTCACCGGTCCCCAGCACCGATATTATGCCGTCGATCTTTGAACGGACCTGCTCGCGACGGGCCAGATATACTGCGCGCACAACCTGCTCCCATTGTTCGTCTCCCTCGCGCGGCTTCAGCGCATCCGCTAGAGATTTTATCTGGTCCGAGTCGAAATAGAGATCGTAATCTGTACCGTAGAAACTGGCCGCATCGGTAGCCAGACTGGCAAAGGCCTTTATCCTCTCCTCCAGAGTCGCCTGCCTCCCGGAATCTTTGAGTAAGGCCATAAGGGTCTCTTTAAAGCTGTCTCTTAGATTAAGGAGCCTATCTTTTAACCGTCCCTGCACTTCTATATAGGAAGTGGTGTTATTGAGTAGGCGCTCGGGGAGGTCGCGTATCAGGACTTCGCAACCCATAAATTGCGAAACTACCGCCTTTAACCTGTCTTCCCTTATAGCGGTAAGTATGTTTTGATCGGCGCTAAGGGTCGCGATGGAACTTTCAAGGGCGGCTAGCTGATCTTCTACGGACTTTATAAAGACAGCCGGGTCTTCTTCGGCTGCCGAAGGAATAGCGGCCGGCCCTTTGGCCTCAGGCGCTTCTTTGCCGAAGCCTTTGGCTATGTCGGTTAAAAGCTCCCTGACTTCAGGAAGGTTGTCATCAAAACGCGGAAGGATAGATTGCCAATCTTTGTACATTCTATCGGCTGCGCCAAGCTCGCTGTACTTCTGCATCAGAATAAAATTACGCAGATTGGATATAGTCTCAGGAGAGTTTATATCCTCGGGGCTCATCGCCTGAATCAGCGAAAGGGTCTTTGCGTGGAGAGCGGAGCGCAAACCGTCTACCGACTTTATGAAATCCTTGTAATCTCCTTTGCTTTTGTCAGTGAATCGCGCGCCGTAGGTTTCCCGGACTATAGATAACTCTTCAGCCAGTATCATCGCCTCCTGAACGCTAGCCGCGCCGGGTATAAGCGTATCCTTAAATAAAGGAAGGAGCGCCTTATTAAGCATACGCATATTAGATTTGGGGGCGAACCCTGTTATTATCTTCTTCAGAAGCTCATAATATACTACCGATCCCGGGGTGGCATTGGAGCGGGCCGCATTCAGGGCCTCGATCCAAGACTCAAACTCTATTTTGGGCTTATCGACGCTCAATACGGTATTATCGAAAAGATAAGCGATGGTCGCAAGATCATCGGGGCTAAGGCTACTCGATCTCAAAAGCTCTATGGTGCGATCCGCGGCGGCAGACCTGACAGCTTCGACTTTCTTTTCCACCCTCGTTAGCAATTTATCTTTTCTGGCATTGGGAGAGAGCCCTCTGAACGAATTATCGAAATCCTCGAATAAGCGGCGCAGACCATTTTCGGGGTCTGTAAGACTTGCGCAGGATTTTATGCGTTCAATAACACTGTCTGCGAATGCTTCAAAGTTACTGACCTCTGATGCGGCGTCTGTAACGGCTTTTTTACTAGCGTCTTCCGCCGTACTTGCCGCGTCTCTTATAGTGCCTTCAGCCTCACGCCTTTCTGCACTCGGGGCCTGACTTACCGCTGAGGCAAGGTTCTCTCTGACTTTCTTCAGATTGGCTATATGGCCTTCCAACCAGGCCTTTTCCGCAAGCGCCAAGAAGAGGCCTTCGTATTTCGTCCCTTTAAATTCCCGGCCAAACCTCAGATCATTCTTGGCCATAAAAGAATCGTATACCAAGCCGAACGCTGCCACAGGGTCCCTGGCAGAATCGCGCGAAGCGGCGTTAGCGATTTGGGTGTTAAGACGGTCTATCTCTGGGGTATATAGGCTCGAAATAGCGGTATTCCTCTGTTCGAGGAGCCTGTTTTGCAGAGCGATCTCTTCATCGAGCCGGGCAAGTTGGAGCTGAGCGCTTTGACCGGCGAGCTGTTTTTGGAGAGAGCGCTGGCTATCATAGAAATTGATGTAGCTTATGGTAAGGATATCCATCGCGTCGGTAAAGCCCTGGGCGCTATCGAGCTTAAACCCGAGGTTGAGCGAGGCATTAAGACCGGCCCATATATAATTTTTATCTTCATTGCTTAATCCCGCAAAACCAAGCCGCGCAAAATCTAGGTCGGATTCTTTTATCTCAAGATTAGAAATTAGGTACGCATACAACTCTTCAGGAGTGCGTATATAGTCGGGTATGGTTATCCCTTCCTTCCTGGCCGCTTCGATAGCGCCTTCATACGAAGACTCTGCCATATCGGCATACATACCAAAAGACGAAGATACGATATCTCTTCCGGCGCCTAATACCGAACCTGAAACTCCGGAACGGCTTGCGACTATGGACTGCATAGCGCCGCCCGCTCCGCTTGGGTCATTTACCGCTGCGGCGTCGCCGCGCAGCTGGTTCATATATATTATCGGCATAAGTACGCGCATCTTCTCGCGCACCATAGCGTCACGTAGATCTGCCAGAGCCCTTAGGTATTTAAGCACTAGCTCTTTATCGATAGTGCCTTTGCGGTCGTTTGGAACAGACGCCTTTGCCGTAAGCCCGCCGGATAAGTTCCAGGTCATACCTTTTTCTGAATCGCTCAGCTGGCCCTTCAAATAAAGGTCCGCATTCATGCAGGAAAGTATGCTAAGGCCGTCAAGGGCTTTGAATAGTTCGGTAAGCGAACTTGCAAGAGCGGCTTGGGCCTGTTCTACATTGGCGGGTTTGCCGACAGGCGGTATTATCCTCTTTATTGCGTCCGGCCCCGAAAGGTATATAGCTTTATACATATCGAATACTCGCGCGACATCCGCGGCCGGACCGGTAGTCTTTCCAAGCTCGCCTTCCGGTTTTTCTAATCCGAAACATATCGTCTTCAGTATCTTGTCCAGACCGTTCGGACTTAATACCATATCCAGGGTGACCGTCTTTGCATATTCAGGATTGAAGGCCTCTACTATCTTATATCTGGCCATTATGGCGGCTCTGGGTGGTGCGCTTTTCTCGGGAAGGGCCAGAAA
>JAGOLR010000048.1 GCA_017993955.1 Candidatus Omnitrophota bacterium
ATCCGGCCGCGATATCATGTATATTTTCGCTATGCAGGGGACCATGATAGGACTGGCGGGTACAGCTATAGGGGCTGTTTTTGGTTTAGCTTTATGCTGGTTCCTTAAGACTTATAAATTCATAAATCTTCCGCAGGATGTTTACTATATCGATAAGCTCCCGGTAAAATTCGCGGCAGGTGATATAGCCACTATAATATTGGCCAGTATTTTCATAAGTATAATAGCTACCATATATCCTGCTTATAAAGCTTCGAGACTTGATCCCGTAGAAGCCTTAAGGTATGAATGACCATGAGCCTAATAGCCCAAAGCGTATATAAGGTCTATAAAAGCGGTGACAAAGAAGTCAGGGCCGTAGATGGTATAACTCTTGAGGTGGAGAGGTCGCGCTCGATCGCCATACTGGGCCCCTCCGGCGCCGGAAAGTCTACGCTTTTGCATCTTCTGGGCGGGTTAGACCGTCCGACTGAGGGACGGGTATTTTTAGACGGTACGGATATTGCAAAGCTTAAGGATGCGGAGATTTCCCGGGCGCGCAACGCGCGGATAGGTTTTGTATTTCAGTTCTACCATTTATTATCCGAATTCACCGTATTGGAAAACGTGATGTTGCCGGCGTTTATAAAGTCAAAGAAGGCATGCGTAAGAGATAGAGATATCCGCGATAAGGCGTCCAGTCTTTTAAAGTCCGTAGGTCTTGAAAGCCGAATAGACCATAAGCCCACTCAGCTTTCCGGGGGCGAGTCTCAGAGGGTAGCTATAGCCAGGGCCCTTATAAATAACCCCGATTATCTTTTATGTGATGAACCCACCGGAAATCTTGATTCTAAAAACAGCAAGGCTATATATGAGCTATTGTTTAATCTAAAAAAGTCTGAAGACATAGCCCTCGTGATAGTCACCCACGACGAATCCATATCCCTCCGCACGGAATCCACGATACGCATTAGAGACGGCAAGATATCGCATAGATAGCACAAATCCATCCTGATCATGAAATCCGAATGTCCAAGGGTTGACATACCATAAAATATTATATATACTATTATATCTAAATTTTATTATTGAACGATAAACGGAGAATTTCTAATTATGAAGATTTATCTCAACGGGAAACTTTTGGAAAAGGAGAAGGCTGTTATATCGGTCTTCGACCACGGCCTGCTTTACGGCGACGGGGTTTTTGAGGGTATAAGGACATATGATAAGCTCATATTCAGGCTCAAAGAGCATATAGACCGACTATATAAGTCTGCAGACGCCATAGAGCTCAAGATACCGATGACCAAAGCCAAGCTTATAGAGGCTATAATAAAGACTTTAAAGGCCAATAAGCTTTCCGATGCATATATAAGGCTTGTGGTGACAAGAGGCCCCGGCGACCTCGGTCTGGATCCACGTAAGTGCAAGAAGGCTACGGTATTTATAATCACCGACAAGATAAAATTGTATCCGGAAAGGTTTTATCAGGAAGGCCTGGCGATCGTTACCGCTGTCACAAGGCGCAATTATCCCAAATCTCTGGACCCCAGGATAAAATCTCTCAATTATCTTAATAACATTCTCGCCAAGATCGATGCCATAAAGGCGGGCACAGACGAAGCTATCATGCTCACGCACGATGACTATGTAGCAGAGTGCACAGGGGATAACATATTCATCGTCAAGAACGGGGAGTTGGTAACCCCGCCCGTCAATATAGGCGCGCTGGAAGGGATTACCAGGGATGCCGTGGTAAAGATCGCGCGGGATATGGAGATGCCTTTCTTCGAACGCCTCCTTCGCATGGAAGATGTCTATTCGTCTGACGAGGTATTTTTGACGGGGACCGCGGCCGAGATAATACCGGTGGTGAAGATCGATGAGCGGAAAATAGACGGGGGCAGGCCAGGCGCAGTTACCTTGAGGCTGATGGAGGCTTTTAAAAAACTCACCAAAGTTGACGGAGTTAAATACTGATGCAGTGCGATGTGTGCGGGAAAAAGGAAGCGACTGTTCATCTAACCGAGATAGTTAATGACAAGGTGACAAAGCTTCATCTTTGCGAGGACTGTGCTAAGGATAAAGGCACCGAGATGGAAGAGCATTTCGGCCTGGGGGATCTCCTCGCGGGTCTTACAGACCTGGGATCTGCCGTAGAGCCGGAGGCGCTTTCTTCGGTAAAGTGTCCATTCTGCGGTTTTACATATAAGGATTTCAAAAAGATCGGGAGGCTAGGTTGCGGAGAATGCTATGAAGCGTTCAAAGTACAGCTTGCCCCTTTGTTAAAGAGGATACACGGTGCCGAAAGGCACGTAGGAAAGGTACCCATCATGATCGGAAAGACGGTAAAGGAAACGAAGACCATCCAAGATCTGAAGTCCAAGATGGAGAAGGCGATACAGGAGGAGAATTTCGAGGAGGCGGCCCGCCTGCGGGACATGATACATGAATTGGAGAAGAAAGGCGAGGGCGATAGCGCCAAGGCATGACAGTGGATGATTTTTTGAAACAGGATAGTGAATGGCTTAAGGGCACCGGGCCTAACTCGAATATAGTGATATCGACCAGGACGAGGCTTGCCAGGAATATAGATAAGATACCATTTTCTGTGCGCGCTTCTAAAAAGGACCTGGAGAGTATACTGCATTTGGTTAAGGACGCGGCCTTATCTTCTAACGCCCTCAAGGACGCGATATATATACGTCTTAAGGACTTAAGCGAGATAGACCGTCTATTTCTTGTGGAACGGCACCTTATGAGTCCTGAGCACGCTCAGGATGTGGAATATAAAGGGCTTATCGTAGACCGTAACGAAACTATAAGCATCATGATAAACGAGGAGGACCATCTAAGGATCCAAGTCCTCCGTTCCGGGTTTGATATAAAGAAGTCCTGGCGCATGCTCGATGAGTTGGATACTGAGCTTTCCAAGAAGATCGTTTACTCGTATTCGCCGCGCTGGGGATATCTTTCCGCCTGCCCCACAAACATAGGAACCGGGTTAAGGGGTTCTGTGATGCTGCATCTCTCGGCCCTGGTATTTTCCGGACAGATCAATAAGGTTTTGCAGGCCATTGCCAAGCTGGGTCTGAATATACGCGGACTATACGGTGAAGGTACTGAGGCCCTGGGTAATCTATTCCAGATATCCAATCAGGTTTCCATGGGCATAGCCGAGGGCGAGATAATAGATAATATGGAGCGCATCATACAGCAGATAATCGCGCGAGAAGAGGCCATAAGGAAAGCGATAGTGTTGCGTAACAAAGAAGCGCTATTAGACAGGGTGTCGCGCGCCATAGGCACATTAAAAAGCGCCCGTATAATTACAAGCAATGAAACCATATCGCTTCTTTCCGCGGTGAGGCTTGGGGTGGACCTGGGCCTTTCAAAGGAAGTTGACAGAAAGACCGTAAACGAACTTTTTATATTGACCCAACCGGCCCATCTGCAGAAACTCGAGGGGAAGTCACTCGGTTCCCAGGAGCGGGATGTCAAAAGGGCGGATCTGATTAGAGAAAAATTGAAGTAAAAGTTTGTTGTGTTTATTGAGTTTATTGGGTTTATTGCGTTAGGACTTAAACCCAATGAGCCCAATAAACGCAATAAACTCAATAAACGCAATAAACGATTTGACACTATGGAGGGTTGCTAAATATGCCGATGTTTAATAGGTTTACCGAAAGAGCTCGCAAAGTTATTTTATTGGCCAAGGAAGAGGCTAAGCGTTTCAACCACGACTACATCGGCACGGAGCACATCCTATTAGGTCTCGTTAGGGAAGGTGAGGGCGTCGCCGCGGCGGTACTGGCCAATTTCGGTTTGATACCGGATAAGATACGTCTCGAGGTTGAAAAGCTGGTTCAACCCGGACCGACCACTGTAGTATCCGGAGACCTGCCATTTACGCCAAAGGCCAAGAAGGTTATAGAACTCGCTATGGATGAGGCAAGGGCCCTTGGTCATAATTACATAGGAACAGAACATCTTCTACTCGGACTTATAAGAGAAGGTGAAGGCGTGGCTTCCCAGGTTCTTATGAACCTTGGTCTTGAGCTTGAGAAGGTACGGGAAGAGGTGATGAATCTGCTCGGTTCAGAGGTGCCCGGATATGAAATGGGCCAAAAGACGTCGCACGCCAAGACCCCTGCGCTGGATGCCTTCGGTAGAGACTTGACAAAGCTCGCGAAAGATAACGCGCTCGATCCCGTAATAGGCAGGAAAAACGAGATAGAAAGGGTTATCCAAATACTTTCCAGAAGGACCAAAAATAACCCGGTCCTTTTAGGAGAGGCCGGAGTCGGCAAGACCGCGATAGTCGAGGGGCTTGCCCAGAAGATAATAGCCGGAGAAGTGCCGGAGACTTTGCGCGATCAGCGTATAATAATATTAGATCTAGCGCTTTTAGTTGCCGGGACAAAATACAGAGGCCAGTTCGAGGAGCGCATAAAAGCGGTAATGGACGAGATAAAACGTTCTGATGATGTAATAATATTTATAGATGAACTTCATACCCTTGTGGGCGCGGGCGGCGCGGAGGGGGCGATAGATGCGTCAAATATACTTAAGCCGGCGCTTTCGCGCGGAGAGATTCAGTGCATAGGTGCCACTACCCTTGATGAATACCGTAAGCACATAGAGAAAGATGCGGCGTTGGAGCGCAGGTTCCAGACCATCATGGTTGAGCCCCCGAGCGTCGATGAGACCATAGAGATATTGAAGGGGCTGCGTGATAAATACGAAGCGCATCACAAGGTGAAATTTACCGATGCGGCGGTGGACGCCGCGGCTAAATTATCCGACCGGTACATAACCGGCAGATATCTTCCGGACAAGGCCATCGATCTTATTGATGAGGCGGGTTCCAGGGCCAGGCTGTCGGTGATGACTGCTCCTCCCGACGTAAAACATATCGAAGACAAGATAGCCGTTATAAGGCAGGAGAAGGAGTCCGCCGTAAAGAACCAGGACTTTGAAAAGGCGGCAAAATTCCGCGACGAAGAACGCCGGTTCAAAGAAGAACTTAACAGGATAAAAAGAGAATGGAAAGAGCAGAAAGGTAAATTCGAGCCGAAGGTTACGGATGATGACATAGCAGTTATAGTCTCGAAGATCACGGGCATACCCATCGTGAAGCTCGAAGAGAAGGAGCAGGAGAAATTCCTTAATATGGAGTCGTCCATACACAAGAGGGTCATAGGCCAGGACGAAGCTATAAGCGCTATAGCGCATGCGGTAAGGCGCTCACGCGCGGGCATAAAGGACCCGCGCCGTCCGATAGGTTCTTTCATATTTATGGGGCCGACCGGCGTAGGCAAAACTCTTGTCGGCAGGGCCCTTGCGGAGTTTATGTTCGGGGATGAGGACGCCATCATACAGATAGATATGTCGGAGTATATGGAGAAGTTCAATGTCTCAAGGCTTGTGGGAGCGCCTCCCGGGTATGTAGGATACGACGAGGGTGGGCAGTTGACCGAGAAGGTTCGACGCAGGCCGTATTCGGTGGTCCTTTTGGATGAGATCGAAAAGGCCCATCCGGATGTATTTAACATATTGTTGCAAATGCTTGAAGAAGGCCGTCTGACCGATTCTTTCGGCAGAAAGGTCGATTTTAAAAATACCATCATAATCATGACCTCCAATATAGGCGCCGAGCTTTTAAAGAAGCAGGGGTCTTTAGGATTTAAGTCTCAGGCTGAAGATGTCACCTACCAGTCCATGAAAGAGAAGTTGATGGACGAGATAAAGAGGGTCTTTAAGCCCGAGTTCCTTAACAGGGTGGATGATATAATAGTTTTCAGGTCGCTTACGAAGGATGAATTGGAGCATATAGTCGAGCTCGAAATAAAGGAAGTAGAACAGCGGCTGAAAGAACAGAACATGAAGATAGAGCTGACCAAAGAGGCAAAAGATTTTCTGATAGATAAAGGCTTCGATAAGTCGTTCGGTGCAAGGCCGCTCAAAAGGACGATACAGAGGTTCCTTGAGAACCCGCTGGCCGAAGAGATAATAAAAGGCTCATTTAAATCCGGAAGCAAGGTAATAGTTACGGCCAAGGTGGATCATCTCGAGTTTGAGCAGGCCGATAATCTTACAAAACACGGTGTTTCGTAACATTTTGTTAGGGGTGCCATCGTAAAATGCGCCATCTCCGTACAAGGCGGAAATTCAAGGTCATTACGGTTATATTGCTGGCTTTGTGTATCGTGCTATTCGTTGAAGCCAGGATAGAGGCGTTCGCGCCTCAGGTAAAGGACTTTATAACTCTCAAAGCCGAGGAGGCCCTGGGGGGTAAGGTCAAGCTTTCCATAGGTAATATCGAGGGAGGCATCCTTAATCCTATAAGTTTTAACGAGATAAAGCTTAAGGACAAAAAGGACGCAGCCATTTTTACCTCAGTTGTGATAGATAGCATAAAGACCAACTATCATGTCTGGGACCTACTTTTTAAGAGGGGCGGCGCTTCCGGTATTTCCGATATATTGTCACGGGATTCTTTTATATACGTTAATTTCGAAACCAAAAATAAGAAGAATTCGGGTTTTGTCCGGATCGAAGGAGACATGGATGATGCCCGGGTAATAGGGTTTGTCAATCTCTTCAACGGCGAAAAAGTAGAATTTGAAGGACATGTAACTAACCGGCATTTTGCTTTTGAACTAAAACCCAAGGCTGGCATGGTGCATGTATACGGCAGAGTCGATCCTTCCGGCGATATCAGGATGAACTTGCGGACTAATCGTTTTAAAGTCCACGGCGTGAATATAACGTTAGATGTGATGATGAAAAACAGGATAATCTCGGCTCCTGATAATCCTGAAGACAAAACGTTAGAAAGCCAGGTCTTTACAAGGCGCTTGGAGATAAACGGTAAGGTATACCCTGAGATTAGAGCCTCGTATAGGGTCTCTCGGGGTATTCTGGATATATTCGAGTTTGATTTCGGCGACAACGTAAAGATGTCAGGCAGCGTGGCGTTTGATGAGCCGTATAATTTAAACTTAAAGGTTCTGATAGACAATCTCAGTTGTGCCAAATTTCTTGCTACATTTGCCGGTCCGGACGCTACCAAAGCTTTTTCCGGGAACCTGAGCGGTAAAATAGAACTTAAAGGTGCTTTGCGCGATGTCAAATCAGATATTCGTCTCGATGTCCGTAAGGGGAGCCTGCTGGGCATGGATTTCGATACGCTTACCGTGACTTTTAAGGGGGAAGGGCCCATTTTGAGGATAGACGATTCTCGCATAGTAAGGCAGTCCGGGAGCCTGGTCCTTGCCGGAGAGCTTGATCTGCGGAAGATCGGCAAAGGTAACCTGTTTGATAATTTGAAACTGGTAAGCGATGAAAAGGCCCTTAACTGGGACAATTTCAACAGTTCAAAATTGAAAGGCACCGAAGAGGTTCGTATGAACAAGAAGTTGTCCTCTGACTTTGACCTCGGGTTCAAAAGATATCTTAACGACGAAAAGGTCGGTTACAGTTCCAGGGACAAGGACGAAGTAAAGCTCAAATATAAACTTAATGAAGGCGACAGTCTGGCCATGTCGCTTAAGGACGGCGAGGGGTTTTTCGGTCTGGAACACCGCGATAATTTTTAGATAAAAACTATGCAAAAGATAACAAATTTCATACTGATGTTGGGCTCCAATATAATGTCGGTGATACGGTATGCCGGCGGCATAGCCATACTGCTGGCTGAAACGCTCTTCTGGATACCTATAGGCAGAATGCGTAAGCGCCACATACTTGAACAGATGTCCAGGATAGGCGTGGACAGCCTGCCGATAGTTTCTCTGATAAGTCTTTTTACTGGCATGGTGCTGGCATTGCAGAGCGCATACCAGATGCAGAGGATATCAGCCGAGATGTATATAGCATCATTGGTTGCGCTTTCTATGGTGAGGGAACTCGGGCCTGTCCTTACGGCGCTGATAGTAGCGGGCCGGGTAGGGGCATCGATAACGGCTGAGATAGGTACTATGCAGGTCACTGAACAGATAGACGCCCTGCAGACTCTTGCAACAAATCCGGTAAGGTACCTGGTGGTGCCTAGGTTTCTTGCTCTGGTAATAATGATGCCGATATTGACATTGTATGCTGATATAATAGGTGGCTTCGGGGGATATATCATCGGCGTCTATAAGCTTAACATAAGTCATGCGGTATATATGAAGAATACCTGGAGTCCGCTTAAGTATAAAGATGTTTACACAGGCCTAATCAAGAGCGTATTCTTTGGACTTATAACATGTATAGTGGCATGCTATGAAGGCATGAAGGCTGATGGCGGGGCAGAAGGCGTAGGTCGCGCTACCACCTCAAGTGTAGTGATGAGTTTTATTTTGATAATAGCTTCGGATTGTTTCTTTACGGCGCTATTCTATTTTGTGACAAAACAGTAATGGGTTTGTAATATTCCGGCCGTTCATAACACGTATTCTGATAACTGAGAAATTACGAATGATAGAGATAATAAATCTTTCAAGGTCTTTTAACGGTCACAAGGTACTCGATGACTTGAACCTTAATATAAGAAAGGGAGAGACCACTGTCATTATAGGCCGTTCCGGATGCGGTAAAAGCGTGCTTCTGAAGCATATAATAGGTCTGCTGAAGCCTGATTCGGGCCAGGTAATAATCGACGGCAAAGACATATCGAAGATGGAAGAGAAAGACCTGAATAAGATGCGTATGCGCTTCGGTATGTTATTCCAGGGCGCGGCGCTCTTCGATTCGCTGAATGTCCTGGAAAATGTGGCATTCGGTATGATCGAGCATGCCCATGCGAGCGAAGATGCTATACGTAAGCGTGTAAAAGAATGCCTTTCGCTCGTGGGTCTGCGCGATATAGAGTATAAAAAACCGGCCGAGTTGTCAGGGGGAATGCGTAAAAGGGTAGGGCTGGCCCGCGCTATATGTATGCGTCCGGAGATAATGTTATATGACGAGCCGACTACAGGCGTAGATCCCATAATGGGGGACTCGGTTAACGACCTTATAATAGAGCTTCACAATAAACTTAATGTTACATCTATCGCGGTTACCCACGACATGACCAGCGCTTATAAGATAGCTGACAGGATAGCGATGCTATATAACGGTAAGATAGTGGCGAACGGTACGCCTGAGGAGATAAAGAATTCCAAGGACCCGATCGTCCGACAATTTATAACCGGCGCCAGCAAGGGCCCTATTACCGAAGGTATAGATTTTGAGCATCTGATATAAAAGTTTCATATTTTACGGGATTATATATGATCTCCTGTATTTATAAATACTTAATGGAGGGTATAAATGGATAGCACTCGCGGTTTTGAATTCAAAGTCGGCATATTTACTCTTATCGGAATATGTATAATATTCGTTATAGTTTTTTCCATAGGCGACGTGAATATATCCAGAACCGGCTATAAGTTTAAAGTGATATTTAATTTCGCGAGCGGGATAGGTCCCTCCGCCCCCGTTCGGCTCGCCGGAGTCGGGGTGGGCAATGTGCAGGGGATACGCCTCTTATATGATGAAAAGGCACAGAAGACAAAGGCCGAACTTACCGTATGGGTACAAAGCGATGCCAAGATAGAAGAAGACGCCGAGGTCACTATAAATACCCTGGGTCTCTTGGGCGAGAAGTATCTGGAGATAATACCCGGTACCTCTGGTAAGGCTATTATAAAAAGCGGAGATACCTTACAGGGGAAAGACCCTGTCTCCATGGAGAAGGTTACTACCAATCTTGCCAAGCTCTCGGATTCGGTAGTTTCTATAGCCGAAAAGATAGAAAAGGGCGAAGGTACTATAGGCAAGCTATTGAATGACGACACGGTTTATAATAATCTGGTGAGTTTGACGGGTAACCTTGACGGATTTACCGGCAAGCTGAACAGTAATCAGGGGACGATAGGCAGGCTCATAGCTGACGACACCCTGTACAAACAGTTGGAAGGTCTTATCCAGGCCTTTAAGGATTTTGCAGCGGAGTTGAAGGCAAACCCATGGAAGCTTTTATTTAAACCGAGATAAACGCAGCAAATAAATAAGGAAGGTTAATATGACCTTAATTTTTGTACGCGCGTTTTTTATAATATCAAGCACAGTGGTGGGGTACTATATCGGGGCCCTTCTGGGAAACTATGACATATCCTGGAAGGTAGGCGGCATGCTTTGCGGCCTAGGCGCTTCTGTAACGATAATATTTATCGAGTTGGGCATGCGGAGATTTTCCATGAGAAATGTCTCTGCCGGCGTCTTCGGGCTTATATTCGGATTTTTCATGGCGTGGATACTGACCAGTGTATTAAAGCTGATCCCGATGAGTATCGAGATGTTCTCATCTCTTCAGATTATACTTATACTGATATTCTGCTATCTGGGCATGGCTATAGGCATCAGGGGCAAAGACGAGTTTAATCTGATAATACCGTATGTAAAATTCGTCCGGCAAGATAAGAAGGAAGATATAATACTTTTGGATACGTCGGTTATCATAGACGGCAGGATAGCCGATATATTTCAGACTCACTTCATAGAAGGCCGGCTGGTGGTGCCCAGGTTCGTATTGAAAGAGTTACAGCAGATAGCTGACTCTCAGGATGCCCTAAAGAGGAACAGGGGCCGCCGCGGACTCGATATACTGAACAAGATGCAGAAGACGCCGCTTTTGGATGTGAAGATAGAGGAAGACGATTTTCCTGAACTTAAAGATGTGGATTCCAAACTGGTTAAGCTGGCTAAGCTACTGGGGGCGAAGATATTCACAAACGATTTTAACCTTAATAAAATTGCCGAACTCCAGGGGATAACCGTTCTTAACATAAATGAACTTGCTAATGCCCTGCGGCCTGTTGTTTTGCCCGGCGAGGCGATGGATATCAGGATATCGAAAGAAGGTAAAGAGCACAGCCAGGGGGTCGCATACCTGGATGACGGTACGATGATAGTAGTGGATAACGCCAGGCATCTGATAGGCCAAGGCGTCAAAGTGGTTGTTACAAGCGTATTGCAGACCTCGGCCGGGAGGATGATATTTGCCCGGTTGGAGAATGATAACCGGCCTCAGGGGTGGAAGCAGAAATGAGGCCCAAGGTAGTGGCGATAGTACCTTCGGCCGGTTTCGGGAAGAGGCTTGGACTAACCGTAAAAAAGCCTTTTGTCAGGCTTGGCGGTAAACCACTTGTATATTACGCTCTTAGCGCTTTAAATTCATCCCCGTCGATAGATTCGATAATCGTCGCAGCGGAGAAGGGCTGCGTAAAAAGGCTTGAAGACCTTTCGGCAAGATTCGAACTCGATAAAGTAAAAAAGATATGCCTGGGAGGTAAGACGCGTTTCGAATCTGTAAGGAACTGCCTGAGATTCGTGGATAGTTCGTTCGATGTCGTTCTTATACATGACGGCGCCCGCCCGTTCCCAGGAGCCGATGCCATATCCGGGTCTATAAGCGTTGCATGGAAGTTTGGAGGGTGCGTGGTGGCCGTCCCGGAAAACGATACCGTGAAATTGACAGATAAAAGGCTTTTTATAAAGAAGACGCTCGACAGGAGCAGCATCTTCAGGGCTCAGACGCCTCAGGCTTTCAGGAGACAGATTCTGCAAAAGGCGTATGCATCATCAGAGCCAAAGATTGCGACCGATGATTCCAGTATAGTGGAAATGTTCGGCGGCAAAGTGAAGATACTTAAGGGTTCATACAAAAATATAAAGATAACTAACAAGGAAGATCTGAAATTCGCAGAGGCATTGTTATGAAGACGGGTATAGGATATGACATACACAGGCTTATAGAAGACAGGCCTCTATTTTTGGGCGGAGTAGAAATACCTTATATCAAAGGACTTTTAGGTTATTCAGACGGAGACGCCCTGCTCCATGCGATATCGGATGCGATGCTTGGGGCTATAGCTATGGGCGATATAGGCGAGTTATTCCCGAATACGGACCCGCGATTTGAAGGCATATCGAGCTCGGAGATACTAAAAAAAGTACTCCAGATTACGCTGGAGAAGGGCTATAAAGTTAACAATGTCGACACCGTGATATTGGCGGAGGAGCCCAAGATATATCCGTTCAAGACCAGGATGGTTGAAAAGATCGCCGGCATACTGGGCATAGAGAAGGGATGCGTTAATATAAAAGCCACGACCAACGAAGGTGTCGGCTCGATAGGTAAAGGTGAGGCGATCGCGGCGTATGCGGTCGTGACGTTGCAGGAGAAATAGGATATTAAGAGGGATGAATGATGAGGGAAGAGAGGTGATTGTGGTTCTGATACCATCAGTCATCCATCGTCTCTCACCATTCTTCCTTCAAAACTTGTATATGCCAGGCTCGACAGGGAGATATATATGGTAGCGTTTCTGATAATTCTCGGAGTGCTGATACTTGCGGCAGTCATCTTCTGGACGGTGATAGCAATCCTGTTCGGAAAAGATGTGAGGGCGGTGTTTGACAGGGATCCGGCTGCGACAAGTTTCGTAGAGGTGCTTTTGACATATTCCGGTCTGCATGCTCTGATATTTTACAGGATAACGCACATTCTTTGGAAAAATAGAATACCGCTACTTCCCAGATGGATATCCCAATTTGGAAAGTTTATAACGGGCATCGAGATACACCCCGGCGCCGAGATAGGAAAAGAGTTATTTATAGATCATGGTATGGGGGTGGTCATAGG
>JAGOLR010000049.1 GCA_017993955.1 Candidatus Omnitrophota bacterium
CTCTTCGAGCAGGCCTTTGCCATAACGGTGCATAAGAGCCAGGGAAGCGAATATGAAAATATTCTTATAGCTCTGCCTCAGGATGGGGGTAACCGACTTCTAACTAAAGAGATAGTATATACAGCCCTTACCAGGGCCCGCAGGTCCGCGGTCATATATGGCTCGCGCGATATCTTGAGTGAGGCGGTAAGCCGCAGGATAGAGCGCCAGTCAGGTCTCAGGCTGTGGGTATGAGCCGTTGGGCGATGGGCTGTGGGCTTTTAGCCCAATGCGCATGGCCCCCGGCCCAAAGCCATAAACTTTAAAGGAGCAAATAATATGGAAAAAAAATTCATCAAGGAATTAAAGGCGGGCGATAGATTCGAATCCGTATTTCAGTTGAAGAAGAAGGAGTCCTCCAAGACAAAGGACGGTAAGCCATTCCTGAAGCTCACCGTTTCTGACAAGACAGGTTCCATAGAGGCAAAGATATGGGATAATGCCGAAGAGTTCGACCAGAAAATCGACACAGGCATGGCTATTTTAGCGCGTGGGTCTGTCGATTCATGGAAAGACAATCTGCAGCTCAAGATGGAATCGGTCAGGCCCGCGTCTTCCGGGGAATATAATATACAGGACCTTGTGAGAACAGTTGAAAATATCGATGAGCTTTGGGGGAAGGTTGAAGGATACCTTTCCGGTATATCTAACAAATGGATATCGTCGCTTGCGCGCAGTTTTCTGGATGACAAGGATTTTATGGAAGGGTTTAAGCGTTCCCCGGGAGCCAGTTCATGGCATAATGCTTACATAGGAGGGCTTCTGGAGCATACTTACGAGATAATGTTCATAGTCGATAAGACTTGCGACTTGTATCCGGAGGCAAACCGCGATATAGCGATAATCGGGGCCTTTCTTCACGACATAGGCAAGATGACGGAGCTTGACGTCAGGACGTTCGAATATACCGTCTCCGGTGGGCTGATAGGTCATCTTCCGCTTGGGTTCGAGATGCTGTCGCGTAAGATATCCTCTGTGGAAGGTTTCCCTCAGGACTTGGCCATCCAGCTTAAACATATAATACTTAGCCACCATGGCGAATACGAACAGCAATCCCCGGTCCTTCCAAAGACCCTGGAGGCAACTATTGTCTACCACTCCGACGAACTTGTATCTCAAGCCAATGCTGTAAAAGAGATAATGCGTTCACAGGCGCCAAGCGGGCGGGACTGGTCGAATTTCATCACCATAAAAGAGAGAAAGTATTTCTTAAAGAAGCCGGAAGAAAAATAGTTATTCCGGAACTTTTTAGTATCCCGGACTGTCTAATAATCGGATGAAAAAGATAGAGCCTGAACTTATAAAAAAAGCGGCCGAAGGGGAGATCTCGGCATTCGAAGAGATATACCGCCAGACTTGCGGTTTCGTCTATAGTATAGCTTTGCGCGTGCTCGGTAACAGACCCGAAGCCGAGGACGTAACTCAGGAGGTCTTTATAAAGGTTTACAATAATCTTAAAAACTTCGCCTTCAGGTCCGCTCTTTCTACGTGGATATACCGGATCACTATGAATGTTACGTTGAACGCCCGTAAGAAGTTTTCGCGTTACACCGATAAGAGCGTGGAATACGACGATGAGATACACAGCCAGGCTTTTACGCAAGCCGGCGAAGAGGACTCCGGCCATGGTGAAAAGGAAGCCTTACTGGCGGGATTCTTATCGGGCCTGAGCCCGGAGCACCGCGCATGTATAATATTGCGGGAGATCGAGGGTTTGAGTTATGAAGAGATGGCAGATGCGCTGCATATAAATATAAATACCGTCCGTTCACGCCTGGCAAGGGCCCGGGAGGCCCTGCTGGAGGCCGGATCGAAAAGGGGTGAAGAGAGATGAGATGCGAAGAGATAAGAGAACTTTTGTTGTCAGACTACCTCGATGGCGAACTGAGTGCCCAGATGTCTACGGCGGTAAAAGAGCATCTGGCCGGATGCAAGACCTGCGCTGAGCTGGAGGCCCGGATACGTCTTTCTGCGGTAGAACCTTTCAGAGGCCTCGAACCGGTGAAACCGGCCGAGTCGGTCTGGCGTAATATATCCGAGTCTATCAAAACGCCGACGCGGCCCGAACGCAAAATATCTCCCAGGCCGGTCTTTCTCGCGGCTACCATAGCGGTTCTACTGGTAGCGGCAGCTTTTCTAATGCATCACAGTTATGCGGAAAAGAAAGATATAGGTCTTTATATAGAGGAGGAGATAGGGTATCTATCCTCGCTCGATACAAATGGTTCGGATAACTATTACGGCACTTTGGCAGATATAGGAGTCATTACTAACGAACTTTATTCGAAGGGGAACTTTTCGCGGTCCATGAATGTCTAAGTTAATGAGAAGGGGGTGAGTTCCATGAAAAGCAGAGGAAAATATATTGCCGTATTTACTGTTCTATTCTTTGTGCTCACTTGTATACCTGCGGTCAGCGCTTCAGGCGAAGGCACCGAAGTCTCGGTGAAAGAAAGGCCCGTGGCGGAGAATGCGGATAAAGAGGGTCCCTTCAAGGATCTGAGTCTCACACCCGAACAGCGGGATAAGATAAAGGCTCATAGGGAGGAAGGGAAGTCGAAGGCAAAAGAGATGCACGATCAGATGCGCGCCAAGAAGGAAGAGCTTAAGGCCGAGATGGGGAAGCCTGTTACCGATAGAGCCAAGATAGATGCCATAGCTGCCGATATGAAAAGTCTGTCCGCCAGAATGATCGACCAGCGGATAGATAGGATACTTTCTCTAAAAGAGATCCTTACTCCGGAGCAGTTCCAGAAGGTGAACGCCAAGATGGAAGAGAAGATGAAAAAGCGCGGCGGTAAGGAGAGGGGATGGGGCAGGGATAAAGGCGCTATGCCTCCTACGCCTGAGGAAGAGTAGGTCAATCAGAAAAAAAGTGTAAAGTGTTAAGTTAAAAGTGTAAAGTGGTTGTGTCCTTCGGACCTAAATATACAAGGTCACTTTAGTGACACCTCCACTTTACACTTTTCGCTTTAAACTTTACACTAAATTATACAATTCCTGCCCGAGGCGGAAGCACGATACCGGTTGTGCCGGATTTCCAGAGTTAATCCCGAACAACAGGTATAAAAACTTTTGCCTTTGCTAAAGATTAATACCCGTTGTTCGAGATCACCTCTGAGGATCTAGAACAACGGGTATAATTATTTTTGCCAGAGGCAAAAATAATTTACCACCAAGACTCGCACTGGACTCCGGCTGAAAGGCCGGCCTGGCTGCCGTCGAAAGCAGTCGAAGCTACCCTTCCCTTAAAACCGTCCGTCCAGGCCGCGTAAGTCACATAACCTCGTATCTCAGGTCTTCCGAAGAAAGTATTGTCTATCTTTATCATCGGCGCCAGGGTTACTTTATAAAGCATGCCGCTGTACTGGTCCAATTGGTTATCGATATAATCGATACCGTTTTCAAGAGCTACCGCTACGCATTTATTGAAATAATAGACCGGCCGGAAGCCGCCGGATATCCAGGTAAGTTTTGCCGGGCCTGTCTGGCCCGCGTCGCTGGCCTGATATATGAAGTCGCTCATTATGGAGAGGTGGTCGTTTACCTGCACGACATTGGATTCCGTTATCCTGAATTTCCAGGAATCGCGTAACTTTGGAGTGGGGTTCTGTATGTTGGGCGAGAAGTCAGAGCCCGTCCCGAAACCGTACTGGCCGGTTATCTGGTTGTAGCCTATAGGCGAGATGTCATGCATATGTATAAATCCTATAGCCATACCGCCGGCTGTAGGATATGTGACCTGGTTGCCGGCCGTGTCTGTGTATATACCGCTCGTGACGCCCGACGGCGCCGCCCACAGGGTGCCTTTACCCCATGGGACATCCAGGTTGTACAGGCGCATATCGACCGTATTCTTCGCTACGCGCCCCGCCTTCGGGAATTGATAATTGTCGCTTGATCCTCCTATATACGCTACCGCGAGTTTTGAGTCTCCGAAAGGCACATTCAAATCCTCGAACCCGCCTCCGTAACCGCTCATATCGTATATGTAAAAGTCGTTTATGTGTATATCGAGCCTTCTGTAGAACCTTTCGCCTGCCCAGAACGAGATATCCGGGGAGGAACTCCATCCGAGATTTGTGGCCTGGCAGAAGGCCTCGCGCATGTTGAGTCTGTCGTTTATCGGGTCGTCATCCATCAGTTCCGGGGTATTGTATCCTACTCGTATCTGGGTATTGAAAGAAGGTCCGCCGACCTTGTCGGGATTATAACGGTTTACAAAGGCGAGTTCCCCGTAGCTTTCGGTCTCATTGCCCAGACGATATTTAGCGGGAGCTCCCGGCGCCCTGAAGGCTATCTGCTGGCCGCCTTTATCATTGGCGCCGAAGCCGGCGCGCATATATCCGTGGAACTCAAAACCCTTTGTAAGGTATGACGGCAGTTTGTCGAAGAAAGGCTCGCCGGACTTCATGAGCGCTTCTCTGGCATCAGGATGAATAGGCTCGGGTTCCGGCGCCTTTATTGCCGGATGGTCTTTTTCGGGGACGTCGCCATGCCATACATCCCCCAGGGTCTCTGTTTTTTCGGACAAGTCGGCTTTTATGGATTCTGAGGAATACCCCACAATAGCGCCGTACCCCTTATCCACTATCTGGGCTACCTGCGCGCCGCGTACAGCCGAAGTGTTATACGCGACCTGCGTCTGGAGGACCTTGACCTGATCTTCGAGCGCTTTGATCTGGGCCTCGTATTGGGCCTTCATCTCGGCGACCTGCTGTCTTATGAGCGATAAGTCGTCTTTTTCGGACGAAAAGGATGGCGTTTCGAGGAATAAGAGGGCGGATAACGTAAAAAAGAAAAGCGCAAAAAATTTTCTTTTCATTTCTTTTCCTTTGGTAGAAGTTTATCACAAAATCTATTTTGTGCAAAAATTTTTTGAAAATTTTTCCTTGCGCCTGCCCTTTACAAGAGATACAATGGACTAAATTTCCCGCAGTTTTCCCGTATATTATAAACGAGAGGAGCCAAGCATGTTTTCCAGGTTCTTACCCAAAGACTCGAACTTTTTCGATCTTTTTGACAGACAGGCCGCTTACGCCGTAGACGCGGCTATATATTTTAAAGAACTGGTGGCCGGCGGATCCGTGGATGAGAAGTCCCTCCAAAAGATGAAAGATATAGAACACCAGGGCGACGAGGTTGCGCATGAGATAATAGACAGACTTAACAAGACTTTTATAACTCCTTTCGATAGAGAGGATATCCACGCGCTTACTAAGGAGCTCGACGATATAGTCGATATGCTCTTCACGATAGTCAACCGCATGAGGGTTTATAAGGTCAATTCCCCGGATAAGAACCTGATAGAGTTTGCCGGTGTTATAGAAAAATCGGTCAGATCGGTCGAATGCGCGGTAAAGGCTATGCGCGATACGAAACATTTGAGAGCGGTATCGGACGCATGCGTTGAGATAAACAGTTTTGAAAATGTGGGCGATGCCTTAAGAGATACCGTTCTTGCGGAACTTTTCGAAACGGCAAAAGACCCGATAACCGTAATAAAGATGAAAGAGATATACCAGGATGCCGAGACAGTTCTTGATATCTGCGAAGATGTCGCGCATGTTGTGGAATCGATACTGGTAAAGCAGGCCTGATAGATGACATTAGAGATAATATTATTAATATTTTTAGCCTACCTCTTTGATTTCCTGAATGGTTTTCACGATTCCGCCAATTCGATAGCTACGGTAGTTTCTACAAGGGTATTGTCACCTCGGATAGCCGTAATATGGGCGGCTTTCTTTAATTTCATAGCCTTCCTCTTTTTCGGGCTCCATGTTGCAAACACTATAGGTCAGGGCATAATCGATATTAACATAGTGGACAAGGGAATAATATTCGGCACTCTTATGGGGGCGTGCGGTTGGAATCTAATAACCTGGTATTTCGGCCTTCCCACAAGCTCATCTCATGCCCTTATAGGCGGGATGATAGGCGCGGCGCTTGTAAAATCAGGTCCGGTGGCGCTTGTGTGGAAAGGTATTATGAAGACCATCGTCTTTATATTCATATCGCCTATACTCGGACTGATACTGGGCCTGGTTTTTGGATTGATGGTATATTGGTTATTCAGAAAAAATGCCCCCTCAAAAGTAGACCATATTTTCAGAAAAGGCCAGCTGGTCTCCGCGGCTTTATACAGCCTCGGCCACGGTGGTAATGATGCCCAGAAGACTATGGGTATAATAGCGAGTCTATTATTTAGCGCAGGATTTTTGGGCACCACATTTCATATACCCACCTGGATTGTAATAACCTGTCACATGGCCATAGCTTTAGGGACAATGTTTGGCGGGTGGCGGATAGTAAAGACTATGGGGCAGAAGGTGGCTAAACTTAAACCGGTTGACGGGTTCTGCGCGGAATCGGGCGCGGCGATAACGCTTTTTATGTCATCGGCTTTAGGGGTTCCGGTAAGCACTACGCACACTATCACAGGCGCTATAATGGGCGTCGGATCTATCAGGCGCCTTACCGCCGTTAAATGGGGCGTGGCCGGTAACATCATCTGGGCCTGGATACTTACCATACCGTGTTCTGCGTTCATATCGGCTGTCGCTTATGCAATAGTGCGGAGCTTGAAGTAAAAGGAGATATTATGAAGAGACTTATCGGTGTCGTGTTAATCATTGTATTTTCGGCGGCTTATTCATTCGCGGCCGAGACCGTGTTCACGGGTAACGATTATCTGAAGCTTTCTAAAAAAGACCGCGTATCTACGGTGTCGAACCTTATTTCCGGCGCTAAAAAGGGCGGCGTCGCGATAAAGAAGACCCCGGTATTTTACTGCAAGGCTTTGGATAACGCATATACTAAACAACCTAAGATCAAGGGCGAACCGCTAATCACCATATTGAAGACTCTTATGATAATGGAGTATGATTGGGATCAGAAGGGCGTAGATAAAGAAAAACTTGCCCGGGACTGGCTTGGCGACGCTTCTTATAAAGCCAACAAGACCCGCCTGGGCGCAAAATAACGGGAGGTAATATTTATGGGAGCCGTGTATGAACTGAAACAGTTTAACGCGGGCAGCTGTTATTCCTATATCGTAAGTTCCCGCGGTGAAGCAGTTATAGTAGACCCCCACATAAGCCTTTTCGACGCCTATTCCTCATATCTTGAAAAAAACCGCTTATCTCTTAAGTACATAATAGATACCCATACCCACGCGGACCATTTCTCGCTTGCCGCTGTATTGAAGAAAAAATTCGGCGCCTCTCTTGTAATGCACGAAAAGGCGGTGTCGGCGATAGTCAATCGCCGCGTAAGATCCGGCGACGAGCTTAAGCTCGGGGATCTTGTTATGCGGTTCATGTCAGTTCCGGGGCACACCGATGACAGCATGGCTGTCTTGCTACCGGATGCCGTTCTTACCGGGGACGTTTTACTTATAGGCAGCGTAGGCCGGACAGATTTCCAGAACGGTTCCCCGGAGTCTATGTTCGAGACGCTTCAGGAGCTTAAAAAACTTCCCGGAGAGACTAAAGTGTATCCGGCTCATGATTATCACGGCAAGCGTTCTTCTACGATAGGGCGCGAGATCTCTTCCAATCCTTTCATGAAAGCCACCGATAAGGATGCATTTGTCAGGGATATGCGCCGGAAAGAATTGGCCAAGCCTTTCAATATCGATAATATAATCCGTGTCAACCAGACCGGCCAGGCCGCGGAACTGGTGATGATATCCCCCAAAGATGCCTCGGCGCTTAACAACGGTGACGGTGAGGTGAAATTTCTCGATGTGCGCTCTCCGGGAGAATACGCCGAAGTCCATATAGACGGCTCCATAAATATACCGATGGATATACTCGCCGGCAGGGTGGGCGAACTGGGTAACTCCGGTAAAAAATATATAGTCTTGTGCCGGACCGGAACGCGCTCGGCAATGGCTGCAGACATGCTATTGCAATCGGGCGTACACGGTGTCAAGGTACTGGACGGCGGGATGACGCGCTGGGAGAAAGAGAGGTTGCCGGTAGTCAAGGGGCAGAAGACCTTTACCCTCGAAAGGCAGGTAAGGATAGCCGCCGGTTCTTTCGTCCTCGCCGGGCTACTCCTTTCGTGGTTTGTCCATCCGTATTTCATAGCCATACCTTTATTCGTTTCGTGCGGGCTAATATATTCGGGTATTACCGATAACTGCATGATGGCTATGGTGCTTATGAAACTTCCCTACAACAGGAAGCTCTTTAAGAGTCAGTCCGGCGGCACTTGCGCCATGGGGTAGGACATATCTATGCGTTATGGCAGTTTCATCTTTTGCGTTTTGACATCCTTCGCCGTAGCGTTCTCTTCTCTATCCGCGCATGCCGGCGAAGAGATCCAGTATAAAAGTTTTAAATTCGACCGGGTTTCATGTGAGGTCGGATTATTGTATAAGAACACCCCTGGCGGCATGCAGATCATAGTCTCCGCCATCGCTTACGGCAAAGGTGCCGAGTTCAGGAAGTGGAAGATCTCCGACGTCCGCATAAGTATGGGCGGCCTTGCAGGTACCCGCATCAAACCTAAAAAGACCAACAAATTTTTTGTAAAGAAAGAGAACTTCTGGAAGTACCCTTCGGCGGTTCTCTTTACCGTAATAGCCGCCCAAATGCCGGCGTCGGGGTCTGCTCTTGAAAAGGGCATAACTCGTACGGGCGCCGCCATAGGTATGGGTATCCTTACTCTAGCTGCCGAAGGAGACATCGCAGGTGAGAGGTGCGTCTTTGATCTCGATTCATCGGTCGCGGACCGCATAATAGAGGGGGCCGATTTTATAGAGATCACCACGGAGAATCCCGACATACATAAAAGCGAAGTGATAAAGATAGGTCTTGAGAAAGGTGTGCCCAAAGCCGCGGCATGCGAAGAGTGCGAAAAGATGAGTCAGGACGATCTCATGAATATGATAAATAAACTCGAGGCCCGGATAAAAGAACTGGAGGCCGAGCAGGGGGCGTTCAAATACGGCGTGGACCCTCAGTATGACAAGATACAATACGATATAGAATATCTCCAGACAAAGCGCGGTTTGGCATACCAGACATGGCTCGAAAAGGATGCGAATAAGTGAACATGCTCTTGGATAAAAAACTTTGCAACAAGGACGGCTTATGCGCCAAGGCCTGCCCTATAGAGATAATAGTGACGGATCCCTCTTCCGGTTTTCCTTCTATGGTTGAATGGGGGCCGAAGGCTTGTATAAGTTGCGGCCATTGCGTCGCCATATGCCCCACAGGCGCGCTATCGCTTGACGGTATGAATTCTTCGGAGTGCCGGGAATTAAAAATAGATTGGCGCGTAGCTCCGGATAAGATCGAAGAGTTCCTGAAAGGCCGGCGGTCCATCCGGAGATTTAAAGAAACCTCTTTAGACCGCGCCTCTCTTGAAAAACTTATCGATATAGCCCGCTACGCTCCGTCCGGGATAAACAGGCAGCCCGTATGTTGGGCCGTAATCTCCGGCCGGGAGAAAGTAAGAGAAGTAGCCGGCCTTACTATAGAATGGATGCGATCCCTGGTAAAGGATGCGTCTCCTCTCGCGGAATCCTTAAGGATGGAGAATATAATAAAATCTTGGGAGCGCGGTTCAGATCCAATAACGCGCGGAGCCCCTAATCTTGTGATAGCATACTCTCTAAAAGACGATATGACAGCCCCTGCAGCCTGTACCATAGCGCTTACGTATCTTGAGATCGCCGCTGCTTCGTTCGGGTTCGGCGCATGTTGGGCAGGTTATGTGCATATGGCGCTTAACATGTCGCCGGAAGTCAATAAACTCGTAGGCTTATCGAAGAGGACGAGTTCTTTCGGAGCGATGCTCTTAGGATATCAGGCTATTGAGTATCGGCGTATACCTGGCAGGAACAGACCTCATATAATATGGAGATGACGTATCGTGAATAAATTTAACGTTTCCCTCGCCCAGATGAGCGTAGTCTCCGCCAATATAGAGGCGAATATAAAAAAGGGAGAAAAGTTTATTTCCGAGGCGGCAAGGCGGGGCAGTCAGTTGATAGCTTTCCCGGAGATGTGGACGACAGGATTTGATTGGGTTTATAACGAACGAATGGCCGTCGAGCACGAAAAGGCCGTCAGCAAGATAGGAGATATGGCCCGAAAGTATAATATATGGATAACGGGTTCTATGTTGAAACTTGCCAAATCGGGCCGTCCTTCCAATTCCGCCTTACTTTTCGATGCAAAAGGAAAGATTGTAGCTCAATACGCGAAATCCCATCTTTACAGTTTGTTGCGCGAGGACCGTCACATGGAACGAGGAGACTCTCTATGTTTAGCCGATACGCCGTGGGGCAAGGCTGGACTTTCCGTATGTTATGACATAAGGTTCCCGGAAGTTTTTAGAACCTATGCCTTAAAAGGCGCGGAGATGGTCTTTTCACCGATGGCTTTTATGTACCCTAAGTTACATCACTGGAAGACCCTTATACGCGCGCGTGCTATCGAGAATCAGTTATTTATGATAGGAGTAAACCGAGTGGGCTCCGAGGACTTTGCCAAGGACGGTAATGTGATATATTTTGGCGCCTCCGCCGTTATAGATCCGTGGGGGGAGACGGTCGTAGAGGCGGCGGAAAACAAAGAAGAGCTTATCACCGCGGTCTTGGATCTTGACCGAGTCACGGAGGTTCGCGAAAAGATGAAGGTGCTCGAAGACCGCCGCCCGGAACTTTATGAGTTAGGATAGCCTATATGTTCTTAAGATCGATAAGATTTAAAATAATGCTGTGGTATATGCTGCTTCTAACCATTACACTTCTTTCTTTTAGCAGTATGCTATACGGCGGATTTACAAAGATGCTATATAACAGCCTGGATGACCTTTTGTGTTTCCGTTCAGAGGGCATAGCTAATTCAACAAGCGCCTACTGGGCCGCGAAGGCCGTGGAGATACGCCATGACCCGCAAAGTATGGCGGATTTCGCGAAAAACGCGACCGGTTGGGTAGAGGAGAAACGTAAAGACCCTGACCTGATGAGTATATTCGTCCAGATACTTAACAGGAAAGGGGAGAAGATAGTGTCTTCGAAGAATATGCCGCGCCTCCAACCTCTAGACGATCAGACGTTCAGGGAGATCCTTGCGGGGGAAGAGGATTTTGATACCGTCAAGGGCGAGACATATGAAGGCAGGAAGATGAAATTCCGGGTCTATTCCAAGCCCATAGTAGAAGGCGGGGAGGTGGAATATATAGTGCAGGTAGCCGGTCCGGTCAGCCTTCTCTCTCTGGCGACGAAGAACCTTATATTTGTGCTCTTCGTGATAATACCGCTTACCGTGCTGCTTGCGGGTATACCCGGGGTACTGCTTGCCCAGCTTACGCTTCGCCCGGTCGATAAGATGATAGACACCATAAAACAGACCACTGCCGAGAACCTGAAGCTGAAGATACACATGCCCGACACCAAAGACGAGATAAAGAGGCTTGCCGATACCTTTAACGAGATGATAGAGCGTCTCGACAGGTCCTTTTCATCCCAGCAGAGCTTCATACAGGACATATCGTGCGAATTAAAGACCCCTTTAGCCACGTTAAAGGAGAAATTCGCAGTTGCGTTGGATGGGAAAACTCCCGAGGCTGATCATTCCGAGTTATTGCGCTACGGGATAGAACATATGAATAGATTTGCCCATGTCATAGAAGAGCTTGAAACGCTAGCTAGCTTTGACAACGACCGCATAGCCCTGGAGATAAGGAAGGTAAATCTTTCCCAACTTTTGGAGAAGGTCGTCGATTCCGCAAAACAAGCCGCTGAAGACAAGAGTATAGTGATATCCTCTTTTCTCAAAGATAAGGTAAATATGGATGGGGATGAGAAACAATTAAGAGTCTTATTTGAGAACATCCTAGACAATGCCGTGAAGTTCACCAATAGGAAAGGCAAGGTAACGGTCTCATTGCACAAAAATGCCAAAAATGCCACAGTGACCATAAGCGATACGGGCATAGGACTGGACGATAGCGAGATATCGTATATATTTGACAGATTTTACCAGGTCAGCAAGTCACGCGTTTCAAGCGGCAGCTTCGGATTAGGGCTAAGCATAGCCAAATCCATAGTCGAGATGCACAAGGGTTCTATAGGCGTAGAGAGCAAGCTCGGCTCCGGCTCGGTATTCAAGGTGACCTTGCCGCTTTCGTTCAGGGGGTGACGGATGTCGGTCGTATTGTCATTAAGGGCTAGTAAGCGCAAAGAAAAATCCGACAAACGCGCCTCGCCGGATAATGGGTTTACGCTACAAGGCGAAAACGGTTCTTTGGTTATACTTATACACGGATTGACCGGCACGCCTAATGAGATGAGATTTCTGGCTAACTATTTTAATAAAAAAGGGTATTCGGTGATATGTCCGCGTCTTGCAAACCATGGTGAGCCTCTATGTATATTGAAGAAGACAAAATGGCAGGCATTTTATAATTCGGTGCGCGAAGTTCTAAAAAGAGAATC
>JAGOLR010000123.1 GCA_017993955.1 Candidatus Omnitrophota bacterium
CGGGTATTATGCTAACCGGGTAACCGTCTCTATCCGCCATCTCTTTTATGCGGCCGCCTGAGGTTATTACTACTATCCTCGCCCCTCTTTTTCTGCCGTCTTTATAGGCGCTTATCGTCTCCTCGGTATTACCGGAATAACTTGACACTATTAAAAGAGTACCGGAATCGACGAATTCAGGCAAAAGATAGTCCCTGTTAACCACTATGGGAAGATCTAGAGAACCGGCCAGATAAGACCTGGCGATGTCAGCTCCTATAGCGGATCCGCCCAATCCTGTACAAACAATATTTTTAAATTTGATTTTCTTAAGTGTTACCGGAAGGAATGCCATCTCGCCAAGAGCTGCGCCGGAACGGCATTGGCCGGGAAAGGAGGTCAGTATATCCAGCATATCTGAACGATCGAACCTTTTGATAGTCCGAATATCGTCCAGAATGTTCGCTCTATTCATCTTCTAGACCTACTAAGTCAGGGGCTATCGACTGAAGTTTTTTCTTGGCAAACGTCGCGACCGCCCTGCCCGTAGGCAGGCGTATGGCCTCTTCGGCTATGGCTTTAGCCTGCGACATGGATATAGATCTCACAACCCTTTTTATTTCAGGTATGGCTATAGGCGATGTACTGAATTCATCAAGACCCAAACCCACCAGGATGACGGTCATGACTATATCTCCGGCCATCTCGCCGCACATGCCGACCCATATGCCTGCGGCATGGCCGCTGTCTATTATATTCTTGATAAGACGCAAAACGGCCGGATGAGACGGCTCGTAAAGATAAGCGATCTTTTCGTTTACCCTGTCGACCGCAAGCGCGTATTGTATCAGGTCATTTGTGCCTATCGAGAAGAAATCCGCCTCCTTGGCTAGTATATCGCTTATCAACGCGGCTGACGGGACTTCTATCATTGCTCCGACTTCCATATCCGGATCGAACGGTATCCCGTCCTTCTTTAGCTCTTTCCTGACTTCTTCCAACAGACCGTTGGCCTGGCAAAGTTCTTCCAGACCGGATATCATGGGATACATCATGCGAAGCTTGCCATGAGCCGATGCCCTCAATATCGCCCTCAATTGCACCTTGAATATATCAGGCCTTGCCAGACAGAACCTTATAGCGCGCCATCCTAAAAACGGGTTCATCTGCTGCGGGACATCGAGCTGGGAGAGGAATTTGTCGCCGCCCAGATCGAGGGTTCTCACGACTACCGTCCGGGGATTCATCTTTTTAGCTATAACCGAGTAAGCCTTGTACTGCTCCTCCTCGGTCGGCAGGTCTTTACGGTTCATATAAAGATACTCTGTCCTGTAAAGGCCTATACCGTCTGCGCCGTGCGAAAGAACCGATGTGACATCCTCCGGGACCTCTATATTGGCGGCGAGTTCTATCTTTCTGCCGTCGGTGGTGATGCAAGGCAGGTTTTTTAGCTCGGAAAGGTGTTTTTCGAATTCTGCAAAGCGCGCCTTATCATGCTCGTATTTTTTAAGGGTCTTCGCCAGGGGATTTATTATTACGATGCCGTGCGTACCGTCGACTATTATGGTATCGCCGCTCTCGACCTTCTTAGTCAGGACCTCTATGCCTACCACAGCGGGGATCTCGAGAGATTTTGCCATGATGGCGGTATGAGAGGTCCTGCCGCCTATATCTGTGGCAAAACCTATGACATTGGTCTTGTGCATGGTGGCGGTGTCGGAAGGAGACAGGTCATACGCCACAACAACTGCCTTCTCTTTAATATTGGCAAGGATGTCTTCCTTGGCGCCTATAAGGTTTTTTAGTATCCGACGGCCAACATCGTTTATATCGCTTATCCGCTCTTTAAGATATTCATCGTCCATCTCGGAGAAGACCTTGATGTATTTTCGCAGGACATCCTGGAATACATATTCTATCGAAAGCTTCTCGCGTTTAAGCTTGGATATGACCTCCTCTATGAGCATCGTATCATCGATAAATAAGAGATGCGCGCTGAATATCTGGCCGTGCTCGAGGCCCATCTCATCGGAGATCCTCTTTTTTATATCCAGTATCTCGTTCTTGGTCTGGACAAGGGCATCTTTGAAACGTTTTATCTCGGCCTGTATCAATTCATCTTTTATCCCCCGACGCGGTATGGCGTATTGTTCGCGTCCGAATAAAAAGGCCCTACCGATAGTGATGCCCGGAGAGGCCGGTATACCTTTTAATATTATCTCCTTCTTTTTCACTTCGTCATCCTCGATCTGTTTTAAAAAGTGACTTCGTCTATATTTTCATTAAGTAACAGCGCCTCAAGCTCCTTCATGGCCTTGTCAGCGTCGTCGCCCTTGGCAACTATATTTACCTTGGAACCGCTTCCGGCTTCAAGCATCATTATTCCCATTATGGACTTCCCGTTTACCTTCTGCCTGCCCTTGGATATAGTGATGTCGCAGCTGAACTTATTGGCAATCTGTACAAATAATGCCGCGGGCCTGGCATGAAGACCCTGTTTATTTTTTATGGTTAAACTCTTTTCTACAGTCATATCTATCACTTATTCTTCCTGAGGCTGGCTATAAGATCCACTATTATCTTGGAAAGCTTGTTCGCGTCGTGCCTCACGTAACCTCTCGTACTCGCTATATGGGCAGCTATGACCCTGACCTTCATCTTTTTTATGTTTTCGGCGTCCGGTATCACCGGATAAGCGTCTTC
>JAGOLR010000050.1 GCA_017993955.1 Candidatus Omnitrophota bacterium
CCTTAGTGTTATTTAATCAAAAGTATATCACTCTTTATGAGAAATGGCAATGCAATAGAGAGTTTTCAGGATTACCTAGTTGCCTCCTAATACTAGTAATTACAATAGGACTGACAAAAAAAATAAATGTGCTATAATTATGTACAATTCCCACAATGGAGTTATCATGAGCCGATTTCGCGAAATGTTTGCCAATAAAGACTTCACATTCCTGTGGCTCGGGCAGATAATATCGAATTTCGGAGACCGCCTGAATCAGATGGCGCTGGTCGCGCTTGTCTATCAGCGAAACCCCGGTTCGGAAATGGCCCTGGCCAAGCTCATATCTTTCACCATAATACCCGTATTCATAGTCGGGCCTATAGCGGGCGTGTGGGTCGACCGCTTCGACCGGCGCAAGGTCATGATATTCTCGGATCTCATAAGGGGCATCCTCGTCCTTTTCATACCACTATTCATATATATAAACCAGATATTGCCGATTTACTTCATAATATTCCTTACCTTTTCTCTGTCGAGATTTTTTATACCATCCAAGATGGCGATAATACCCGATATCGTCTCAAAAGAAAATCTGCTAATGGCCAATACCCTACAAGGCACCACGAATATGATAGGAAATGTCGCAGGTCTGGTAGTAGCCGGCATAATAGTCAATATAAGGTTTATCGGCGCTGTGGGTGGGTTCTATATAGACGCTGTAACATTCTTTATATCCGCGTTTCTATTGTCGATGATGACCCGCACAAGCGTGGCAAAAGACCTTAAGAACGGTATTGTCATGACGGGTAAGGCGCTGAAAGATTCGGTGCGGATGTCGGTATTAGCGGAGATAAAGGAGGGTTTTGGTTATCTCGCGAACTTTAAGAACATGCGCCTGGTGATGGGGTCCTTCTTCCTTCTTATGGCGGGTCTGGGGACCATATCTTGCGTAATAATAGTATTCATACAGAATGCCTTCGGTACTTCGACCAGAGACCTGGGATTTATAGGGATGTTCTTCGTCGCGGGTCTTTTCCTGGGCACACTCATCTTCGGTAAGATGGGCAATAGGATACCCAGACGCAAGGCTATATTCTTAAGTTTCATAGAAAGCGGCGCTTTTGTAGCGCTCTTCGCTTTTTTTGTGCAGAGATACCCGAACCTCCTAGTGGCGGGATTGATATCATCGGCGCTCGGAGCTGCAGCAAGCCCCATAATGGTGATAAGTAATACCCTGACTCATGAGGCGATGCCGGAAGAGGTAAGGGGGAGGATATTCAGTTCGCTTGAGATGATAATACACCTGTCGTTTATGGCGTTCATGTTCGTGGCGGCATATGCGGCCAAGTATATAGACAGGTTCTGGATAATAGTCTTTACCGGTGCGGTATTCTCGCTATGCGGGATCGCGGGGATATTGATAGAAGAAAGAAGACGGTCTACTTCGTTCTAGAGTCCTGGCATTTACCGTCTTTTACTTTATCGTAGCAGGTTTTGTAGTAATTGCAAACGGGACAGCAGATATTCTCCTCGCCCTTTTCACCGCGGTACCATTTGGTCTCGCAGGTCCAGTATACGTGGCATGTCTCGCAGCAATTAATCTTTGAACTTTGCATTTTGAAATTCCCTCCAAATGATAAAATACATCAGTTGTCTTTGATTGTCAATAAAATTAAGGGCTCTTGCTCCTTGACCGTCTCTCCCGGGACGTGTATAATGGCTTCTTATATATCAAAATAGGGATTTGTAAATGTCAAAATTTTTCGGCGGGATACATCCGCGGTCTCTTAAAAGTCTGACTTACGATAAACCCATAAAGCGCCCTTTTATACCCAAGAAAGTGGTTTTGCCGCTTTTGCAGCATGTCGGGGCTCCGGCAGAACCGGTGGTCTCTGTGGGGGACATGGTTACGCTCGGCCAGGTTATAGGCAAAGAGAAAGGTTTTATATCAAGCCCTGTCCACGCCACGATAGCGGGTAAGGTCACATCTATTGCCCCGTCTCCGACCCCGGTACATGGATCGGTAATTTCCGTAACTATAGAGGCCCAGCCTTCACAGGACCAGGCATTTAAGCCTGTGGGCAGGGATTTTCTTGCGCTTTCAAACGAGGAGATCATAAATGCAATAAAGGAAGCCGGTATAGTGGGGCTGGGCGGTGCTGCATTCCCTACTCATGTTAAGCTCTCTCCTCCGAAGGGCAAGAAGATAGACTCCCTCATATTGAACGGCGCGGAATGCGAACCATATCTGACGTGTGACCATAGGATAATGCTCGAGAAACCCAAAGAGATATTGAAGGGTCTCGACATAGTGGCTAAGGTTCTAGGTGTAAAAGATTTATATATAGCCGTAGAGGACAATAAGCGCTCGGCGATATATTCCATGGACAGGGCCCTGGCCGGCTCGACCGTACCGGCACCGCGCATAAGATCCGTACAGAAGCGCCAGGGGCTTAACGTAAAGATAGTGACGCTTCCTACAAAATATCCGCAGGGCGCCGAAAAACAGATAGTCAAGGCCGTATTGGACAGGGAAGTCCCGGCCGGAGGCCTCCCTATGGATGTGGGCTGTGTGGTGGTGAATGTCGGTACGGCGTTTGCCATATTCGAAGCTATATACGGCGGAAAGCCTTTGATAGAGCGCGCCGTGACAATTACCGGTGATTGCATACGGGAGCCTATGAATGCATTTGTAAGGATAGGTACTCTATTGGGTGATCTGGTCTCGCATATGGGAGGGTTTATCAAAGAACCCAGAAAGATCATAGTGGGCGGTCCTATGATGGGAGTGGCGCAATACACAATGGACGTGCCGATAATAAAAGGAACTAGCGGCGTGATATTCCTTTCCAGTGATGATACGGGAGGGCTCCAGGAAGGCCCGTGCATACGATGCGGAAGGTGCATAGATGTATGTCCGATGAAACTTATGCCGACATCTATAATGTACAGAGTAAAGAAGGAAAACTTTGCCGAAGCAAAAGAGTGCGGCATAACCAATTGCTATGAATGCGGATCGTGCGCTTATACATGTCCGGCGAAGATACCGCTTTTGGATTATATGAAATATGGCAAATCCAAGCTGCAAGTTGTGTAGCCAGTCACGTATATCGTTCATCGTTGATCGTAGAAGCTTTAACGATTAACGATATACGATAAACGATAGACGAAATAGGAGATAGATTCGAAAGATGTCAGAGCCTCTGGTAGTATCGATAGGCCCGCACATAAAGGACCCTGCTTCAACCACCAAGATAATGTGGGCGGTTACGGCTTCGCTCATTCCTGCCGGCGCGGCCGGAGTGTTCATATTCGGCCTTAATGCTTTATATGTAACTGTAGTGGCAGTTTTGGCAGCGCTTGTTTCCGAGGCAGCCGTGCTTGCCTTGCGGAAGAAGGACGTTTCGGCCGTTCTCGACGGCAGCGCCGTGCTTACAGGGTTGCTTCTCGCCTATAACCTTCCGCCTCAGGTCCCTCTGTGGATCCCGGCGGCAGGTTCAATATTCGCTATAGTCATAGGTAAACAGGTATTCGGCGGACTTGGGCATAATATATTTAATCCCGCGCTAGCAGGCCGCGCGTTTCTCATGGTCTCATGGCCTGTTTATATGACGACCTGGCAGAATCCCAGATGGGCGCCGGATGCAGTTACAGGCGCGACCCCTCTCTATCTATACAAAAGCGGACAATGCGCGTTGGTGCAGAATATACCCATGATTGATCTCTTTTTGGGAAATAGGCCCGGATGTATAGGTGAGGTCTGCGTTTTGGCGCTTCTTATAGGCGCGGCCTATCTTTTCGTAAAACGTTATATAACATGGCATATACCAGCTTCGTACATATTGACCGTGGCTTTTCTCAGTTGGGCCTTTGTAGGATGTAAGGGTTTATTCCAAGGCGAAGCGGTCTTCTTTGTCCTGTCAGGAGGTCTGATCCTGGGCGCGTTTTTTATGGCGACAGATTATGTGACGAGTCCCTTAACGGGCCGGGGCAAGATCATATTCGGTATAGGTTGCGGTTTATTGACGGTGATAATCAGGCGTTTTTCCGGTTATCCCGAAGGGGTATCTTACGCGATACTGATAATGAATGCGTTGACGCCCATAATCGACAGATACACTTTCCCGAAGTGGTTCGGGCAAAAAAGTCCATAGTCAATGGTCCGCAGTCCGCGGATAAAATTTTACTGTGGACTATTAACTGCGAAGCTAGGAATGGAGTTTTCATGAACCAACTTATCCGTTTCGGTATTATTCTAGGTGCTATATGTCTTGCGTCGACATTAGTGCTTGCGGTGACTTATGAAGTGACTAAGCCGAAGATCGAAGAAGCGGCGCGCAGGGAAGAGACAGCGGCTCTTAAGGAGGTCATGTCTGCCGCGGATTCATTCGAACCAAAGACCGTCGATGGTATGGAATATTTCGTTGCAATGAAGGACGGACAGGTCCTAGGTTATTGCCTTAAGGTGATGGGCGCGGGTTACGGAGGTTATATAAGGATAATAACCGGGATTGACAAAGACGGTATCATAAAAGGTATGCGCGTATTAGAACACCAGGAGACCCCGGGGCTTGGTTCGCAGATAAGCGAAGTAAAGAACGGTGAGAAAGATCCGTGGTTTTTACGGCAGTTCCAAGGTAAAGACGCCAGGGCTATAGAGGTGCGAAAAAACATAGACGCTATAACCGGCGCCACGATCTCGAGCGTGGCCGTCACGGACGCTGTGCGTAAAACGGCGGATGAATTTTTAAAGAAGGTGCGCGAGTGAAGCTTACAGGAGAATTGATAAAAGGTTTATGGCGCGAGAACCCTACCTTCAGGTTGGTTTTGGGGCTATGCCCGACACTTGCGGTTTCTACAAGCGTGGCTAACGGTTTAGGTATGGGGCTCGCGGCGACTTTCGTACTCGTCGGATCTAATATATCGGTTTCTTTGGTGCGAAAAGTAATACCGGAAAAGGTAAGGATACCTTGTTTTATAGTCATCATAGCTACATTTGTGACTATAACAGAACTGGTCATGAAGGCATACGCCCCTCTTCTTTCCCGTTCTCTGGGGATTTTCGTACCTCTTATAGTCGTGAATTGCATAGTATTGGGGCGGGCGGAGGCCTTCTCTTCGAAAGAGCCGGTATTTAAATCGATATTGGATGCGCTCGGTATGGGACTGGGTTTTACGTGGGCACTGGTAACCATATCACTTATACGCGAATTGACCGGCAGCGGCAAGATCATGGGGTTTAGCATAAACAGCTCTTTTGAGCCGCCACTTTTCATGATACTGGCGCCGGGAGCGCTTCTTACTATAGGTTTGTTGATAGGTCTTGTAAATTATGTAACTTCCAGACAGAGGCCGAGAGAATGAATCTAGCCAGTTTCATCGCTATTATAATAAGCACTGTATTTGTTAATAATTTCATACTATCCCGCTTCCTGGGGCTTTGTCCTTTTATAGGCGTATCTAAGAACACCGGCCCCGCAATATCTATGGGGATCGCCGTTACCTTCGTGACTACTACAGCATCGTTATTGACATGGCTCATATACGAGCTTGTACTGATACCATTACACATAGAATATCTCAGGACTATAAGCTTTATACTGGTCATAGCTTTTTTTGTTCAGTTTGCCGAGATAGTAGTGCAGAAGAAGGCACCTTCTCTTTATAAGGCATTTGGAATATATCTGGCGCTTATAACTACCAACTGCGCGGTATTCGGCGTTACGATATTAAATACAGATATGTTCTATATGAAAGGCCGGGCGGTGCCGGGCAGTTTTTTCCTGTCGGTCTTCCAAGGCCTCGGCGCGGGTCTCGGGTTTACTCTGGCCATGGTGCTCATGTCCGGAATAAGGGAGCGTTTGGAATACGCGGATGTGCCCGCCTGTCTTAAAGGCGTCCCGATAACCCTTATAGTGGCCAGCCTGATGTCTGTGGCATTCTTGGGTTTCAGCGGGTTTAAAATATGATTATAAAGATACTTATACCGGTTGCCGCTATGGCCGTGCTTGGAGTGATATTCGGGCTTGGCCTTGCATATGCCCTTAAAATATTCGGAATAAAGATAGACGAATCGGTCTTCCGGATACTGGAAAAATTACCCGGCTCGAACTGCGGAGCTTGCGGCAAACCCGGATGCGCAGCGTTTGCCGAAGCTTTGAAAAACGGCGAGGCGGTACCGTCCGGCTGCGTTGTCAGTAACGACGAAGCCCGCAAGGCCATATCGGAAATTCTGGGCATAGAGCATAAATCTGCCAGGCGGGAAGTGGCTACGGTATTGTGTAACGGAGGAACGCGGGCTCTCAACAAATACGGATACCGCGGCATAAGAAGCTGCCGCGCAGCCGCTCTGGTATTCGGCGGGCCCAAGGTCTGTAGTTACGGCTGTATAGGCCTGGGTGAGTGCGTAGAAGCCTGCCCGTTCGACGCCATATCAATGAGCCCCGACAAATTGCCGGTGGTCGATCCGGAAAAATGCACCGCTTGCGGTAAATGCATAAAGGTTTGTCCAAAAAACCTTTTCCATTTACTGCCGGTTGATGTAAAATATTACGTCAAATGCAGTTCCCGCGATAAAGGCGGCGTCACCGCCAAGGCGTGCAAGGCTGGGTGCATAGCTTGTCTTAAATGCGAGCGCGCATGCCCTGAGAAAGCGGTAAAGGTAGCGTCTAATCTTTCGAAGATAGATCCGGCAAAGTGCCGTAATATAGGCAAGTGTTTTGAGGTCTGTCCGACGAAGGTTATAGTTAAAAGATAAAAGTAGTGTAAAATTTAAAGTGAAAAGTGTAAAAAAGGAGAATAAATAGGTGTTAGAGATAACGCAGGATAATTTTGAAAAGGAAGTGTTGCAGTCCAGGGAGCCGGTCCTTGTCGATTTCTGGGCGCCCTGGTGCATGCCATGTAAGATAATAGCGCCTTCGGTGGAAAAGCTGGCTGAAGAATTAAAGGGCAAGGTGAAGGTGGCAAAGTCCAATGTGGACGATTCGCCGGAGATCGCCACGAATCTGTCGGTACTTAATATACCCACACTGGTAATATTCAAGAGCGGCCAGGAGGTCGCCAGGATAATAGGGGTAAACTCCAAAGAGGCGATAGAGGCGAAGATAAATTCGGTATTATAGCGAGTATATATACGATTAGTGTAAAGTTTAAAGCGCAAAATGTAAAGTTAAGGTGTCACTAAGGTGACCTTGTATATTTAGGTCCGAAGGACACAACCACTTTAAACTTTTCGCTCTACACTTTACGCTATCTGTGCATAATGCGAGAAACATACATGAATATCGCGGTATTGTGTTCGGGTAACGGTACCAATCTTCAGGCGATAATCGACAGCGTCAAATCCGGCTATATACCCGCCTCGGTAAAGCTGGTGGTAAGTGACAAAAAGAAGGCCTTTGCTCTAGTCAGGGCGAAGAGCGCGAATATAAAGACCATAGTCCTTGACCCTAAGGATTACAAGACCCGCGAGGCGTTTGATAAAGAGCTATTAAGGCATTTAAAAGAAGAGAAGATATCTCTCGTAGTGTTGGCCGGATATATGAGGCTTCTTAGCCGGATATTTGTAAAGGAGTACCGTAATAAAATAATGAATATACATCCTGCGCTCCTTCCATCCTTCAAAGGAACGCATGGTGTAAGAGATGCGCTGGAGTATGGCGTAAAAGTGACGGGCCCTACGGTTCATTTTGTCGACGAAGAGCTCGATAACGGCCCTATAATACTTCAGAAGGCTATCGAGATAAAGGACGACGATACGGAAGAGGCGCTCCTGGAACGGGTGCACATAGAGGAGCATAAGATATACCCCCAAGCCATAAAATTGTTCGTTGAGGGACGGATCAGGGTTGAGGGGCGTAAAGTAAGGGTAACGTAAACACTAAATCCGAATATCTAAGTACTAAACAAATCAAAAATTCAAAATCCAGATGTTATAAACCGATGAAGTTTGAAATTTTGAAAATTAGGATTTAGAATTTGTTTAGGATTTCGATATTGGAATTTAGGATTTGAACAAAAGAGGAGTGTGATTGGCTTATGAAGACTAGCATCAAAGACGTAGTGGGGCGCGAGATACTTGATTCCAGGGGTAATCCTACCGTAGAGGTCGATGTTATATTAAGCGACGGCTCTTTCGGCCGCGCCGCAGTACCTAGCGGAGCTTCGACAGGCGAGCATGAAGCCGTGGAACTGCGTGACGGCGACAAATCCCGGTATATGGGTAAAGGCGTTACCAAGGCCGTCAAAAACGTGAACACCGAGATACGCAAGGCCGTTAAAGGTAAAGATGCGCTTAAGCAGGGCGAGCTCGACCAACTGATGATAGACCTGGATGGCACTCCCAACAAAGCGCGCCTCGGGGCAAACGCTATACTCGGCGTATCGCTTGCCGCGGCTAAGGCCTCGGCGGTCTCTAAAGGTATGCCGCTCTATAAATATATAGGAGGCAGTAAGGCCAGGATGCTTCCTATCCCTATGTGTAACATAATTAACGGCGGATCTCATGCCGATAATAATGTGGACCTGCAGGAGTTTATGGTCATGCCCATAGGTGCGGATTCGTTTAAAGAGGGATTAAGATGGGTGACAGAGGTATTTCATAACCTCAAAAAAGTCCTGCATGATAAAAAATTATCTACGGCGGTTGGGGATGAAGGAGGCTTCGCCCCCGATCTTAAGTCCAATGAGGAAGCGGTAGACGTTATCCTTACGGCTATAGATAAGGCAGGATACAAGGCGGGCAAAGAGATATCGATAGCCCTCGACCCGGCGTCGAGCTCTTTCTACGAGAACGGTTCTTACATACTGGAGGCCGAGCCAAAGGTCAATAATACCAGTAAAGATATGATAGAGTTCTATTCCCGGTGGGTCCAGAAGTATCCTATAGTCTCCATTGAGGACGGTCTGGCGGAAGATGATTGGGACGGATGGAAAGCCCTTACCGATAAATTAGGCAAAAAGATACAGCTTGTCGGAGACGATCTATTTGTCACGAACGTAAAGCGTCTCAGGATGGGTATCCAGAAGGGCGTTGCGAATTCGATATTGATAAAAGTAAACCAGATAGGCACCCTTACCGAGACTCTCGATGCGATAGATCTTGCAAAGAAGAGCGGATACACGGCGGTCGTTTCACACCGCTCGGGTGAGACCGAAGACAGCACCATATCCCACCTGGTAGTGGCGACGAATACCGGCCAGATAAAGACAGGGTCGCTTTGCAGGACAGACCGTATATGCAAATATAACGAGCTTTTACGTATCGAAGAAGAGCTGGGCGGCAAAGCCCTTTACGGAAAGTCGATCTGGCGTAAGTAATATTTATTGTTTGGCCGAGTCGAAAATAGTATGCAAAAGAAGAATCGCGCGAAGATAATACTCTGGGCCGCTATAATATCGGTTATCTTTCTGCCGCCTTTTGCTAAATATCAGGAGCTGCGTTACAAGAACCAGAAACTTATTGATAGGATAGCGCAGCTGGAGCGGGATAACAAAGACCTGGCCGAAAAGAAGTACAGGCTAGAAACAGACGTTACCTATATCGAAAAGAAGGCCCGTGAAAAGATAGGCGTAGTAAGAAAGGGCGAGATAGTAATAAAAGAGGAGCCGAAAACGGAGTAGTCTACATATGAACGGCGTCAATAATAGTGAAAAAGCGCAACCGGTACAGCCTGCGGTATTCGGCGGTTTAGAGGAAGAGTACTCTAATTATAAGAAGGCCAAGGCTGTTATATTACCGGTACCCTTTGACAAAACTACGACTTATATACACGGTACCTCTAACGGGCCGGCGGCCCTCGTGGACGCTTCGCGGTATCTCGAGCGTTACGACGATGAACTGAACCAGGAAACCTTCAAGATAGGTATACATACCGCGGAGCCGCTCGCCGTGGGGTCTGTCTCTTCGGAAGATATGGTGCAGCTGGTATCTAACCAGACCGGAGAATTGTTGAAGGCCGGTAAGTTCCCGGTTATCCTCGGTGGCGAACACTCTGTATCGGTGGGCGGGGTAAAGGCATTCAAGGATGCCTATCCCGGCATCTCGGTATTGCATCTGGATGCGCATAGCGATATGCGAGACGAACTATTCGGGTCAAAATTAAACCACGGGTGTGTGGCAAGGCGTATCTCTGAGATGTGCCCGGTAGTGCAGGTAGGTATACGCAGCATGTCTAAAGAGGAAAAGGACTTTCTTTCATCTCCTGCAAACACCCGGGTCAAGACGATAGGTGTTTACGATATACTCGAAAAACCTTTCTGGAAGGATGTGGCGGCCGATAGCCTTACAGAAAATGTCTACATAACTCTGGACTTGGATGTTTTGGATCCCTCGCTCGTCCCTTCTACCGGGACTCCCGAGCCCGGCGGTATCGGGTGGTATGAGCTTTTAGACCTTCTTAAGAATGTGGCCAAGACAAAGAAGGTAGTCGGTTTTGACATTGTGGAACTTTGTCCTATACAGGGAAATATAGCGCCCGATTTTCTGGCCGCGAAGCTGCTTTACCGGCTCCTGGGGTATATTTTCCCTCTGAAAAAGTAACGATAGGCAGGATATCATGATACTGATGCCACGAAAACAGATGATGGTGCCCAAGAAGATGTTCTTCACCAAGGGCGTAGGTACTCATAAGGCGGAGCTCAGGAGTTTTGAGCTTGCGCTTCGTGACGCCGGTATACATAACTGTAATCTCGTACACGTCTCCAGCATACTTCCGCCTCAATGCAAGGTGGTCTCGAAAAACGAAGGCGTTAAAGAGCTCTATCCCGGCATGATAACATTTACCGTTATCTCCAGATGCGCGAGTAACGAACCCCACCGTCTCATCGCCGCAAGCGTTGGTTGCGCCATACCTGCTGATCCCGAAGCCTACGGGTATTTGTCGGAACATCACTCATTCGGACAGAATGAAAAGATAGCCGGTGATTTTGCCGAAGATCTGGCTGTGGAAATGTTAGCGTCTACCCTGGGGCTTGAGTTCGATGAGGACAAGTCCTGGGACGAGAACAAGGCGATCTACCAGCTTAGTGATAAGATAGTCCGCACTTCAAATATCACCCAGACGGCTATAATAGGTCCTGAGGGTAACTTCACCACGGTTCTTTCCGCCGCAGTATTTCTTTTCTGAAAAAATATTAAGCGTTGGTGGGCTGGGTTCTAATATGCGGGGTAATAAGAGTCCGATGCGCTTGAATTGGTCATGGCTTCGAGTGCTTCGTCTTTTTTCCTTATTGTAATGCCGTGGAAGCGACCAAGACGTAGCATCTTAATCTCATCCACTTTATGCATTGGGTATGCGCAGAGGGCCGTTATGTTGCTTTGTAGTATCATATCATGTACGGTCTTTTCGTATGTCAGGAGTTTATCCCATTCCACATCTGTACACCATAGTGCATCTGCGCTGACTCGTATACCCGAATAACCTTTTTTGCCTACATCTTCTAATTTATCTGTCCAATTTTTTAGCACCTTGGCCATATCGAAGCTACCGGATGTTGTGTACCATGTTTTATAATATATGATATCTATGTCCTTTTTTTGGAGATGGTCATCTAATCCGGGTATCCTTTCGCGGAGCATGGCCTTGCCAAAATCTATATCTGAAGTCGCCGAGACGATCCACATGCAGTATTCTTTTTTAGCAAGACCTTGTTGGAAGAATGGACCCACCATGTCATAAAGGTCTTTCGTTGTACTGTAAAAAAGACAATCATGCTTTCCCATAAATCCAACTTTCTTTTTATTTATTTATGTCAAAAATATGTATTCTGATATTTTATAATACTACCGGTCTTTTTGCAAACAAAAAACCATAAGGGCGATTATAAAATTGTTGTTGATTTTAAACCTCTGACTGATATAATAACTATACATTGCGGGGTGGAGCAGCCTGGCAGCTCGTTGGGCTCGAAGTAATGGGCTGTTTAGCCGGTAACGGTTGAACGAAACCTGTCAAACTCGGTGAAGCCTGAAATGGTAATACCGAGCCAAGCCACGAGAGAATTATCGTGGAAGGTGTAGAGACTAGACGGCAGGCATCCTTAAAAAGGATGAAGGTATAGTCC
>JAGOLR010000051.1 GCA_017993955.1 Candidatus Omnitrophota bacterium
CCCGAAAAAAATATACGCATTCCCACCCCGTATGACAGAGCTCGCATGAAGAAGGAATCCGTTCCGACGTAAAAGAAAGATCGCCGACAAGAACTTAAGGATATTAAGAGATCCCACATTGGGGCCCGTTTCTATACGAACGGATTTTCCACCGAAATCTACCTCGGCATTAAAAAGCCTGGTTTTAATCGAAAACTTGTCGGCACTCAAGGAAGGTGCTTCTAATATCGCCCGCCGTGGGTTATTCTTCCAGGATTTTTTTGTAAGCACAAATACTTTTACATCCGCACGATCATCTGACAAAAATGCTTTGTATCTTTTTATGAATCGGAGCTGTTTTTTGTCCTCGCTAAAAAAATTAAATACGGTATCGGCTACCTTTAATTTTACGTTATTAAGCTTCATCGAGTCATTACCCCTGACCCAGCATTTTTTTAGTCATATAAACCAATCTGCAGGCAACCGGATATATGAACCCCAAACCCAATCCGATCATGCGGCCCAAAATATTATCTAAAGGCAAAGACAGATACTTTCCTTTTAATAATGTCACTTTCCCTATAAGTAAATCCGTACTCACCATCGGATCCACGCTTATAGACGAGTCTCCTTTTGTCTTAAAAAAAATCCTTCCGTCTTTATTTATAATCTGGATCACCCTGTGGCATATGAAACGATGAGGAACAGGCGCTGTTACCGGATCTTCTTCTGGAGGGTTAGTGAAGGCGGTGTTCTTGAAAACGGCTATATCCCCTACTCTTATATTACCAGCTGTGCATAATACCGCATTTACAAAAGCCCCGTCACACAATAACGGATTCATGCTCTTCCCGGCGATCTTTAGTCTTACAAAGGCTATATCCTTAACTTTAGGCCGAATCGGAGAGCGTGTAACAATCGCTTTCATGAAAACGCTAGGATGCGGAAGAAATTCTCGTCTTACCTTGATTCGATCTAACAGATTGGGGGCATGTTCCGTTAGTAGTGCGGCAACAAGACGCGGCGCCCACTTCGATCATCTTAACGGTTTTTAAAACAGGTTTCTTATATGTCTTTTTTGCCATAACTGCCTCCTTTTTTAGAAAGGGCTATTTCGTGTTCCGTGCCGGATATAAGTTTTAACGTATTATAGCATCTTTTCATATCCCCTGTCTCTGAAAAAGCTATCCCCATGCAAAATGTGCAAGAATCCAGGTATGCGCACACCCTGCAGGGCGGGATATCGCCGTAAGTCTTAAGCTCTTCAAGCTCGCATCGGAGCTCGGACCGGCCATGCCATATTTCCTTAAAACTCTTTTCGCGTATATTGCCCATCGACCTCAAAAGCTGTATGCACGGATAAACATCACCGTAAGGCGATATGTAGCAAACAAGTAATCCGGTAGCGCAAAGAGGGCGCTTAAGAGGTTCGACTTCATACCTGTGGCCGCCTTCAGGAAGGAATCCGGATCTCTCTTTCATGAAAGACCGGATAGTTTCATCCCTCATCTGGCAATGTTGCGTGGAAGATGATCCGTCGTTCTTGCGCGATATCTCTATATTAAAAGAATAATCATCCGCCCCGACCGCCTTGGATAAAGCCTCAATCCCATCAGCCTGCCTGTAATTCTGCTCCATTATAACAGACCTCAACTCAACTCTAAGCCCGAGGTCTTTAAGAAGCTTGATCGCCCGCATTGTGCCGTGAAAAGAGCCCTCACAGCGCGTGACAGAATCATGAACATCAGGGGTCGAGCCATAAATACTTAAGGCCACCATCCTCGGAGAGATCTCTTTTATGCGCAAGGCGGCGGTCCTGTCCAGAAGCGTTCCGTTAGTAAATATGGAGACACAGAAATGGTTTTTTTTAGCGTAATGCGCGACTTCAAAAAAATCGGGATGCAGTAGCACTTCCCCTCCCGATATCGCCAAATGTAAAGCCCCTGCCTCCGCAAGCTCGTCCAATAGGCCCTTACGTTCATCGAGCGAAAGCTCTGGTTTCCCACCCGAAAATTCCGGGGAAAGCCCCTGACAATAACAATGTACGCAAGAAAGGTTACAACGATAGCTCATATCCATATGGGACCATATCGGTATTTTTTTGGCCGCGGCCTTATCGAGAAGCTCTCCATATATATCACGGATATCGCAATCTCTCATCGATTTCAGTTCGCCTTTTTGGCTAATTTAAAATTAAGCGCTGTCTTTAAAAAATTTATTTTACCGCGAAAGCCTTTGCTGTGAGCATAATATAAAATAGCATTCATATTTTCACTCGCCTTAGAGCTCGAATAGACATAACTCTCAAATAAATTCTCGATCATGGATGGTTTTCCCGAATTCATAATATCTATAACGGCTTGGGGTATGGACGTACAGAACATCCTTACCGCCAAAAAAAGCCCCATGCGCAGAGGCATGGTCACGCCCCATCGACCGGCAAGCCTGACTGTTTCCTCCCAATCGATCCTTTCGCCATACAACATTATATACGAGTGTATATCATATATTATATCAAGCCGCGAAAAACTATGTCCAAATCCGTGTACAGTAAGGGCAAGTACCGCATGCGCCGGATTCATAACAAAAAATGTGTCATCATCGGCCTCCAGCCTCTCGGCGCCCTTCCATACGGCATCCATATCTATCCCGAACCAATGAGAATCGAAGAATGGCTTTGATATATTAACTATGTGCCAATGCAAATGTACCGGAGCAAGGGCGTGTCTATTATCGTAGTATTTGAAGTACATGGCCGCTTTTCTGGATCCGGCGAGACGTCCGATGTAACCGATATCGGCCGGGGGTAAGCTGTAACCCAAGCCTCGTAGTACAATGTCCGTCTTCTCTATGTCTTTTTCTTTAACAAGTATGTCGACATCCGCCATCACCCTCGCGCCTATGTTATCACGGAATATCGTATTGGTAAGAAAGACCCCTTTCAATAATATGCAGGATACCGCCTCACGCGCCAAAGCGATGCGCAGAGCGCCAAGCTCTTCCAATAAAAGATTATTCCTTATAAGATTAAGCTTATAACGGCTCTTTAGCATATCATATATATCGTCGGGCACACCTAACTCTTGCGCCTTGTCTTTTATCTTATCGAATAAAAGAGGAACAACCCTGGAATGTTCGGATATTTCTACTATAGAGCCCCAGCCGGATTTTGCGACCGTGAGGGGGCCTATTTTATGGTTAAGGATATTTAAAAGATTTTTTTTCGAGGAGGATGAAAACATTATAAATTGCGGTTATACCTTCTCTTTTACGCAATCTTCGATATAAAGGATCGGGTGGGAGGTAAGATCTACGTCCTTGGGTTCGGTCAGTTCGTCTCCGTATGGGTCCGATACTATACTTACGACCGGCCTGAATAAAAGATCCGGATGATTTACTGTGACTACGCCTGTTTCTTTTGAGCTTAAAAGGACCGGGGTGCCCACCGGATATACTCCTACGCTATTTATAAGGGACTTTATTATTTTTGGCCCGAAGAGCTTCTTATTCTTTAATATGATATCGAGCGCCTCGAGAGGCGTATACCTCGGCCTGTAAGGCCTTCTGTGAGTAAGGGCCTCATATACGTCGACCAGGCCCACTATCTGGGCAAGTATGCTAATATCGTCGGCCACCAACCCTTCCGGATATCCGGAACCGTCTGCGCGTTCGTGGGCCTGTTTTATTATCTTAAGGACCTTTTCGTTTATCTCTTTTGTGGACCTCACCATGATATCCACGCCGAGATTTGGGTGTTTTTGTATATTGTCGTGCTCTTCCTTTTCAAGCTTCGCCGCTTTCATACGGTCGTCGATACCCGCAAGACCTATGTCATGGAGAAAAGCGCCCGTACCCAGATCTATAAGACGGTCCCTGTCAACCCCGAACTCCACGCCTACCCCCAGAGACAGGAAATATACATTAACGCTATGGCGGTACAGATAATCTTCCGCCCCGGGATAATCGAGAAGACAACGCCATTGTATGATATGGCCGTGCTCGCTAAGTATGGATAGGGTTTTCTCTGTGAGAGAATTTATCGAGGTAAGAAATCCGGCCTCTTTTTTAAGATCGCTCGTATAGAAATGCTTCACCGCCGCAAGTACTTCATCGTACAGGAAATTGGCCTGGGCATCCGCCTCCTTGGACATCTCCTGGTTTATCGCCTTTGATATAAGGGCCTTGGCTGTAGCCGTAAAAGCCTTTTCTACCGAAAGCTTTATAGAGCTTTGGGCCTGAGGGGTTTCTGCATCGGGCGGTTTGCCCATTATGATTACATCTTCCGGCCTTTTTTTCTGTTCCGGAGAAGCCCCTTGAGCCTTGTCGGGCATGATTATGATCTCTTCCGGGCGTTTTTTTGGCGGTTGCCCGTCCGATCCTTTTTTATGCTTTTTTAATATATCGGATATCCTGAACATGCTCTTATAGTCTTTCCGCTAAATTAGGCATCGCGTCCTCTTCCGACCGTTCTCCGGCCATTAGATTATCCGCAGGATGGGGAACTTCGATCTCTTCCGCCACCGAAACGGCGTGAAATTCCATGTCGGCTTTTACTTTTGCTATAGTGATCTTATCCACCAGTTTGGCGCCCGTCCCGAATCCTATAAGAAGCGACAGATCGCATATTGTATTTATACGCCTCGGGACACCGCCGGAGGCTAAATAGATATCCCTGTATATATCTTCCGAAAATATATTTCTCGCCGCGCCCGCTACCTGCAAGCGGTGATTTATATATCCAACCACCTCTTTTTCGTTTAAGTGCCTTATGTGATAAGAGACGGCCATCCTCTGGGCAAGCTGAGGTATCGACGCTATTATCTCCCGCAATTCGGGCGAGCCCAAAAGGACTATGGTCAGGAGGAAAGAATTATTGAGTTGAAAATTTAAAAGGAGCCTCAGTTCCTCAAATATGTTTTTGTTCCTTATCGACTGCGCCTCATCGACGACTATCACCGTGTGCTCGCCTTTGGAATGATTTGAATAAAGTATCTTGTAAAGCGAGTGAAACAGGTTTATCTTTCCTCTAGGCGGGGGGCTGTTACTCATCTGGTATAAGATCTCTTGAAGGAGCTGTATACCGGATAAGCGCGGATCGAGTATGGAGACTGTCTGATAAATGCGCTCTTTCTGGAGCTCATCCCACAGGACGCGGGATAGAAGGGTCTTACCGCAACCGTAGTCGCCGGTAAGAAGGGCGGCGCCTTTATGGCCGTGTACCGCATACATCATACGGGCAAGCGCCTCTTCGTGCTGTTGAGAATAATAAGTAAAACGCGGGTCCGGAGTATTTTCGAAAGGCTTTTCCTTTAATCCCCAGTACTCTTCGTACATATACTCTCCCACCTTCTCAGTAAAGGATACAGCGGGAATAATGATATGTCAAGGTTGAATTGAGATTTTAACCCGGAGCTCATTGCTCCTATATTATTATTATGATATACTTCAGTGCCGGATCAAACAACAGGATCGATATGATAGTAGCTGTACACCAACCTCAATACCTTCCTTGGCTGGGGTATTTCCACAAGATCGCGAATTGTGATAAATTCGTCTTCCTTGACAATGTTCAATACAAGGACAGGGAGTTCCAGAACCGGAACAAGATAAGGACAAAGGACGGCCCTATGTGGCTTACTGTACCGGTATCGTCGAAGGGGCGCGGCAGGCAGATAATATCGCGTGTCTTGATAGATAACGGCTTCGAATGGAAACGCAAGCACCTTGCGGCCTTAAAGACTTCCTATGGCCATGCACCTTTCTTTGAAAGCTACTTCCCATTCTTCGAAAAGGTATCCGATAAACGCTGGGAGCGTTTATCGGATTTGAATTTTCACATCATAGAGTATATACTTAAAGAGTTGGGTATATCTAAGCCTATTTACTTTGAGTCGGAATTGGGAACAAAGTCGCAAAAGACAGACCGGATCATAGAAATATGCCGTAAACTTGCCTCCGACACCTATCTATCCGGCGCAGGCGGCAAAGATTACCTGGAAGAAGAAAAATTCTCTTCATCCGGTATAAAATTGGTTTACCAAAAATTCGATCATCCGGTATATAAGCAGCAATTCATGAAAGATGATAAAGATTTCATGCCGTATATGTCGATAGTGGACCTCTTATTCAATGAGGGCCCTAAGTCGAGAGAAATACTGCAACTGTAAAAAGTGATCATTGCGAGGAGCGAACGAAGTGAGCGATGAAGCAATCTAAAGTTTCCACGTAAATTTGAGATTGCTTCGGGCCTTCGGCCCTCGCAATGACGGTATTTATATCTTTATAAAACACCCCATATAGGAGGAATTGATGAACATACTCGCCATCGGCGCTCATCCGGATGACATCGAATACGGATGCGGAGGCACGCTTCTCCAATACGCAAACCGCGGTCATAAAATATCCTTATACGTAATAACGGACGGAGGCTTTGGCGGGGACCCGACAATCCGCCGCAAAGAACAGGAAAGAGCTTGCAGCTTCATAGGGGGTCAATTATACTGGGGCAATCTCAAAGATACGGAAGTAACCAATAACCACGAGTTGATACTTTCTATCGAAAGTATAATCGAAAAGGTAAAACCGGAACTGGTGCTGGTAAATTATGCCGAAGATATACACCAGGACCATCGCACCATATCCCTGGCCACCATATCCGCGACAAGATATATAAAAGAGGTTCTGTTCTACGAGGTGCCTACCACTTTCAATTTTAACCCCGATATATTCGTGGATATAGAAGATGTGCTTTTAAAGAAACTGGAACTTTTGGGGCTTCACGCCTCTCAGGTCAATAAGACCAAGGTGAAGAACCTGACCATCCTGGAAAGCGTTAAATCCTGCGCCAACTTCCGTGGTTTCCAAGGCCGCGTAAAATACGCCGAAGGATTTAAAGCGGTCCGGCTACTTAGGGAAATAGCCTGATGAATGTAACGCAGGACATATTGAGGTTCCTGGCTTCCGCCGCCGCTTCGGCGGTACTCGTTTACTTGATTACGCCCCTCTTTGTCGTTCTCGCCTTCAGGCTTGGAATAATTGACGCGCCCGGCGGGCGCAAGATACATAAAAAGATCACTCCCCTTCTCGGCGGTCTATCTATATATACCGGATATCTTGTAGGAGTGCTTTCTAACTTTCATCATCTTGCACACTTCCTGCCTTTGATGTCGGCCCTCACCATAATATTCGCGATAGGCCTTATAGACGATATCCACGGCCTCAGCGCCCAGACAAGGCTAGCCTTTCAGTTCATAGCTTCTGTGATAGTCATAGCCTCCGGCGGCAGGATAGATTTCCTTCCCGCCGTATGGTGGGGCGAGATACTTGAAATGATAGTGACATTATTATGGTTAATAGGAGTAACGAACGCTTTTAATTATCTGGATGGAATGGACGGCTTGGCTACCGGCTCAGCCATAATAAATCTGTTCTTTTTCGCGGTAATATTATTCATAACGGGGCAACGCTCGACAGCATTGTTGACTGCCGTCGCTATCGGGCCTTGCGTAGGATTTCTGCCTCATAATTTCAGAAAGGCAAAAATATTTCTGGGCGACGCGGGGTCGACGTTTTTGGGTTTCTTTATAGCATCCATAGGAGTAATAGGGTATTGGGCCGCTGACAATATAGCTAAGATCACCATACCCATATTGATACTGGGGGTCCCTATATTCGACATGATATTTACTACTATCATGCGCGTAAGGGATGGTCGGGTGAAGACTGTGGTCCAGTGGTTAAAGTACAGCGGCCGAGACCATTTCCATCATTATCTCGTAGACCTGGGCCTTCGTCCTACAGGGGCCGTACTATTTATATACCTCATCACGACCTCGCTGGGAATAAGCGCTCTCAATTTAAGCAATGATAACGCCATAGAGGCAGTACTAACATTGTTCCAGGCATCGATAATATTTATAATGATAGCCATGGTCATAGTGGTCGGCAGGCGCCACGAGCATGGCTGGGGTGAATGATACGGGTATGCGTTAAAGTACACCGGATATATTGCTTATCCGGGTCGATATCAAAAGGAGGTGCTTATGAAAGCTATAGCAACGGTCGCGATGATAATAGGTATAGTATGTCTTATCGCAGCTGTGGTCTCCCGGATATCTATGACACCGATAATGCTGGTAGCCGGCGGCCTTGAAGCGGGCGCCATTCTCGCCTTCGCGAATACCTGCCTACTGATCAGTATAGTGTTAATGTTAAGCGAGATGGGTAAAAAATAAGGCTCGTTACTATAACCGACTGGATTTTTTGAAATTATTCTGTGTATATTTTTGTGTTAATTTGAAAGCCTTTTATAATTTTTATAGAAGGTCGCCCCATACATTCTGTAATTCCATAAATGCCTTAACGTCCGGGTCCTCCACTTTGTCATATGTCTTCATAAAATCCCTGAACTCTTTCTCCAGAGTGGGGAGATCTTTGCCAAGACACTTGAGTAGTATATCGATCTCATCTACTCCTTGGTCTGATCGAACCTCCGCCATCTTTTTCTGATATTCTGCGAACTGATCGGGATATTTGGTTATAAGGAAAGTTGCCAGAGCCCAGCTTTCGGCATAAGCATTTATTATACCTTCGTAAGATAACCCGACGAAACTACCCTTCTTGAACGCGGTAAGGAACTCTATGGGGTTAACCGCATCTTTCTTCTCCATCTGCTGAAATAGAAACAACCATTCTTCGTTTGTCTTTCCGATGGGGTCTGTTTCGCAGTATGTGGCAAGGCCTTCGGCTAACCATGAATTCGCCGCGACCATCTCCAGCCCCTCCAGCTCCTCTTTTTCCATCTTCATCAGCCTGGACAGGTTCCTCTCTTTTTCCTGCCATGTCTTGGCATCCAGAAACTCCTTCTTCTTGGCCGCCACTTTGGCTTTGTCTATCACAGGCATGGATATAAGCACTCCCTGTAAACCCCAATTATGAAAAAGCTCGTGCGCGAACTCATGTCTAAGGGTCGAAACGGTCCTTTCCGTAAGGTTTGTCCTGTATATCCCGTAGACATCCCAATACTTATCCGATAATCCTTTAGCCTGCCCGTCTATGAATATATGGTATCTCTGGTCTACGTTCTCTTTAACGGAGTTTACTATGTTATCAAGAGACCTCCCGGTCTTACCGACTATTATATCGAACACCATCTGCTCGACTTTCTGCCCGAACGCGTTAAAGAGATATAAAACCTTATCCGTAGGCTTAAAGTAGCCTATGGCCGCCCAGAAAGGCACCCCGTCGGTAAGGGCATACTCCGCGTAATTGGAGAGGTCGTCAAATACGACCACGAAATTCTGATTCTGCGGCTTTCTGTCTTTGAATAGTTTAAAAAACTTAAGGTATATCTCCGTATATTCCTGGCTTAACGCGCCCTTATAGAGTTTGACCCACGTGTCGAAAGAATCCGTTATGAGCGTTATATTGCCTTCTTTATAGAATTTCATCTTCGGGAATTGGGTCTTGAGGCTTTCCTCTATCTTGCGGCTTGTATCATTTATCACCGGAGCAAATAGCAGCTTATCTATATCGCGGCGGTTTATCGTCATCTCAAGATCCCCGCCCCCTTCAGAAAACGACATCGTGACGTCGTCCCCCTTCACGTCTACTATCGCGCCGTCCAGGATGAGCCCGTTTGTACGTTTTACTACAACATCGTTCTTATAGGGCCACTCTATGCTCTTCTCGGTGACCTCTTCGAACCTCTTCACGCGGTCTTTTGATACTACAAATTTCTCTCCATTCCATAAAACGGTTAAGGATTTATCGTCCTGTCCTAAAAGCTGGCCGGATATAACGCCGCCGTGTTTAAGATATAGTTTTACCGGGATCTGTTTAGGACTTAATATGGCGCTTGAGCTTTTTATATCATTAAAAAGTTTTGAGACATTAAGGCGGGATCTTTTATAGCCTTTGAATACGCCGGCGATATTGTCGAGGAATCCGGAGAACTGCTGTTCTATCTTATCCGTTGCAGCGGCTATCTTGGAATTAAGGGTAAGGTTGGTGCTTGTGAGTTTTATAATGGGGTCTTTAAGAACTACTATGAGGGTGATAGCTAATACCAATATCAGGATTAATTTCTTCATCCTGTCTCTTTTGTCGGGACTAAGTTAACGCCCTGATATTTTCGCGAGTGGTACATGGTAGCCCCAACCGGATTTGAACCGGTGTCCTCAGGCTGAGAACCTGATGTCCTAGACCAGGCTAGACGATGAGGCCGTGGAATGTCAGCTCCTAGTTGTTAGTTCTCAGTTCTTAGAAAAAAATTTATACTAAGAACTAGCAACTGACAACTTGGAACTAAATGGTGCGGAGAGGGGGAGTTGAACCCCCATGGGTTGCCCCACATGCCCCTCAAACATGCGTGTCTGCCAATTCCACCATCTCCGCGCTTACAAATTTCTCTGAAATTTTCATACCGAGGCCACATGAATGATTTTCTTTGTTCTAATGATAAACAAAGAAAATCATTAAAGGCCGAGGGAGAAACTTTCTTAAAATCTTGTTAATGAGCTGCCCGGATTTTACGACGAATAAGCTTTTGGCGCTTCGATAAAACCATATCCGCGAGCTCATTCATCATCCTAATGCCTTCCAGTTTCTTCTCAGGAGATATCTTGGCGCCTCTTGCGATCTTTTCCTTCCGAGATTCCCATCCAAACATTATTCTGCCTTTCTGGAAAGCTTTAATTCTTCTATATCTTGTAAATCCTTATCTCGACCGGATAATTTTTTCATTTTTATAAAATCTTTTGGCGATATCACTGTAATAGCAAGGCCTCTGATATGCGCGGTCATGGCATTTTTGACGGCTTCTTGATAGCTCACGGGTGAATCTATAACTATATCAACTTCTTCGTAACTTTTTTCATCCTTATAAAAATTAAAAGCCTTCATGTTCTTATTTTTAATCCAGTCTTCACGGGTCTTGGAATCTGCTATCATCAAAGGATTAACGGGTTGTTTTACATTATAACCTGCCTTTTGTAAAATTGTCACTATTTTACGTAGATTCTGGTCGCTCATTTCTACCAGCACATCCATATCGAGAGTATTTCTCGAGCCGCCGAGCAGGTTAAATGCCATACCGCCAACAAGTACATACTTTACGTGTTTTTTCTGAAATTCCTTGAGTATCTCTTCGTAAAGTATCATCGCTTATATTCCCCGGAGGTGCGTTACATTATAGCTGAAATATAGTAAAAATCAAGATGTGATGCGATGCGACGAACAGGAGCATCTGACGGATCTTTGTTTAGGTCTTTCGGCTCATTAATTCATTTCTGCCTAATGATAGCAGAAATGAATTGATTAAGGTGGCCTCAAGACCAAATTTTTCAAAGAAAAATTTGGCTGCCCGAACTGGACGCCAGACGAACTTCACA
>JAGOLR010000007.1:0-44762 GCA_017993955.1 Candidatus Omnitrophota bacterium
CTGTATATCTCTTTCCTTTCCGGGTTAAGATCGCTCAAGACCGGTTTATCGACTGATTGGTAAAGTTTCGGGTCGACCCATTCCAATCTCTTCACCGCATCTATCGGGGCCATCCTGTATCTCTTTACATCCGTGCTCGTTCCGGGATCCAGATTTTCGACCGATATGATACCGCTATGCACAGAGACCGCGCAGTGCCGCAAGGCGACATTTGCCATCTGGTCCGGCGGAACTACGTCGGCATAGACCAAAAGATCCTTCTCGTTATCTAAGCCGGCTCCGGCACCTATATAAGAAGTCTGGCCGGATAACTTTACATAACGGTAAGTCGCATTCGCATCTACCAGAAAATATCCCGACCTTTCGGATTCGGATATAAGTTTCTTCGCCTTATAAGATTCCGGCATATCTTCGTAACGATATATCATGAAAGATATATCCCGGCCCAGGTATATGCCCACAGGCCCCTCATAAGGCATACTGCGGTAGCTATCGCGGAGGTCCAGTCTGTATTCATCTATGGTTCGCATATACATTTTAGGCATCTCGATATCCAGGAAAGATCCCGAGATCTCCAGCGCGCGGCCTATTTCCGGAGAGATATCGCAATACGCCGGGGTACCGTTCGTCGATTTAAGGTCCTTTACTGTAATCTGGTTACCATCGACTATCACATGCGCATGGTGCCTTGATACTTTGTCGTCTTCTACGATTATACGATTCTCATCCCTGCGTCCGATAGTAACGAGATCTCTTTTTGCCTTATCGAACTGATAAACTATAGTCCAGTTTTTCTCATCCACCAGCAAATAGTCGGTCGCTCGTAATAACGTCATTAGATTTTTAACCGAAGACGGCAGGTGAGACCGGTGGTATATGCCGAATGAGGAGCCTCCAATCCCGAAATGGACCGGCCCGGTATACAAACGCGGTTCGCCGGTATTGGTGTCGTATGCCTTGGTCTTCTGCGGCCTCCAGCCAAGGACGCCTTTACGTAGCGCCAGTTTAAATATATCTACCGCCCAGTTACCGGCGCTATGCAATATAACTGTAAGGATAAAACTAAGAGATATTGCAGTAGTCACTCCTAAATACGACAGGACCGCAAAAGATATCACCCCTACTACGGAATAAAGAGACGGTAAAAATATCCTTTGGAAGATGCCTACGCCGGGTATGCCGGTATCTTGTGAGGCATGGAGCGCTACGAATATGACGCGCGACGCCAGATAGGATATTATGCCAAGGTCGCCTGGGATCAGCGCCAGGAAGAGGAACATTATAAACTCTTCTACCAAAGGTACATATAGATTCTCGGATAGTTCACGGGATAACCCCAGCCGGTCTATGAAAAATGTTCTAAGGAAGCTGAGATTACCTTTTGACGGCATGACAGGGCTCATAGATGATACCCCATACGGATTCGCGTTTTTATCTATCACATCCATGAGATCCAATATCGCCTTATTAACTGCCGCATCTGTTCTATATTTAGGGTCTTTGTTGTAGTCGTATAACGCGGTATGGGCCATAAGGCCGAACCTTCCATCCGCCACTTCATCTAGAGGGCGGCCTCCCTGGGTCAGGAGCCTCATATCCCAAAGCGCTGCCTGCAAATTTCTGACAGCGGCTTCTATCTCCGGCACCATCGGAGCGATATCGAGAAGCAATATTTGCGCCTGCGGACCTTCTATGGGTTTAGTAAAATCGATGCCGGCAAGTTGCTGCAATTTAGCTCTTAATTCGTCCGATTGCGCCGGGCGGTATGGAATCTCTTGCGACATTGGAAATAGTTTATTCGGTGAAGGATATGCTATTGTATTGGCCATATCACGAATAAAAGGACTGTCCCCGCCGGAGGATTTTGCAGGCGCTTTACTCTTATCAGGCTCCGGCTTAACTGTCATAACAGGAGAAGGTTTAGCAGCAGGCGAGGCTACTTCTGCATTTTTAGGCAAATTAAAATAAACTGTCAGGATGATAAGCGCTATGGATATTATAGCGATCGCAGGCCTTACGGCCTTCCTTAACGTATAAGCTAACCGCATATTCAGATTATACGCGATGAGTCCTAGAACCCTATTAACAGGGTTCTGCAATATTACTAATTTGACCGTAGCCTGCTTTGCGGGACTTAATGGAGCTGATCCTGGGGGTGCGAAGGGCGGGGGAATGCCCCAGATAGTATATGAACCTGGCGTAACCGGTTTAGCCGGTGCGACAGGAGCCGGCGGTTTAACGCTCGCCGGGACCGAGGAAGATGAAATGCCGTCGGCTCCAGCGGTGGAAGACAGGCCAAGCCAGTTAATACTGGCGGGATCCGCAAGTATTTCTTGGCGGATATCAAAGGCGATCTTTTTTAAATTCTCCTTCTTCTCCTCAGCTGTCGGGAATTTACCATCGTCTAATAATGCCTCCAGGATCTGAGAAGCGTTCCATAACCTGTCGTTAAACTTACCGTTCGGCCTTGCCTCTATACCCAGGCGCCTAGACATGATCTCTACTATTACCCTGTTGCAATTATAATATATCTGCATGAATGCAAATGGCACCGGCCCTTCGATATAGAGATCCAGTATCTTCATAAGATCGGTGAATGCGCTGTCAAACTGATCCTCTTCGACCTGCCTTCCATCTTGCATATCGGTGTACCGGAACGGCACCTTTTCCGTGTAATTCCCCGAAGGCCCTTCTGCCGTACCGCGCCATATCGAAGCAAGATACGCCAGAGACTCGGTCTCTATCCTGTTCATCCTGCCCCGCGGAGTGGTCGATTCATATATAGTGTGATCCATCTCGTGTGTGGCAGTGGAGTTCTCTCTGGTCTGCAGTATTTTCGCCAGGATATCCTGGTCCGAGATATCCACGGCGCCGTAATCTACGGTCAATGCCCGGGTTATGAGGGCATTTATCCTGTGGGCACCCGTCTGCCGGCCCATTAGCCTCGGGAGCGTCCTACTATACAGGTCCATCTGTATCATATCCGAAACGACGACACCGTGTTTCTCGCCCAGATATGTAAACCCGAGCGCTTCTATGTCCTTATTTATCAGATCGATCCTATCTCCCAAATAATAGATGGGCAGCATGCCGACTTCCGAATATACAAAGCGGCGGCTCTTTATCGTGTAGCTCGTCATCGAAAGGAAAGAACAGTCTATGACCCGCTCGCCGTCTTTTACTTTCCTTGTTATGGATTCTATCGCTATATGGACATTATTCGTAATGGAATACTCACACTGTCGTATATTGTCGAATAAAGTGCTACCGATACTACCGACATCGGCCGCGGCATCTGCCAATTGCCCGAAAAGGCTTTTAAATTCATATGCATCCGCGCCAAATACATCCATGCCTAGATCGTCTTTGACCTCTAATGCTGAGATCAATAAATTTTTTATCTCGTTAAATCTACGGTCGGCAAGTTCCGCCTGGCCGGCAGTTGAGCCCGCACGCATAGCAAGTGCCTTCTGGGCGGTCACTATAGATAACGCCACAAGGTACTTGGCCAGGATATCTCTCGAAAATATAACTAATTTTTCATACTCTGTAAGCCCTCCCACTTTAAGGCTATCTATACCGCGTTCCATGGCCTCCAGAGCCGGCTCATATCCGCTGTCGTTCAATATGTATACTCTTTCGCGCTCCGCCGCTGAACCATATACAGAGTTATGTGGAAATGCTCCTGAAACCTCTACTTCGGGCTCTTCATTATATCCGTAAGTAGAATCCGATATCTCTGGAGCCGGGCGCTTCTCTCTTTCTACTAGAGTTCCCAGCACTACGGTCTTTTTCGATGAAACAGCTATAGCGGGTGTGGGTGTTACTGATATGGATACCGCCGATGTAGCCGGCGCAACCGTTATGGCCGGTGTGGGCCTCATAAAATTCTCGGCGGTCGTGGCAAAATTATCAAAGCCTCCGGTCTTTTTGGTATTCTCTGTCAAATATCTGGCCAATCTTTTTGCTATACCGTTAACCTCATCCCATTCTCTTGTGCCGGATCCCGCTATGGCAAAGATCGCCTCTCGTATAAAATAGGCTATATCTTTACTCCCCAAGGTAAAACGGTCCCGGTCCGTATTAAAAAGCACCATATCGCCGGTCTCGAGCTTTGAAGACAATGCCTTAGCTACGGTGCCGCCTTCAAAGACGCTTCCTCTCAAGGCCTCGGCGAGGTCCTCTCCCGTAACGACCAGCCTGTCATGCCAGACAGGGGTCTTCTTCAGTAAATTAGCTACTTGTTTTGCGCGACCCAGTTCCGGCACTCCGGCCTGGCGGAGGAATTTGTATACGGAGTTCCTCAGGACTTTAAATTGGAGTAAGTTTTCGGTTGCCTCCCCCGGCTTTTTTAGTTCCAGGGCTTTATAATGCGCGAAAAGATATTCCGCGGCATACTGTATGACATCTTCTTCCTTGCTGTAATTCGCAAGATAATTTCTAAAGACGATATTTTTCAGGATATAATCGAACCCGTCTTTTGCCAACGTATCTCTGAATAAGTCGTAAAAAGCCTTTCTAGCGGATAAATACAGGATGCCGTTCTCATATAACGCCATCGCCTCGGCCGAATCGACTATCTTTATAGCGTCCAACTTTAAACCCCACATATTGAACATGGTTCGCATACGCTGTGTTTCTCTATGATCCCGGATATAGCCATGATCTTCTATTACGGCACCCGAGGCCACGCTAGATCTCATGGCATCGGCCTGGATGCCGCGTATCTGCGCGGTCAGCGCTGTGTCGAGATCACCGAAGGCATGCCACTGCAGGGCCCTTAGCAGATAATGCGAGCGCATGTTATCGGTAACGCCGAATGCCGGAAGACGCGATAACATGGTATCCAGCTTTTCCGGAGACCGGTTTCGCATATAATTTTCCATCTTTCTTGCAAGACCGGGATTATTTTCCAGGACCAGGTGGGCGAGTTCGTGAAAACGCGCTATGGGGTTACTGTATATATCCTTACTAAGCGCCCTTAATGGTATACCGCCGGGAGCGTCGCGTAATATCGCTATACCTGAGAAGTCTGATACCGACAATGCGCTTCCTTGAGGCAGAACCACTTCTTCTATTATGATATCGTTAAGGCCAGGGTTGGCCTTCAGGAATTTCCTTATCTCGTCGTCGAGCCATTTTAACTCCGGACGGGTCCTGGCGATCTTCGCGACATTGGCATACCTTTCATCTGGCGGGGCCCTGCTTCCGCGTATTATAACCTCTTCCTCGCTAAATCTGCCCATTCTTCGCGCCACGGCTATTATCTCTACTTTATTATCTGCTCCAGGAATATCCCGAATCTCCCTTATTCCCACATAATCGACCTTCCCTATGGAAGAACTTGCCGGCCCAGCCCTATCAGGCGACGAGGAAGGCCTTTCCCAGGAAAGGGCTTTCTCATGTAACTCAGGTAGCAGTGTTATCAGATCGAGCGCTTTTCTGGCATTGGGTTCAAACGTAGATATGCTCTTAAGCGTGTCGGCTGGCAACCTGAAAAAATCCGCCATATCAAACATATCATGAGTAACGCTATCCTCTTGGCCGTAATCCCTCATCTTCATGGTGATTATGGCTGGGTCCACATTTCCGACGAACATAAGTTGTAGCATCTCTTTTAAGCGTTCTTCATAAGCAAGAGAACTGCGCGCCAAAATCTTCCGTTGCATGGACATATTCTTTTTAATATCCGCGGCGGCCTTTCTGTCTAAATGTATTTTTATATTATTTCGTACCAGGGACCCGATATCCGCAGCCTCGCCGGCAGAGACAGCGCTAGCCTTGAGGTCTTGTATTATGTATTCCCTCATTAAAGCCATAAGGCTTTCGGCAGGCATCAATCCCGTTTTATTAAAAATACTTTCTGGGAAATATTCATCATATGCCCCAAAGACGAAATATGCGTTCTTGAGGATGCCTGGATCTTTCAGATGAGAGGCTATCCAATTTATCTCGTCACGCATCACGCTGCCGGCCCTAACCTGCCTTCCGTCTTCAATGATACTGCCATCCCTTAAATCGGAAGGGACGAAAACTATTATCGGTTTACCTGTAGCGATGATGCCATTAAGAAATTTCGCTGTGTGGTCGCTCTCTACGGGGTCGATTCCCATCTCTGAATAGGCGATATCCCAATCTGCCAATCCGAAAACTTCTGAAAAAGTTCTATACATTTCCCGGAGATTTGTGATCCCTAGGCTGTACCCGCCCTCCATTCGCCCGATATTTTCCTTTAAAAATTCGCGAAAACTGAAGACGCCGGCAGACCTCTCTCTCAATTCCCTGACTAATTCTTCGACATTTGATATGTTTTGCCCTTCAAACGATCTTAACATATCGCTCTTCTCGACCATCTCGAGGATAGCTTTGTCGCCCACATCTTTTGATGCAGCGCGTGTTTGCATAAGCCCGGCAGCCGCGGTCCCGGCGGTATCCGCCGGTCCGAACGCCGAGCGGCCCAGCTCCCTTTCTCTCCAAAGGCGCTCTAAAACCTTCCTCGCATCCTCATCACCCGCGAATTGGGCATCCAGTCCCATGCTCGCTATATGCCGGGTAATGCCGGAATACCCCATCTGTATCCCCACTGCCTCGGCCAATTCATGTATAAGAATAGCTTTGGATATAATCGCCGCGTCAGTTTCCGGTAAATTATTTCTCCTTAGATTGCTCTTGATGGCCTCCGGGCTTATGTAGACCGTCTTGCCATCTCTCGCTCCTTCGGTACTACTGATATCGAACTCCTTACCGAGAGTATCGTCTCTTTTTACAGTAACCTCTATTTTCGTTATGGAGCCGTCTTCTTTTGTTATATTAAATGAACGCTTTACCGACCCGCGTTCAGGCACGGATAATTCCTCTCTATCATTCTCTGCAATGATCGCCCTCTCAAGGATACCCGCTTGGCGGTAATCCGCCCCTCCGTGAAATTCTGAAGGGCTGACTCCGAAAAATCCTATCTCCAGCACTCTTTCCGCAAGACCTTCCGGTTTGGACGCTCGATATATTTCCATTAATTCCGATAATGCCGCTTTTAAATCGGCATTTTTTATACGGCTATAAAAAGACGCTGTTTCATATATATCCTTGTACGATGCCGCCCCATTCGCGATACGGTTATATACGGGATCCGATAGCGGTACGATCGTCGATTCATTTATTGCATTTAAATTTTTGTTATCCTGAATTTTGGGAAGACCGGCCTCCGCTACCGACATATCAGGAATGATCAGACTAAAAGTATTTATACCGGCAGCTCCCGTAGCTTTGAAAGCTTCCAATAAATGACCGGCATGTAACGCTCCGGAGTCTGAGGCTTCGCCCAGTTCAAGCAATGCGTCCGGGATCGCGTCGCCATAACCAAGTCCACCGGGAGCAGCTACAGAAAAGACGTAAGGTAATTGTTCTCTGGTAGCTCCCGAATTCAGCATCTGCCACAAAACTCCCTCATAATTAAAATCGTAAGAATAGCATGCGCCAGTCATTAACTTTGGCCTGGGAGCGCCGGGAAACCGTCTATACCTTTCCATAAATGCCTCTGCCAATTCCAGGTCACTTATAAAAACACCGGAACTAAGTGCAATGCCATTTTTCAATCCATGCCCTCGAAATACTACGGTTAAAGGACCGGGCGAAGCTTTTATGGCCTCTAATGCTTCGCTCTTTTTCGCGCCACCCTGAAACGATCTAATGTCTCTTTCATCGACACCGTAGCCCACCTCTTCCTTTTTCATTGCATCAACGTCAAACATATTTTCAGCCTCGGGCTCGTGAACTATATTAATAACGGTAATGCCGGGGGCGAAAAATGGCTCGCCCGCGACAGCATCCCTGGCATCCATAACGCGGCGTATCATATCCTCTATGGCCCTGCCGGATATCTCTATCTTTCTATTCACAAGATTATGGTATACGGCCATAGCTATCGAATACCTGACCTGAGGCGTCAAACCCCTATCTTTTACTATCTTGTCCAGATATTCATGTGTATATACTTCATAGTTAGCCCAAGAATGGGATGAAAGCGGTGAATCTTTTGGAAAAGATGATAATAGCTCTATGAAAGGATCGGGTGCCTTCAGGGTACCTGCGTCCTTATATGACCTCAATGCGTCTGAAACCAATCCGTATATTGAGGGTGCGTAGCCTTCATCTAATATAATTTTTTTCATCATCTCAACAAGCGTATCCGTAGATCCGGCAATAGAACCATGATCTTCCGCGGCGTTTAAAAGCGGCGCCATTACATGACTTGCGCTATGAGCTTTAAATGCGCCGCTTTCTATATACCCGGCTATACCCGCTATCACATGCCTGGACAGATCTTCTTTAGCTTTTGAGGTTTCGGCATCTACGGCGGCTATGCCTCCGTATTTCGGGGCCATCTGGTACAAAGCGATAACGACATCCAGGAATAGGCCCTCATCGCCCCCTTTCTCGGATAAAAGCTTGAATAAATAATCTACTTGATCCGCGCTTACCAGTTCCTGGTATGTGCCGTCCGACAAAATCCGGTACGGATCTGTGGATCTTTTAAAGAGATATCCTATGCTCTTAACTATTAACCTTGCCGTTGAAAGATCCGGTTCCTTTATACCGGACTGAAATTCTCCTATAAATTTATTCAATTCCCGGATGGCTTCGGGACTAGCCTTGCCTATCTCTATAAGATTCCTGGCCGCGGCATCTCTATCTACAAAAGATCGGTTTACGTCAGCCATTATACCAGCCATGCCCGGGATGGCTTCTTGCGCGCCTGCGTAATCGTTTATAGATAAAGAAGATAACGGCGAACTTTGCTCTGTAGCTGTAGAGGTAATAGAGTATGATGGCGGATTAACTAACCGCGGATTTTTCGGACCCAAATCGTTAAAATAGGTGGCTAGCATAAACACTAATACGCTTATCCCTATCACGCCGGAGGCCAGGACCCGGAAGAGCGTCTTATTTATCGCGCCGGCATTACCAGGGAGACTCGGGGAGGGCGCCTCAGGGGCTTCCTGCGCAATATCAACGCCGGACACAAACGGCGCTATATATCCTCTCTGCTCCTCTGAATTACCGCCGTTGGCCAGCTTTTCGATAAGAAATAAACGTACGCGTTCTTCCGTCAAGCTGGAAGGTATGCCGCCTGTGGATTCGGGAGTCCCGTAAATATCGCGATAGTCACTCAATAGATCTTCGGAGCATCGCACTATGACGCCCGCCTGTATTATCCCCAGATTATATGTATACAAAGGCTCGTGCGGATTATCGCCTGATAAGTTCTTTCCCGCCACCTCCTTGGCGTGATCCGCCGCCCTGCGGTTACGCTCGACAGGGTCTTTGACTTCATCGAATAATTTCATCCCGTAACCTATCAGGCCGTCGGATAACTTCGAAAGGTCGATGCCGGTCTCGCTTATGGCCCTTAAATTGGAATATATCTCAGCGGTCGGTATGTCGTATTTAATATACCCGTATTTCAATCTTAAAAAATGCACCAGCTCATGATCCAATATCAGATTTAAAGTAGCTTTATCTTTTGCCTCCTCATTAATGTATATGGCATACCCCCAGCGCCTTAGGCTCCATCCGACAGCTCCGCCGGCGTTCCGATCGTAAAGATACAGCAAGCTTCTTTTGATATCCGCTATTATCTCATCCTGTCTGGCCGGGGTGAGCGCCCGCCCATCGGTATCCGTTATCCTTAAGTTTTTCATTAATTCACCTGCCCGTGACGCGGCGATATCTTTTATTTCGCCGCTTACAGGCGTCATCTCTTTGGCTATCCTCATTATAACCAGGTAGACAAAAGGAAGGGCGGCCCATACCGCCATAATAGGCAAAGCGTAATGCTGTAATAAGCTGACAAAATAGAATGACGATATGATGAGCGGTACGCCGGCCAGATATGATTTTAAAGCTTTCTTCACGTCAGTCTTATCTATGGCGAAAGTCCCGCCTGCGCGTTCAGGCATAGCCTTTGAAGATCCCCGGAGCCCGTTATACAACCGCTGATTAATATCAAACTTAAGCTCCTCTTTGGGCGCGGGATTCATTATTAATTCTATTACGGAAAACGGCAATAATATAACTCCTACGATAGTAAGCTTGATAAAATCAAGCGCAAAGGGTACTCCCCTTATAAGAAGATAAGGAAGAATCTGCCCCCAAAATAATGCTTCTCCTATAATGTAACCAAGAGTGAGCGAACCTCCAATCCATATAGTTAAGATAATCACTGCCCCGGCAAAAACCGATGCAGGCCACAATTCAACGTTAGTATAGCTAATCATGGTAGGCAACAGGTAGCCGATGAAACCAAGTAGAAATGAGATAGTCGCAACGGGAATTCGAATAAATGCCTCAGTATCTGAAATATTGAATAGTTTGGATAACGGCAATGACTGCTCATTATCTATCGGTCTGAATATCTCGTCTTCATAGTTATTGAATCCCTCATCCTCATCGATCTGGGATCCGGCAGATCCAGACCCGGTAACCATGCCGCCCATAAATGGTAAAGCGGCAAAAAGCGCCGAATGTTGCCCGAAATCTGCGAGATTTATATTCATCATGAGGCCGGCTATGTTAGGTTCGAACCACATGACAATAGGCGCCAGGATAAGCCCTATGGCGATCGTCGCGCCGAGGACCTGGAAGAGCTTCTTATCTATCGCGCCGGCATTTCCGGGAAGACTCGGCTCAGGCGCGGCGGGGACTGAAGCCCTGACATCCATCGCTACCAGATCGCCAACAACGTCTGCGGGTACGGATATGCCGCGCCTGGCCGCTTCTTCGGAAAACCGACGCCGCAATTGATCTTCTCTGGCAAAATCGGTCTGGGCCGTGATCATCCTTGCCGACGTAACTTTCACAAAATATAAGGCATCGGCCAGATTGGCGAGTTCGGTTTCATTTATAACGGAAATGGTGCTTTTATTCTTAAAATATTCCTTAAGCTTGCTACGGATGGCTTCGACAACCAACGTATCTTCCCGTATAAACCCGTAAACGATATTATCCAAGCCGCTGGAGACTGCATTTGCAAAATAAGGAGGTATAGGCGCGGCAGCCCAGAGGTCCGGGCTTTTCTTATCGATCTCGAACAACTCCGGGTCCATAGGAACAACCTGCCCGGAATCATTGACGCCGTAATTGGTGTCCGCATTCGGATCGTTGTCTGTAACACCCCTGTCCTTCATGCGGTCGCGCACTTCCGCATAACCTCTATCGAGACTTTCCTCGGATGCCCCTGTAGCTCTCATGTCTACAAGGCGTGTTATCTTAGGCTGTATGATCACAAAATCGACTGGCGCTCTTTTGTTTTTAAATTTTACATTTTCCACTACCAATACCGGCATAATCCCACCCAGCTTCTTCATCCCATTTTCATAGCTGTACCGCACTTTATTAAGCACGCTGTCATCATCGGACGATGGGATTTTTACAATAACCGGGGTGCCGCCAAGTGTAATTTCATAAACATGCATCGTTCTACCGCGGCCTATCATTGCCCTAGGAAGATCCACGGTCTCCAGCCATTCCCGGACAACCTCCTGTTGCCAGAACTCTACCCGTCTCAATAATGCTTCGGCATAATCGCTATCCAATGCAGCGCCGGATCTCTGTAATTCCAAAAGTATACGGTCTATGCGCTCACCCCGCGTTTCCGGGTTGGACGAGCCATCATAAGGCACCGCGCTCAAAAATAAACCCGGCAGATCGATTTTAAATGGAGCGACACGACCTGTCGAACCCATCGCCGGGACCGATTCCGCCGCAGGCGCATCGGGTGCTGCCATAACCGGCGTGGTAACTAATGCAAGTGCTTCATATCGCTCGGCACCGGGGCCACGGATGGATGACCACAACATCTGAGCATCTGAGCTAAACGGAAGGTTCGCGGCCAAACGGTCTCGCATCGCGATAGCCGCCTTATTTTCATCGGCTGCGACATCTGCGGCTTTCCACTGTGGGATATTGGAAACGTAGACTAGCTTCACCGGCGTCCCATGACGCGAAAGATAATCTGATATCTCGGGCAGGCTCTTGCCGGTTATGTCACCGCTGGCACTTATGACCCTGTTATTGTTCCAGAGTGCGCGGATATGATCGATCGATTCCTGCGTTGAGAACCATGGTTGTAATCTCCCCTTCGAAAGCGCGGCAAATTTTCTTAAATATTCTTGATGTCCCTCGCTTTCAAAAAAGTTAAAATAATTTTCCAATACACGTTCGATCAGATGCTCTTTCGATATGCCTTTAGTTATGACCCCCAGCTCATCGTCGTCAGGTCTGATATCAACGATTGAATCGCTCACATAATCCTTTATCGCGGCGGTGAGAATACGGACTGTTTCGTTTTCGAGAGTCATGTCATACGGTTTTTTTAGCAGGTAATCGATGACATCCTGGATGGACGCATTCTTTAACGCCCACCGCTCCCGGATGCTAACGCGGCGTGACAATATCCGGGCTATTATCTTTATACGGTCTTTCTCTCTCGATATCAGGACCCCCATAGCCGGATATATGATATCCGTGACCGCTGCATTTATATCCATATTAACGATCTGGCTTGCGTTTGCGGCTGAAGCAAGTGAATCGGTAGCCCCGAGACCGACCGAAATAAGAGCCCCGGCGTTATTGACAAGGCTCTCATCCAGCGACGGGTATTTCGCCAGGTCCTCGTTCGTAACCGGGAATACGCCCCCTAGCGTGGTAAGTCCTTTAATTCCACCGGTTGTGGCATATATATTCAAAATAGTCTCTTCGCGGGTCGACAGTTTTTCCAGTGTCCCATAGTAGGCTCCTATCCATCGCGATTCGGGCGGTTGGAACATCCCTCGAACTATACGTTTCAATGGATTTTCTCGATCTGTGGTTTTAGTCACGGGTGCGGGTTGTGTGGGCTGGGTAAGGTCGGCGAGATCCGAAACATCTTCCGAGCGGCGCATCAGGGATTTCACGTGTTCCGGGTATTTCTTTATCATGGCCCCATTTTTTATCCCGAGGACCAGACCTTCTATTATCTTTTCTTCTACATCCTCTATGGCCCGCACAGATACCCTGCTGGCCCCAACATCGGCAATCCCCTCGTCAGGGCCCAGCCATTTGCCTTCTACGAAAGGTAGCGCCTTTTCCACTTCGCTGTCAAATAACGCGGCATCCTTCAGGTTTAAAGCCGCCAGCCCTATATACGCATGCATCAGCTCGTGCATGAGGTTATCATTCCAGGCCAATGATACGCTAGCACTAGCTATGGTAGAGAGGATAAATACTCCCGCGGCCATCAACCTTATAAGATCGTATACCCCTCCGAAATGTAACTGCAGTAATATCACCGCCATGGCCAGAGGAAGAAGGGGCGTAGTCTTGCCCGGTAGATATATATTTACCGAGTCCCCATATTCTCCCAGTAGAGGCCCCGTCATATAAGGGCTGCGATACAGGAATATAGCCGACATGAACGCCCCTACCGAATCAAACATGCCTTTTGCAAGTTCGGGTATAACGGTAAAGGCGTTAAGGGTGCGGCGGCTATATTCGTTTATACCTTGGTCGAAACATAATTTTTTAACATGCTCCTCAAACTTCAGGACATCGATGGTATTCTGGCCGGAAAAATCCGGACGCATTTCATAAAGAATATCCCGCGACCGCTCGACCTCCACTCCCCTTAAAAAGTCTTCATTTACCAGGTAATTACTCAACGTATACAGGCTGGATATGCTGAGCCCGTATTCATTTGCCATCTCGTTCATGAATTCGACGTCAAGCCAGAAATCTTCGGCTGCCAGCCCTGCCTCATGGCGCAGTTCGTGGGCAATGCCGGATATAAATATCGTTCTGGCCAGATCCGGATTATTGGCCTTCAGGGCGCGACCGGCAAGCTCCTGAAAATCCCTGTTTATGCCGATGAAGGCGTTGTCTTTGCAGTCTTCAAACATATACCGGGAGGCGTCTTGATCAAGTAGGGCTATAAGGGTTTTCTTAGAGGTGATCTCGGAAATCGGTATGCCCCAGCGACCGAGCTGAGATAGGGCCTTTGATAAAAGCGCGCCGACCTCGCCATCAGTAGCAAACCCGAGGGCCTTTCTGATATCACTCAATTCATCCGCCGTCATCTGGAACGCTTCTATGGCGCGGCCCGACTCATCCACCACCCCGGGTATATTTATACGGGCTGCCTCGGGTCTTGCGAGCTTTTCCGTCTCGGCGTCTACTTCCCTACGTGTCATGCCGGTCGCGAGTCCCTTTAGCTCGAAGGCTTCGAAATGCATGGGTTCGGAGATGCCCTGGATACCTTGTGGCGCCAGACTGCGCATCTGCGCGCTATCAGCCGGCTGTTCTCTCGCGGGGGATCCATCTAAAGATCTTGGTATTACACCTATATAAACCGATTTCATTCTCGATACGTCTAAAACCCCTGGGAATCTGGCCAGTCTGTCATCATCAGGAGATAACTTACCCGCCTGCACAGCTGCGAAGTATCTCTCCATAATAGCTGGGCCTACCGCTTGACCTTTGGAAGAAGGCTTTTCAACCGTATCCATGCCTATATAAAGACCGCCGAATTGCTTGGATATAACTGATATCGACTTTATCACCGCCATTGGAGCTATGCCGCGACCGCGCAGGCTCTGCCCCCCTTCCGGCGCCTTACTATCAAGATAAGATTCTTTGCCTATCGATATGTGTTTAACATAAAGAAAGCGGTTGGCGTCAAATATCTTGAAATCTATAAGAAACTCGAACATCCCCAATGTAACGGGTTTTGTAAGATCCGTCGTAAGGCTGTCGAGATGCGATCTTATATTAGCTGCCGTATCTATAGCTATGCAATACCAGGGTCCGGATCTTTCGGACCTCTCCAGAGCTATAGCTACGAAGTCATTATCGCCGTAATTGCCAAGTTGCGACACCAATTCCGAACGTAATGTCTGGCCGTCGCCTATGGCGGCTATAACGGGAACATCCCGGTCCCCGTTAAATTTTTTGTATGCCCCCAGCAATAGCTTCGGCACAAGCGATCTTAGCTCTTCTAGCGGAATGGCCGTTTGTAATGGGACTACATTCTCTGCCTTCTTAACATCTGTGGCAGCCTCCCGAGGAGGAGATCTTAAAGGACTTCTGGCAAGATTTGACATACGCCATTTTGTGAAGAATAATTCACCTAAAGCCCCGATAAGGATAGAGATGGCCGCTGGGAAAATCCCAAAACTTCCGAATAAAGACACAAAAAGCGCCGCGACACTAATACCGATTGCAAGCGGTGCAGTATAAAGGTATACTGCGGGGGATAAAGGCTTTCTGGCTATTATATTTACAGCGGGCGTAGTCCGCCCGACATCCCATCTCTTCGGTATGCGGATGGCCACCTCCCTCACTATCTCAAAACCCGCGGCCTCAAGCATATTTCTGTATTGGGCAATGGTCAGATGGACCGACGGAAATTCTAAAGAAACCTCGCCTCGCCTTATCATGTCTAAAAGCGTATCTATATTATCTCCATAATTTTCATAATCGAAGAAGCTCCCGTCCGAACGCGGCAGGACCATGATGGGCTGACTTCCAGGCATCTCCCCCAAAAGTGTCAGGAGGCTCTGATATTCCGGTCGTCCTTCCCGCGCAAGGCGTTCCGTAAGTTTACGGCTCACATCATATCGTCTTTGCACAGTCGCTCCATCCGCCTCAAGATCTTCCGGCAGTACAACGGCAAAATCAAGTAGCGAAAACAGGCCGCCCGGCTTTAAAGAGCTGTAAATGGAATTAAGCACTCTCTTTTGTTTTGCGGGATCCGTTATGGTAGTTAGGGTCCTGTGAAGAACTGCGGCATCGGCAATATTTTCGGATAACCCCGCGTCTGCGATATCGGCCCTTTTAAACCCAGCCCACGGAGAATCGGAAGAAGCCCCCGCCGATACGGTGTTATTATCGCTGAGATCCGAAGAGACGGCGACTGAAACCCCCGCCCCCATTATTGGCGCTAAATTGGCTTCAAGGAAAGGGTCCTGGTCCAGGGCAAGGACGTTTGCCATACCTTCTTCTACAAGGACTTTTTCGTGCTGCCCGCGGCCGGCGCCAAAATCTATTACGAATTGACGTCTACCGGTATCGCCATATCGCATCCTTAAGCTCTCTATAAGTAATATAGGCGCTGAAGCCATATCTGAAGCCGTAGGTTCGTTAAGCAATACACCTACACCGGGAGTGCCTCCGGTAGATGGCGAAGAGATGGGCGCTATGGGGGATTTCCCTGTGGCTATCTCGTTACGCAGACCGTCCAAAGATATGATCTCAAATCCCGACGAACCCGCGGAAAGGCCGTTCACGATATTGCCTTCCGGGCTTATGCCGCGGAATTGCCCCTTACTTGTCTCAACCATTATGCCCTTGCCCTCCCGGGACAGCTGGCGCCACCTGGCAAGGAGCTCAAAGAGAAGGCGGCTGTCTTTACCGTAGACTTCATAACCCATATCGCTCAATATGCTCGCAATGGCCAGAGAATTGGCCATAACGTTCTTAATGTTGCCCACGACTGTACAGGTCTTGCCGGACAGAAGCCTGAAATAAGGGCATTGGTAACCATTATCGTTCCTGAAGTTGGGCATTATGGAGATATAAGAGACGCCTTCTTTTTTGAACAGTTCGCAGAGGTTCTCGGTATGGAATCCGCCGGTGATCACGATAGCGGCATTTGCGTTCATCGTTGATCGTTTATCGTTCATTGTTTTTTCTTTTACGATAGACGATGAACGATGAACGATAGACGAACTTATATTCTTAACGAACACCTCATCGCGCTCAAACGAGTAGTCATAAAACTTCTCTATCTGCGAACGATATTTATCGAGACTGGCGAGGTCTCCGTTAAAGTTCGGGGATATCTTATACTTGGGGGCTTCCTTCTTTATGAAGTCCATATAATGGCGAATATCGAAATCCGTCCTCTTTTTGACATAATAACTGTAGTCGTCTTTAGTGATGGAGATGTTGAATATATTCTTAAGGAGGGTCAGGTCCTTGGAAAGACCGCTCAAGGTCTTCTGTATGTCATTCTCGTATAAAGAGACCTTCACCAGCTCCTCCAGCGACGATACCTCATCCATGATCGCGGATTTTTCTATCGCATCGTACGTGGATATGTAAACGATGAATTTCTGAAGATCGGGATACAGGGCCAGATCCTCGCCAACCGACCGGGCCTTTTTGGTAAGATAGGAATAAAAATCTTTTTGGGATAAGCGCTCGGCCCTGTACTCTACCGTCTTTGTCACAAGCTCTTCCAGCTCTTTTTGAGACAGGTTCTTCTGGAGAGCGTCTATCAGCCTTTCGCGCTCGGTGTTGGCGCGCTTGAAATCTATGCCGCTCTCCAAAGCAAGAGACTGGTTCAGGAGTATGATGTTTTTAAATCCTGACATATCCACGGCGCGTTCACGGGCTTTCGATACAAGATACGAAAGATAGTCCTTAAATTCCAGATTGTTGGCCTTATAGGCAGAGTATTTCATGTCGAATTCCAGGAGGGAGGGCGAATATATGTTAGGTTTAAGGCTATTCAAAGTCAGGGAGAGCGACTTCAAGGCGCGGTCTATCTCATCTTTGTTCTTTAGGGATTCTCTGTATGTATTAAGGTTGGCCATATACAACTTGGGATCTTCAAGACCATGGAGCACCACCTTGCCGGTATTATTGGACGCGAAATATTCTGCGCCGCCCACAAGACCTTCTTTGACAAAATAATCTGATACTTGCTCCCGAACGTTCTTGTCTTGGATCTTGGCAAAGATAGACAGATCGTAGTTACCGGCACCCCCTTCCAGGTTTACCGACTCTATGCCGTATTCTTTATGGAGGTATCCTACTATATCGGCGATCTTGTGCTGCGCGGCATAGTTACAATGGGCGTCCTGGATATGGATCACGACCCGGTCATTGCGAGGGAGCCCCGAAGGGGCGACCGAAGCAATCTCTTTATCGTCTAGAGATTGCTTCGTCGTCGCTCCGCTCCTCCTCGCAATGACGGCGGAGGACGACCACGAGTCACGCACCATGCCCAGGTACTCCGGTAATCGGAACGTCTCTACATTAAGTTCTTTAAAAGAAGAACCTGTGCCGCCAGGCCCCATAGAACCCGCGCGAGTGGGTTCCAAGGGCTCTTTGGCGGCCCAGGCTTTATTATCAAATAATATATCGGTAAACACTATATTAAATAAAAAGGACCACAAAGTGACAAGACACACCATCACTTTAAGTGGCCCTTTTCGGAACCGTTGTTCCAAGGTTATATGGCTATTAGGTCTCGCGCTTTCCATACGCTAATAGTCTTCACCCATTTTTTGAGGCTTTTGAAATCTTTAAAATAACTACCAAAAATAATAAGCTGCCCGAATATGCCTCAATTTCTACCCGGACAACTTACTATCTCGCGCTTTAATATAAGTATATCATTTAATTACATCAAGGCAAGATTAGCTATTCTAGATTTTTGATGTTCTAACAATATGGTATTTTGAGCTAAGCTTTATATTCTCCGTTATCTTTATATGCGTTTCCTTGGATACTGTAAATACGGCATGCCAAACGTATTTCTTTAATAATATGGGTTTATCGAGCTTGAATAACTTAAAACTCTCAGGAGATGCTGATTTAGCCAAGGCAATAATAGCATCGCCTTTAAGCGGCTCGAATGTCTCGGGACTATTGTGGCATTCCAGCCGCTTGATAGCTCTGGATCTCAATATGAGGTAGGCCACTCTCCAACCTTTTGAGCTCTCCCTAAATAATATGCCCCAGCCATTACCATCTTTCTGCGTCTTGGCCGGCTTAGGGCCGATGATTATCCCGTAAGGCTTTATATTGTCTTCTGTCAGTCTATTTATCTTCATATAAATATCAGGAGATTTTAAGGAAATATCCTTTCAGGTATTCGGTCTCAGGTATTGTCCTTATTATCGGATGGTCCTCCGCCTGATGGCAACGCTTAATTATGCCGATCTCTCTCTTTGCCTGCGTCGCGGCCTTTTTTAAAATAGAATTAAATAATTCGTTAGGCATATTATGCGAACAGGAGAAAGTGGCAAGCACGCCTCCCGGATTAAGCGCTTTCATCGCCATAAGATTCAGCTCCTCATAACCTTTTGCCGCGGTCTTTATCGACTCTCTTGATTTTAAAAAAGAAGGAGGATCGAGTATCACGATATCGAATTTCTCGCCGCGCTCACAAATATCTTTCAGTACGGCAAATGCGTCGCCTTCTATAAAATTGACCTTGTCGGCAACGCTATTCAGGGCCGTATTCCTTTCGGCGAGCTCCAACCACTCCCTTTTTATGTCCACGCCGGTCACATCCGAAGCGCCCGATACGGCCGCGCTCACCGAAAACCCCCCGGTGTAAGAGAATAGGTCCAGGACGCGCTTACCCTTGCATATGTTCTCAAGCGCCATCCGCGACCTGCGCTGGTCGAGATAAAACCCGGTCTTGTGACCGCGTTCTATATCGACAAGGAATCTCGACCTGCCTTCGCGGATCTCTATTATATTTTCACCGGCCTCGCCGCGCCATTTTTTCACATCACGCAAACCCTCGATTTCCCTGTAAGGAGATACGCTCTTTTCGTAAATGAACGCCGGTTTCAGCACGAACGCTATCGATGAAGTGATATACGGCTCGAGCTTCTCCATGCCGAAAGTAAGGAGCTGGAAGACCGCCGTATTCTTATACATATCGACTATAAGCCCCGGGAGGCCGTCGGCTTCGCTGAATACCACCCTGAAAGCGTCGGTGTATTCCAGGATGGGTTTGCGTTTTTCAAACGCGTCACGTAATCTGGAAATAAAAAAACCTTCATCGACAGGCTCGTCTTTGAAGGTAAGAAGTCTTATCGTTATCTCCGAATGCGAATTATAATAACCCCGGCCGATGAATTTATTGTCGCGATCTACTACCGAGATAATATCGCCCGGCTTTATAGATGGATCGATATCTTTGAGAAGCTGGTTACGGAAGATCCAGGGATGGCCCGGCTTGTGCAGACCCAGCTTACCGCTTCTTAATTTTATCGTTTTTTTGTTCATTCTAGCCCGATCCTTGCAACTATCAATTCGCCCATATATTCCGCCGCTGCTGGAGATCTAAATCCTATTTTTGGATAACCCATCGTCACGGTCTTTTTCGCCTTTACCGCCGTACCTAAGGGTTTGCCTGTATCCGCGTCGAGACCGCTGGGGACATCGACCGAGATTACATATTTACCGGAGGCGTTGATCGTTTCGATAAGTTTAATATAGAATTCGTCGAGCGGAGGCCGTATACCTATACCGAATATGGAATCAACAATAAGTTCGGTCTTCGATAAAACGGATGACAATCTTTCTATACCTTCGATATCCGATATTCGGACCGGCTCATGTTTAAGACAGGTAAGTTTTGCGAGATTGCCTTGAGTCTCATCGGTCATTTCCCGCGGGGTCCCTGCAAGAAATACCCAGACATTCCTGCCGGCCTCTATCAATAACCTCGCTATAACAAAACCGTCGCCGCCGTTATTGCCGTAACCGCAGAAGACAGCTATTTCGCCTGACAGTTTTGTCTTAAGAATTTCGTTAAAAACTGCTCGGCCGGCATTTTCCATGAGACGTATCGCCGGTATGCCGCGCTCTTTTATGGCAGCGCAGTCGATCGCTTTCATCTCGTCGATGGTGACGTATCGCATCGGAAAAATCCTTTTGAAAATATCATATCCAACCACACATTGCTAAAGCGGAGATGGTCTTGGCGTCTGTTATCTTGCCTTTTCTGAAAAGGTTTTCCACTTCCGAGCGATTTAATATCAGGGTTTCTATTACCTCGTCCTTTTCCGGTATATGTTCCACCTTTTTAAGACCCTCGGCCTTGAATATTATTATGCGTTCCGTAGAATATCCCGGCACCGGCACTATCGAACCGAGTTTTGTAAGTTTAGCGGCAGAATATCCCGTCTCCTCCATTATCTCTCTTGCGGCGCAGGCGCGGGGAGACTCATTTCTGCCTAAGGTGCCTGCCGGGAACTCATAGATATACTGACCTATAACCGGTCGGAGCTGTCTTAACATTATGACTTCGTCACGGGACAGGATAGGCACTATAAGCGCCGCACCCGGATGGCGTATCATCTCAAACGTAGCGGTAAACCCGTGTGGGAGCTTCCGCTTCATCACATATACCTTCAACAATTTCCCGCTAAACACTCTTCTCATAAATTTTTACTCTTCCTTCCTTTGGCCATGGGGTAAGGGGGCCTCGCCTAATTTTTCTCTCAAGGATTTTTAGGTTTTACTGATTATATATACTTATATCTAGTTCTTATGCTTGTAGCAGCTTTAACAGTCTTTAGGCAATACCTATAATCTTAGAAAAATTTATATGGCCCGACCCCCATTACCCCATGGCCTTCGAAACTTGTAGAAAAGATTTGCTCGCTTCACCAGGAATTTTTTCGCTACTGTCACAGGTGGAACCTTTGGGGTTCCTGAAGCGACTGTTATTTTTTCGATACCTTATGCCGATCCAGGTTTCACCATCGAAAAAATTTCACAGGGGGCGAGGATGGCTAATCCGAGCCCCCGGCAAGCGGAAGGAACACCTAAAGGTTACGCCAATGGATGCCAGTGGAAAAATTCCCTTCCTTATTGACTAAGAAGACGAATCGTGTTAATTTATTAAATACGTAAAATTGCTTTTTCGCCGAGATCTCGCACTTCGTTCGAGATCGGCAACAACTTGTTATAGATATTGCCGAGGTAGCTCAGTGGTAGAGCGCAGCCCTGAAAAGGCTGGCGTGGGAAGTTCGATTCTTCTCCTCGGCACCATTTAATAAAATCGTAGGGCGGTATCACTGCCCTACGATTTTTATTTATACGAAAGACGCTTGCTTATTTGGAGCGGCGCCACCCGCATTCGGTCTCCTTGATGCATTCTACATAGGCTTCGGCGTTAAACGCTGCGGTAGCCCCGTCGCCTGCTGCGGTAACGATCTGCCTCAGAAGCTTCTTCCTCACGTCGCCGCATGCGAATATACCATCTACGGAAGTGTTCATATCTTCATCGGTAAGGACGCAACCGTTATCGTCGGTTTTAACTATATATTTCACCGGACCGGAATTCGGCTTCAAACCTATCAATACAAAAACAGCGTCAGCGCGTATGGTCTTTTCCTGACCGGTCTTGACGTCGCGCACCTTCACGCCTTCCACCTTGCTTTTACCCAGGATCTCCACCGGCACTGAATTAAGGCACATGGCTATCTTCTTATTTTCAGCGGCCCTCTCCTGTATTATCTTGGTGGCGCGTAATTTATCCCGCCGGTGTACGATAGTGACTTTGTGGGCGAATTTTGTGAGAAATACCGCCTCGCCTATCGCAGTGTCACCGCCACCGACGACCACCACCTCTTTGCCGTTACACATGGGGCCGTCACAGGTAGCGCAATATGACACGCCTCTGCCGGTCAGCTCTTTCTCTCCGGGTATATTCAGTTTATTCCAGTCCGCTCCGGTCGCTATTATGACTGACAGGGCATGGATGTTCTTCCCTCCAGCAAGTTCTACAGTGAAAGGCTCCTTCTCCGTCTTTTTCTGGACTATACCGCAAACCTCACCGTATTCCAGCTTCAAGCCGCAATGGAGGGCCTGTTTCTGGAAGTGCTCGGCCAGGTCCGGCCCTTTTACACCGTGCGGGAAACCGGGGTAGTTCTCTATTGTGTCCGCTATCAATATCTGCCCGCCGCACATAAGGCGCTCGATCAGCACAGCCTTCATCCTGGCACGGCATAAATAAAGTGCCGCCGTAAGGCCCGCGGGGCCGCCGCCTATTATAGCGACATCGTAAATATTTTCCATCGCGTTATTCGCCCAGTTTTATGTAATAACCGGAGTAAAAATATTCCCCGACGTTCTGGCCTTTTTTGGTTATACGATTGCGCCTCTTTTTCCTCTTCTCTTTCTGCTTCATCCTGATCTGGCGTTGTTTGGTAAGACCCATGCAGTACTCCTTTCTTGGTTTTATTTTTTAGCGTCTGCCGGCCTGTATGAATAAGACTAGCCCTATTATGAAAAATACTATGTTGGGTAACGTCACTCCCCAAAAAGGCGATACGGCACCCTGCAGGGAAGCCGCGACCCCTCCAAGGAAAGCGCCCCAGTACACCGCGAATATAACCAGGCTTATCCCAAAACCTATCGACTTCTCGCTCCTGTGCGCTTTTATCCCAAGCGGGATACCTATCAATATGAGAACAAATGAGGCCGCAGACATATTGATCTTCTTATATATCTCCACATAAACGGGTCTGGGATCCATCTTCTGGTTTATGAATTTCTTTATCTCGGCGCCGAGTTCCTTCATATTCATCTCGCGCATCTTCTTATCTATCTTCTCCTTCTTTATTATCTTCGTAAGATCCAGGGACATCGAGTATGTCTTGAAATTCAATTTATAAAAAGTGTCGGGGTCGGTAACGGACGGCTCTTCGCTGGTACCGTTATAGAGCTTAAGCTCTACCATGTTCTTTTCCGGAGTCGTATTGATCTCGCCAGATTCGGCTACTATGGTCCTGGTGGGCTTGCCGTCCTGGGGTTGATATACCCTTATGTTGCGGAATTTATTTCCGTTTATCTCGTGTATAAATATCACGTAATTCTCGAAACCGCGTATGAAAGTGCCTTCTTCGAGCGCGGCCTCAGGCCTCTTTATACCTATCTCCTTTATTATGCGCCGTGAAGCGAATGAGGCGTTCGGGGATATCTGATCGTTAAGAAAGAAGGCCAAAAAACTGAATATTATGCCTATAAGTACTATGGGGGTAGAGATACGGTAAAGCGATATGCCGCTCGCCTTCATGGCAATAAGCTCTCCGTCGCTCGATATCCTGCCGAAACTGAGTATTACGCCCGTAAGCGCAGCGACGGGAAGCGTGAAGGCCAAAAGCCACGGCACCAGATAGAGAAAAAGCTTAAGCACCGATATCATATCGATGCCTTTATTTATTATAAGGTTGGCGAGTTGTATTATGTTGCCGACCAAAAGCACGAAGGTAAATACGACTATGGAAAGCGTAAATGAGTGGAAGAAATCTTTAAGTATGTAGTCACGGAGTATGCGCATCGGCTAGAATATGACGTCCTTAAAAAAGTAATACAGGTCTTTCCACATATAATAGGTCAGGAATTCCCAGAAAGGCGGAAATACCTTCCTGACCTCATAGTCCAAATAGTCGCCGTAAACCCTTATAGAAAGATAGTGCAGGTAGCCGCCGTCCCAGGTGGGGGCCCATGGTATTATCCCACCGCCGGCGCAGGTTACGTATTTCACCCCTCCGTGTTCAACCTCGTGGAACATATGTTCGTGCCCGGCCAGGACCATGTCTACCTTGTACTTTTCGCAAAGCTTCATGAATTTATAGGACCATTTACTCAAACCCGGGCGATACCAGGACTGCTGGTAAGAAGATAGCGGTTGCTTATGGACTACTACGAATCTATGGGCGTATGGTTCCGATTTTTTTAATTCTTCCTCAAGCCATTTAAACTGCTCGGCAGTGAGGTCATTGGTGCTGTTATCGGCGACTATGAAATAGCAGTTGCGGTTTGTGAAACTGAACTCTCTCTTGCCTACATATTTGCTGAAAAGTTTGTCATCTTTCGGGAAATCGTCGTCGTGGTTACCTGCGGCGGCTATTACGGGGTATTTGATAATAGACCGAAGCCTGTTGAATATCCTGTATTGCCACGGAGTGCCCCTGAAAGTTATATCGCCGCATAGCATCACAAAATCTATAGGTATCTTATCCTTGAACCGGTCTTCTATATTCATCCTGCCTATCAGTTTAAGCGCGGCGCTGTCGTCGAATATAAGTCCGGCATGGTTATCACTGGTCACGATAAATTTAAAATAGCCGCCGTCGTTATTTTTGAGGCGGCTTATGGCCTGATCGTTGGAGTAAGGGGCGGGGTCGCTTTTAAAAAGATAGAGCGCCGTAACCGGCCACAGCGAATACAGCGTAAGGGCCAGAATAAGAACGGAAAATATTATTAGGAATTTTCGCATCTATAGCCTTCTTTTTTGCATTATACCACATTTCGCGCGCCCAGTCTATCGCACATCCGGAGCCGCTCCCGCTAATAGGAGATGCCGCAAATTTGATCTTAGGTCGTTTGGATTAAAAACTTTTAGGAACTTCTTAGACGGGTGGCTTTGAGATGATTCTGTAAAATGAATTAGATCGGTTTTATATATTAAACCAGCTGGCGGCTTGCCAGATTACCGCGAACGAAATCGAAACACCTGTTCTTGGGGATCCTGAAGGCGTCTTCATTCATCTTCATCAATATGGATGCCAGAGAACCGGAATAACTCGATATCACTTCATCCTGGATGTTGCCGCAATTCAGAGTATAATTAAGCTCCTCTTCCAACAACGCCTTTATGATCTGCCTTTCCTTTTCGGTAAAAAACATGCTGCCTCCTCTCTTTATTCCCTGTATGACGCTACCGAACCTCTCTCTATTATCTTAGCGGTAAAGTAGCGAGTCCCTTTAAAACGCTTTTTAGCCTCCAGAATATTCATAGCCTCTCTTACCGCTTCGCCGGCCATATCGTAAATAGGCTGAAGGACGGTGGTAAGCGGAGGATCGGTATACCTGCCGGCGTCTATCCCGTCAAAACCCATGACAGAGATGTCCTTCGGGCAGGATATGCCCAGCTTTCTCAGCTCGTTCATGGCTATCATAGCCATAGTATCATTGACAAAAAATAAGGCAGAAGGCGGCTTAGACTTACCGCTGAAAAAATACCTAGCGGCGAAAATGGCAGCCTCCTCGCTGAAATCGGTCTGGTAATCCAGACTTTCGTTATGAGATATACCGTTATCTTTTAATGCCTGGACAAAACCCAGATAACGGTCCTGTGCGTCTTTGACATTGGCCAGACCGCGGACAAAACCTATACGCCGGTGCCCCTTATTTACCAAGTACTGCGTGGCTTCGTAAGAGCTTTTGAAGTTATCTATTAAAAAACAGTTCGGGTTCTCCTCTTCGCGGTATTGATTTATAACGAGTATGGGTACATCGAGATTGAATATGTTCTTAGCCGATAATCTATGGACTCCCAGGAAATTTACGAGGATAGCGGCGGCGACATCCATCTTTCTTACGGCCTTTTCGATATCAAATCCCCCTTCCTCGTCTTTTATGACCGACATCACAAGATTGTAATCTGTGCCCGAGACGGCATTCATAGAACCGGCTATCATCTTGCTGTAATAATCGTCGAAAAATACCGAAGAGGCTTCCGGACGGAAAAAGACGACTATATTATAGCTACGCCCTGTAGCAAGCGCCTTGGCGGCCGGGCTTGGTATATAGTGCTCGCTCTCTATAAGTGTCAGGACTTTATCTCTGGTATTCTCTTTTACTAGATGCTGTGTCTGCGGATTTACTGCGCGGGAGACCGTAGCTATTGAAAGGCCTAGTTTATTTGCTATATGTTTTATGGTGATCTTTTCCATAAAATATTTAAAATGGCTCCTTCTGTAAGCGTTTACATTATACCTAATGAAATGCTCGTTGTCAAATTTATTTTGGAATATTCCTGACCTTTACTGCTAAAAAGATATGCTTCGGGTTAACCAAAAAAGCATTGAATAAAGTAGCCCTCGCCTATTCATCGCTTAGTTAATTGTCTCGCTCTAAAATAATATGAAGTGCTATGTCGATTATAATAAATTTACTTACTTGTTAAAAAAATAAAAGTAAGAGTTGCAATATTGCATATAATCCATCTACAGGTATACTTGATATAGGGATATTATTAAGAGAATATAAGCTTAAAATCAGTAAAGGGGTCATTTATGAGCCCAATTACGAGAAAAATACAATTTTTTAACATTATCATGATTGTTATATTGTCTGCACTTAATATGACTTGCAGGAGTGACTTTGCCTATGCTCAGGAAACAGACGAAGATGAAGAAATTATATTGACGCTCAGAGGCCGTGAGAACGAGGTAAATGGTCTGATATTAAGAGGCCCGGGCCCAAGAACCGGTTTATTTGCCGATCCATTGCCCGGTAGAAATATATTCGGTTACTACGGAACTTGGAAGAGCCCTATAGATATCGGAAATGACGATGGGTTGCCGGAAATAAAGCCTAACTATACTACATACGAAAAGGACAGGTTCGGCAGAGAGATCAGAGCGGATACATACACCGGTAGCGGCATTCTGATATCATCAAAAGCCACCACTTATAATAAAGGCGGCAAAATAGCCAAAACAGTAACTAAAAACGCCGAAGGCGCGATAACCGCCACCACATCCTACGGATATAACACGGAATGGAACAGAACAACAGAAACGATCACGACCTACAAGGGTCTTGTAAAGGATGTAAAATACACCAACTACATTGACCCTGCCAAGTCTTATCACAGGGAATACACCGGACCAAATCTAACCCAGAGCGATAAATATGATCTCGCGTCCGGCAGGATGATCTATATATCCATGACTTACAATAGCGAAGGTAAGCTCCTTACCTCTGTCACCAGAGATGCCTCCGGACCGGCCGGGAAGACAATATCCAAGACTGAATATGAATATTCGCAGGATGGCCTGACAAAAACAAAGAGCACCGTTACTAAGTACGAATATTATGATGATGGAAGCATAAAGTCCGAGGATATAAAATATACCGATTCGAAAACCGCCGTTAATTCATACCACAAAAAATACTACTACGATACCGGGAAAACCCTTACCCAGGTAGACACTATAAAAGGTGCAAGCACAGTCGTATCCACTACGGTATACGGGAAAGACAGAGAGACTACCACCACTTTCAATAATTTGGGTGAGGTCACAGCTATAGAAATAAAGAGCGCCTCTTCCAGAGAAAAGAGCTACTACACAAACGCCGGAACCCGGCTTACTAGAAAAGACACGCTCGATAGCTCTGGAGCCGTGACTTCATCTGTAAAGTATTCGTATAATACCCAGGGAGATCTATCCACTGAGGCGCTGACCACTTATACGTATTCTGAGGGCAAACTCGCTTCCGAAAAGACCTTGACGACTAATAAGGCCACCGGGGCCATAAGTCAGACAAGGACTTCTTATACTTACGATGCCGAGACCGGCACAAGAAAGACTTCTACGAAGACCACTTATAAGGGTACAAGCGACACGGTAACAGGAAGCGTCGCAACAAAATATACCGAGGATGGGACTAGGCGCGAAAGCTCGGAGACCAGGGATAAGAACGGCAAAACAGTCTACACTTGCACTTATTACAATGACAAAAATAACCGCATAGCCACTAAGACTCTGGTAAAACCGGATAAAGACGGTAATATATATTTCACATACGAGAACGAGTCCGGAAGCCCTCTGACTCAAGCTTCACCCTATAAGCCGGAAGACCTGACCAAAAGCGCCGTGGCGTCCAATGACCTGTTAGCCGGCACCGCCAGGATGCAGGTGGAACAGATGCAGGCCCAAACTGCCATACCTGCCGGTATCGGAACAGGCGGTCTTGTTACAAATACCGCTGCGGGAGAAAATCAGGCCCAGCCTACAAACAGCGGTAACCCAATATAATTTTTTATCGTTAACTCGATATTGTAAAACAAACAAAACAGGTTATTTTATGAAAACTTTTTTTATAAAAAAGTTTTTTATGTCTCTGGCGGCTATCGGATTAATAATGCCGTCCTTTTTGTTTTGCATAAGAAATACCGAGGCATCCCAAAACACGGTCGAGTTCCGGTTGCTGTTGACCGCTGAAGAGTCTAAAAGAAGAGGCTGCGACAATGTAAATATAGACGGCAAAAATTTCAATATATGCACCCTCCCCTATCTTGCCGACAGGGATATAGAAAAACTCGATGTATTTTCTTCCATGAATAACCGCAATAGATACCTGATACGCTTCACATTCAATGAGAACGGCAAGCGAAGGCTGTACAGGCTGATGAAAAAATACCGAGCCCGCAAAGTAGCTATATTTATGCGCGGGGAACTGGTGGAGACGACTTCTGTTCTGCCGGCCGTCTTTATGGGCGACAAGGTCGTCATCAGATGGTCGGGGAAAGAGAGGGATCTGCGGTCAATAGCCGAATCGATGAACAAAAAACTACCCGATATCCTGGCTCTTTATATAGAAGAGATGGGTAAATACAATGAAGCGGCGGCCGACTCATGGGCCGATCTATATGTAAGGGTGAACGACTATGTGGGAGGCAAACAGAAACAATTCCGCAGGGACCAGACGCTTATAGAAGCCGCGAGAGACGAGCAGGAATAAATTTTAAGACAGTCTGATTGAAAATCTGATATAATATTAATCGGCATAGCTTTTTAAAGATCTTTCGCTCCTTCGGAGCTCAAGATCCATTTGCCATTTGAGATAGCTTGCAAATGGAGAGGTCGCCTAGTGGCCTAGGGCGGCGGTTTGCTAAACCGCTGTACGGTCAAAAGCCGTACCGAGAGTTCAAATCTCTCCCTCTCCGCCATATCTCCTAAGTCTTAGTCAGCATTATAAGGCATGTGAGGAGATTTGAAGCGAGCGAGCGCCGAGCGGAGCGAGGAAAAGGCCTTTGGCCGACAGCGAGCGAGGGGAGGTTACGCAGGCCCCTCCGGGGCCGTAGTAACCAAATCTCTCCCTCTCCGCCATTCTGCTTCGCCATTCAATCAGCAAAGCTCGGGTATGGCTTCGCAGAAATTACAACAAGTTGAAAGCAGAATGTCCCTGCGAAGCTCTACCATTGTTTTCGAGTTGGAGAGCGAAGCAGGACATCTGTCGGCTTAAATAGGTTTTAACTGCGTCTGCCATTCTGCTTCGCAAAATTTTGCATAGAAAATGACATGAATGTAGTCTTCGTAAACCCCACCGATAACATATGGGGCCAGGGAGTAAATATACTGGCATCCATTCTCCGCAAAAATAAACACAAAGTCAAAATAGTCTATATACCTTCCATCAAAAATAATATCGTTAAGTTCGATCCGGAAGATTGGCTAAGGGAATTTCAAGATACCGGAGCCTATTTAGTCTCTTTCATGTCAAATAGCTTGCCCTGCGCCATAGAATTTACGAACTTCGTTAAAAGAATACAGCCTGGTACGCCTATAGTATGGGGCGGGATCCATCCTACGGTAATGCCTGAGGATTCCTTGTCATATGTCGATCATGTCGGTATGGGTGAGTGCGAGGAGGCCCTTCCGGAATTTTTGGATAGACTTGAGAAAGGTCTCGACGTTTCTTGTATCCGTAATTTCTGGATCAGAAATCGTGAAGGCAAAATATGCAAAAATCCACTGCGGCCTCCTATAGTTAATCTTGATGATCTGCCACCTAATGAATACACCTGCGATGACAGATACCTTATACATATGGGGAAACTCCTTGCTTTAACCCCGGAGCTTCTATCCCACTACTTTGCAGATTACCCGATAGGCAAGACCACGCTCTACACTATGACTAGCCGGGGATGCCCGTTTTACTGCTCTTACTGCATAAATGCGAAATTAAACAATCTGTACGGCTCTAATAAGCTACGCAGAAGAGATCTTGAAAAAGTTATAGACGAAGAGGTGAAGCCCGCCGTGGAGAAATTCCCGTTTTTCCGGGATATGGCGCTTATTGTCGACGATGATTTTTTTATACATGGGCCTCAAGAGCTGAAAAATTTCGGCAGGATATGGAAGAGGGAGCTATCTATCCCGTTTTCATGCCTTGCCACGCCCGCGTCGATCACAGACGAAAAAACGGCCATTCTGGTAGATGCCGGACTTAAAATATTAGAGATAGGAATCCAAACGGCTTCGGAGAGAATAAATAGAGAGGTATACAACAGGCATTGTTCTAATAATATGATAATCGATAAAATGAAATTGCTTGATAGATATGTAAAGAAAAACGGGCTATCGGTAATATGCGACTTTATAATAGACAACCCTTACGAAACCGATATAGACATAAAAAAATCGATAGACCTATACCTGCGCTTCCCGTTCAAAAGCGAGATAAACTTCTTCTCTCTGACCCCTTACCCGGGAACGCCTATACGCGACCGACTTAAAATGGACGGTTTTATTGGTAATAACTACGAAGAGTTTACGCGGGAATTCTCTCTATCGGTAAATAGAGGTCATAGATACCTGACCTTGCTCTTTCTTATGAAAGGTAAGTTCGCCAGATGGATACCGGACACGATAGTCAGATTATTGATGTGGGGACCATTTGTATTTATTGGTAATCTAACCAACGTTTTGATCTTGACTCCTTTTTTCAGGACTTCTTTGTTTAAGCGCGCGGGTAAAAATATGGCGGCAAAGGGAGCTCTCTTATACGGTCATCTTTTCAAGGATATAGCGAAAGGGGGACGATCATCCGGCTAAACATTCGCATCGGCAAGGGAGTTAATCTTTTTCACTATCACATCTGTCACTTTACGCGCACTCTTCGATATTCTGCCTTCATAATCTAAGCTATCGAATTTCATAGGTTCCCCTATAATTACTTCTATTATAGATCCGGGTCTAATAACGGCAGTTCTGATATTCAACGCAGTGTCAGTGCCCGATATCCTGACAGGCAACACTTCTAATCCTGTCCATAAAGCCGAAGCGCCCACTCCGGGCTTTGCGCTCTCTATAATCGTATTTTTCACACGTTCTCCTTGCGGGAAAAATACTACTATTCTTCCCTCTCCAAGCCTCTTTAAAGCTATCCGCATTCCGGAAAAGCCGCCGGCGTCAATGGTCTCTATAAAAGCCAGGGTGCGCCCCCATAATGGCATCTTGAACTGGCCTGGATTGGTCATGTAACACATATGACGCGGGAATATCGTGCCCAATATATAAGGGTCAAGGTGACCGACGTGGTTTGATGCTATGATATATGCGTCTTTTTTTGGTATATTATGCCTTCCTTTAACTTTTACCTTAAACAATAAAGCCTTCGAGCCAAAAAAGGTCGTCAGCCGCAGGAGGTTGTAGACCAGAAACCGGAGACGGCCGGATATTGAATATGTTTTCTTCATACATTGTAGCTTATCATAACCTTCCGGCGGCAGCAAAGAAATTTCGCCTCATTTACAAGGCATGATATAATAAGTTTTATGCATACCGGAAAGACCGCATATCTGGCAAAAAAACGATCCTTGAATCTTGGCAGACTACTTCCCACCCTTTTCGATAATTCCTTCGTATTCACAAGCGGCTCGGCGCCCAGGCGAGGTCCGCTCTTCGTGGTCTGGACCGTGACTCCCTATTGTAACGCCAGATGTATATTTTGCGATTCCTGGAAACATGGTAAAAATGAAAAACAGGAAAAAGATACCGGCCTAAGCTTCCAAGAGAAAGTGCGTGTAATAAAGAAGATGTCTGATGCGGGAACATGGTTCCTCAGTTTCTGCGGCGGTGAACCTCTTACATGTCCGGATATAGAGGATCTTGTAAGGACAGCCAAGGCCTGCGGAATGGTAGTGAATATATCGACCAACGGACTGCTACTCAAAGAAAAGGCCGCGGCATTGCTGGACGCCGGAGTCGATTTCATAACGATAAGCCTTGATAGCCATGTCGAAGAAGATCATGATAGCGTGAGGGGCCTGGATGGCATCTACAGAAATGTGCAACTCGGCCTCGACTCTTTAAAGGCTTTAAAAAAAGAAGTATATATAGAGGTACGGTGCCTCGTAAACAGGCTGAACTGTCTATCCCTGGAAAACATCGCAAGATCTGTGAAAGACAGAGCGGACAGATTATCTCTGAAACCAATATACGAAAACTCCGTTTTGGGATACAGGGTTCCTGACTCGATGAAGATAAATCCGGAAGAAGAGCAGCGTATAAGGGAACACTTTGATAGTTTTCTTAAAAATCACCGGTATCTTGATACCGCATATAACAGGCTTATCCCGGATTTTTTCTTCGGTACACTAAATACAAAAAAAACTTATCGATGCCTTGCGGGGACTTTCTTTGCGGGTTTGGACCATAAAGGCAGCGTATTCCCCTGCCACGAGATGAATGCCTTGCCAAACACTCCCGCAGGAAACTTGAAAGATTCCGATTTTATGGAAATATGGCGCTCCGTTAATTTAACGGATATCAGAAGAAAGTTTAAAAAAGGCCTGGTTTGCGATTGCTGGATGGACCGGTTCCAGCTCAATATCGATATCGGGCGTTTACTAAGGCCGGTTGAAATTTTATTTGATACCCTATCGGACAAATGATACGAAGAAGGCTACCCAGGTTTTATAAAGGCGAGATCAAAGATATTCTAATATCGCTGATCGACGGCAGTTTCTGCAAAGGCGGCGATATCGGAAAATTCGAAGAAAAGTTTGCTGAATATATAGGAACAGAATTTGCCCTGACAGTCTCCTCGGGGCGGCAGGCCCTGGATATGATATTGGCTTCTTTTGGCCTGGAAGACGGCGAAGAAGTCATTATGAGCGCCTATACCCTAAAAAACCTCGTAGATATCATAGAAGGAAGAGGGCTCAAAGCAAGGCTCGTTGACATCGAACCCGGTTCTTTTAATATAGATCCGCTGCTGATAGAAAAGCATATTACGCCAAAGACCAGGGTAATAATAGCCACTCATATTTTTGGCCTTCCATGCGATATGGACAAGATATGTTCCATAGCTAAGAAGCGCGGCATACTGGTGGTCGAAGACTGCGCTCACGCCTTAGGCTCTGTTTATAAAGGTAAAAAGGCCGGCGCCATAGGAGATGCCGCCTTTTTCAGCCTGGAGACCATAAAGCCCGTCAATACCTTCGGCGGAGGTGTTATAACTACCAATGACAAAACTACAGCTGAAAAACTGAAAACTATATCGGAGAGATGTCCTTACAGACCCGGCCGCCTTGCGTTAAAGATACTTTTTTCTTATTTTGAGCATCTGGTCATAATATCGCCCTTGTATATTCTACTGGTAAAGGCCCTGGCCTGGAATAGAACGGGTGCCTTTATAAAAAATTTTTACCTGGCTTCGCATAAAAGTACAAACGTCAGAAACAGCCGCTTTGCCAATATACAGGCCATATTGGGTTTGAAACAACTCAAAGATCTTGACGAAAAGAACGCTGCAAGGCGCATCGCCGCCTATACCCTTACTCGCTCTCTTAAGGAAATCGTATGCGCTCAGGAGGGCGATGAAACTCAAAATAGAACATTTTATTTCTTTGTGGTAAAATTACCGTATCTTAAGGAAAAACTGGAAAGCTTAAGGTATAAACTTCTGAAATACGGCGTTGACGCCGGAATACGAAGCGAAATAACGGATGACTGCTCTGCCTATATGGGGATTTCGGATAATTATCCGGTCACGAAAAGTATCTATGCTACATCTATGCAGTTACCTATGCATGACGGCCTTCGAAAGAATGATATCGACTTGATCAAAAATGCCGCGGAGGCATCTCTCGCATGACAGAAATCCCACGTTTGAATAATATAATAGCCGTAATAATCATAATACTACTCGGTTTCGCGGTATACGCTAATTCACTGGCTAACGGATTCGTATATGACGATGAACTGGTAGTTAATAAAAATCCTTTTATTTCGTCATTTAAAAATTTAAAGCATCTGTTCACAGGTTATTACTTTGCCGGATCCGGGGAGTTCACATACAGGCCGATGGTAACCCTGACCTATATGATAGATTCCGGACTTTGGGAATCGAATCCTTTCGGTTACCATCTCACAAATGTCTTCATACATCTGCTTAACGGAGTGCTTTTATACTTCCTTCTTCAGCGGCTTGTCCCGATGATGACAAAGAATATAGACCCATCCTACACAGCCCTGCTGGGATCTATATTATTTCTTATACACCCGGTGCAAACAGAGGTGGTCAACGGCATAGGCTTCAGGGAAGATGCCCTCGTAACGGCCTTTATATTCGCTGCGATTATTTTCTACCTTAAAGCCTATGGAACAAATGTGGCGTTAAAAAAGATCGGCGGTTATCTCGCGTCTATATCATTCTTTGTCCTTTCGCTGTTATCTAAAGAATGGGGTGTCGTGCTTATGGCTGTTATCCCACTAATAGACATATACACATCAGACAGCGGATGGAAAAAAAGATTGGTAAAGCAGATACCTTATTATGCCGCCTATGGATTAGTCTTAACTGTTTACATCACATTTTTTTTAGCTATGATGCGCGGCCAGGCGATAAAGATAGGGATAAAGACCGACATATCGATCTACCGCGATATAATCCTCGCCGGCAGCCGTTACATAGCGTATTATATAAAACTGCTATTCGCGCCATTCGATCTGTCTGTAGAATACCTCTTCCCCAAAGTTTATTCAATATCCGAACCTTCAGTATTCCTCTCCATATTGACAATAATGGCGATAACATTACTGGTATCCGCAGGTTTTAACAGGAACCGCGTTATGTCATTTTCCGGTGCATGGGTCCTGGCTCTTACGGGTCCTCTGATCCTCTTCCCATACCAACCGATAGCAGAAAGGTTCCTATATCTGCCATGTGCGGGATTTTCGCTATTTATTGCGGCATTATTCACGGGATACTATGATAGGCTGAAACATAAAAAATGGCCGGTCATCATCCCTTTGGCATTTTTAATAACGTTTTATTGTTCACAGACCGTAACCAGGAACGCCGCATGGAAAGATCCCGCGACTTTTTGGGAGGACAGATTAAGGCGATCCGTAGGGACTGCGCGGGCATATTCAAGCCTGGGAGATGAATATCTGGCAAAGGGCCTTTTGGATAAAGCCGAATGGGCTTATAAGAATGCGTTGACGGTAGACGATAGGTATGCTGATGCTCATAATAATCTGGGTAGTCTATACGCAAAGAAAGGATTGACGGATAAAGCTATAGCCGAATTTGAAAAAGCCCTGGAATTAAAACCCGGGTTCATAGCGTCTCGGTACAATCTTGCTAAGGCGTACGGTCATAAAGGACTTTACGAAAAAGCCCTTACAGAATACGACAATATAATAAAGGAACAGCCTTTCCATGCGCCAAGCTATAACAATATGGGAAGTTTATACCTGAAACAGGGTATGAATGAAAAAGCCCTCGAAAAATTAGAAAAGGCCGTAGAGATAGCTCCGGATCTCATGGAGGCGCATTATAACCTCGGGGTGATTTATTTAAATCTCGGCTTATACGAAAAAGCTAAACGAGAATTCGAAACTGTCCTCAAACTGAAACCGGGGTATCCTCAGGCATTAAAACATATGGAAGAAATGAAAAGGTCCGGAAGATGAAGCCAAAAATGGCCAGATTTATAGACTACTGGGCCGGAAACGTGATATGCCTTGCCGTATCTTCCATCTATAATCTGTCCAAGATATTCCCGCGGAAAAAAAATCCTCCCCCACCCAAAAACATACTTCTCTTAGAGCTATCCGAGATGGGTTCGGCCATACTCTCTTATCCCGCCATAAAGCTGATAAAAGACAGATACCCGGATGCCCGGATATATTTCTGGATATTCGATAAGAACGCGGATGGAGTCAGGATACTAGGCATAATACCGGATGAAAGGATAATAACTACCCGAAGCAGTTGTCTGCGCCTTCTAGTATGGGATACCTTGATGAATATAGTAAAAATCCGTAAAGCCGGCATAGATACGGTGATAGACATGGAACTATTTTCAAGATTTTCAAGTATTTTAGTATCGGCGGCGGGAGCTTGTCGAAGGGCAGGGTTCCATAGATTCTCGCTTGAAGGCTTGTACAGGGCGGATGTCTACACGCATAAGGTAATGTATAACCCCCACGTACATATAAGCAGGAATTTCATAAATCTCGTCAATTCCTTAGGCGAGGAGGGCCGAAGCTGGGCGCTTCCCAGAAGACCCATGGAAGAATGGCCTTTACGCCTTCCCGCGCCAAAGACCGATTACCAGGCGCAAAAAATGTTACATAATAAACTTATTACGGGTAATAATAGAAGCGTAAAATGTGAAACTATAGTGGTAATGAATCCCGGGTTGGATGATGCTCTATCCATCAGGAAATGGCCAATAGAGAATTATGCCGGTCTGGCAAGAAAGCTTTGCGCCGATAAAAACGTAGCTATAGTCTTGATCGGTAAGACCCGGCCATCATGTCCGGAATCGCAAATAATAAAAGATATTTTCGACAGGGAGCGGGTTGTAAACATTATAGGCAAAACAGACGCCGGGGAGCTTTTGGAGCTTTTCCGGATCGCGTCGCTTTTTATAAGCCATGATTCCGGCGCCGTAAGTTTTGCCTCGCTCGTAAATGTAGAGACGATAGTCCTCTTCGGGCCTGAAACGCCTATAATATATGCCCCTCTCGGTCCCAATACGACCGTAATATACAAAAGATTTGCCTGCAGTCCGTGCCTTTCCGCCTACAACCACAGGACTTCTTCTTGCCGAGATAACAAGTGCGTCCAGTCTATAACCGTAGAAGAGGTATACGAAAAATCCAAAATCCATCTTCGTAAAAGCTTAAAAGACACTACAACTCTCTACGGGAAAAGGTCGTTATCTTGTACCAGGTGCTTACACCACGAATTATGACTTTAGCACCTGGTACAAATTTTACTTAATCTCCCCTATCTGCGTTGCCGATTGTCCGCTAGTCAGTCTTGCCGCTCTTTCAGGATGCTCCCCTGTCTCGTCGTATGGGGTGACTACCACTACGCCTTCATACACTATAACGGCTGTCTTATATCTTCCCTTCGGGTATTTACGCTTCTTCTTACCTTCTTCGTAATCGGCATCGTCAAAAGTAACCAGTGTTATTATGGGATTGGGTATAGGGTCGACTATCGGGGGCTCTACCGGCGGATCTACAGGGTTCGACCCGAACCATCTTACTGTGTTACCTAGATTTACCGAATTGGCGGGATTGGCCCAGGTGTTGGTAGCCACGCCGTAAGCATTTATCGAATCCCTGACTGCTACGAAAGATACGTTGGAGAAATCACCGCTTACGAGATTTAACGTCCACTGGGCACCGCCAGCTCCCTGTATGGTGACATTACCTGCGGCGTTACCGAGTGTCAATATTCCATTAACAGTCTCTGTGGCGCCGCCATCAAATTCCAGGGTCTTACCGGCCGTGGTGCAGGTGAGGTCATCGAATGTCGTACCGTGGATGTGGCTTACTTTAGAATTATCATTAAATATGACTTCGCCTGTTCCTGGATTGAATTGCGCCCCCACGGCATTAGCCGTAAAATCCCCCCCTATGGTTAGGGTGCGGTTTGTGCAATCGAAATCGCCGGAAGCTACCTCGAAGTTATTGTTCACGTTGATATCTCCTGCCGCCGTAAATATGGTTCCTGCCTGGCCTACCCATAGATTATGATATGTGGTGCTTGTGACGTCCGTAGCGGCTGCGCCGGCATATGCTACTGTAGATATCCCGGGGGTGAATACGCCGCCGGCCTTTATGACAAAAGGCGTCCCGGCCGCTGTCAGGATCCATACAGGCGCTCCGGCATCGAGCGTTTGGTTGGATTCTATAGTGAGTAGCCCATCCACCGTTATATTACCTGCGCCTGTCGTGGTGGTAGCGGTAGCCCCTGCTCCGTTACCGAAGGTGAGGTTATTGAAGCTCCAGTCATTGCCTCCGCCGAAATTACCGGTGCCATCGAGAATGAACGTTCCGCCGAACATTGTTATGGTGCCGCTACCCGTAGCACTGCCGCCATTTACGGTTATATCGTCTGCCGTATTTAGCAGTCCGGTGTTTACGATGAGGTTACCGTTTATCTGGGCGGTGTCTGAAAAAGTTATAGTATCGGCGCTAACGGTAAGATCGTTGAGAGGAGTGGCGCTGCCTATTTTACCTGTTATAGTGATATCGTGGGTATCCGGAGCGCTTATGGTAAGATTACATGCCCCGTCTATCGCCTGACGGAATCCTATGCCGTTACTGTCTGCCTGTATGGTTATATTTGGAGCGGACAGCGTTACGTTGCCTGCCAGGTATATAATACCGGTAGCATTGCCATTTGAAATGAGCGAGCCTTTTAATGTTATAAGGCCTGTGGTATTTATATTTATGCCGACAGCCGCAGTGACATCATTAAGTACGGTGCTACCCCCATCGCTATAGTCCACATCTCCTATTGTAAGAGAATTAACTCCCGTAATGGAACCGATGTCACCGTTAAACTCCACGTTGCCGAATGCACCCGGATGAACCAATATGTTTGTTGTATTTAGCACATCGTCATCTATAGTGCCGTTAATTATTATGTCGTCCCCTGCGGCGCCTTTGGTATCTAAATTGACCGTAGCTATATTACCAAGAGTAACGTTGCCGTTTATCGTTATCTTGCCCGCTACGGTTGAGTTTAGACCACCATTCAATGTCGTGGCGCCATTATAGGTTTGCGCGCCGGCAGTAGCAACATTATAAATACTTATGGTATTGCCGGTGCATATTATCGTATTTAAGGGTGTCACTGTACCGATATCATCCGCTATGGATATATCCGCAATGCCGGAGTTTATAGTAAGAGAGTTATTGCCATTTATAGTTGAGATGAATGTGATGTTATCTGCGGCGGGATTCAAGCCGTTCGTAATGACCGATATATTATCCGCCAGAGTGACCGGGCCTGTGACGGTTATGTGGCCTGTGTTATTTGAGCGGATATCGCCGTTTAAAGTGGTGGTGCCGGTATTTTGTAATACTATATCATTGACCGTAGTAACATCCTCTAACGATATTGTATCTCCACCAGATACCGTAAATACCGCAAGAGGAGTTATTGCACCGATATTGTCTGATATAGTGATGTCACCGCTTGTCCCGGAGTCTAGCGTAAGCTGCCATCCGCCGTTAATGGTCGAGGTGAAATCGATAGCGGCGCCGGTGACTACGCCATCATTAGTATTTATATTGGCGTTACCTGCCAGATTTACCGGACCGTTAAAACTTATGGAATCAGCGGATGATTTGAATACAGTAGCTACATTTCCGACATTGATTGCGGCGCCGGAGTAGTTCTGCTCGTTTGCGTTATAGGTGGTGCCGTTTAGGTTCAGATCACCAAGCGCGGTGAAAGCGGCTGTACCGGTCATACCTGCGTAACCAGCGCCGCCTATATTGGCGATATCTATATTGGTGCCCGTTATCGTAGCTGATGATATTAGCTTGTCTGAGGCCGGGCCTATGGTTCCCGCTATAGATACATCGGCGGAACCTGCAGTCAGGGTTATGGAGTTCCCCATCGCAGCCGAATACAGGTTTGATGTCAGGGTAATATCACCGTCATTTAATGCGTTGTCGGTTGATATAACTATGCCGACGCTAATATATACCGGCCCATCCAGTAATACCGAATTCCCAACCACGTTTGCGGTATAGATATTGCCTGCCAGGAAGATTTCCGTACCGGCCGATAGAGATACCGAATGTATGTCGTCGGTGCCGTTATTTCCTATACCGCCATTCAAAAGCACCGAACCCGCACCGGCGTTGAGAGTTACGGCTTCATGTTCGCCTGCGGTACCGTTTATTCTCATAATAGCTATCGTGCCACCGCCTGAATTAACGATAAGATCGGTGTTATTGGTCAGTTTTAAAGAAGCGGTAAGAGCCTCAAAGATTATATCGTCGTTAGAAGAAGTAAACGTTGTGGTGCTCCCGGAATTTACAATAATATTATCTCCGGGGCCGTATACTTCATATGACTGGGCATTGGCATTATACACAGTGCCTGAAAACGTAAGCTTGCTAGACGCAATTATATCTATATCACCTGTAACTCCGCCCGAGGCGCCGCCTATATTACCCAGGGTTATCTCTTTGCCTGTTATGGTGAGCCCGGACAATGCCTTTGTGGCGCCTATAGCGCCGTTAAAAGTTACATCGCCTAACCCCCCTACGATAGTAAGAGATTCGCTGGTTGCGCCGACGCTACCGTTCGTGGTGCCGTTCACCGTAAGATTGTTGCCGTAAATAGTGATAGTCGGCATCTTGCTGGCACTGATTACCAGGGCGCCATCTATTGTTAGGGGATTACCTGCTGTCATAGTAAGTTCTATGCTGTTATTGTCCAATGTTACATTATAGAAATCCTGACCCCCGGATATTATGGTCTGAGCGGCGTCTCCGTTAAATATAACCGTTCCGCTTCCGTTAACAAAAGTACCAGTATTTGTCCAATCGCCGGAGCAGTATACGGCGAATCCCTTGGTGTCGAGTTTACCATCAAAATCAAAGACCCCGCCTCTGAATCCTATCTCAATATCGTCGGTCTTTATATCGCTCTGTAATTCACCGGCATTACCGACTCCCGCGGCATCGAGGATTATTATATTCCCAAGATTGATATCGCTGTTTGACACTTTGATATACTGGGTAGCCCCCGGTTAAGAAACGCTATAGCGCCGATAGAATCGGGAATAAAGTTAGCAGACGCCCCTATCTCGAAATCTCCATTTATTCCAAGGTACCCTTGCACTATACCCAGATCCATGTCTCTGTACCAGGGACTTTGAATAAATGTTCCGCCCGATAAGGTAAATTTACCGTCTATTTCTATAGAATGCAGAGTACTGTCTCCCTGATCAAATGTGCCTCCGGCCATAGTAAATGCCCCCGAAAGGATTATTATAGAGGTACCGGAGAGCGTCACCTGTCCGTTATTCTGGACATATGAGACGGCTAAAATCTCATCTCGAAAGGCTAGGCCGGCGGCATTATTAATAGCGATAGCTCCTACCGGGGTTCCTGTACCTACAGTGCCGCTCACAGTACCTGCGCCTGTAGTATTTATGGTAAGATTCCCGGGACCTGTAACCGATGAGAGAACGAGTGGCGTGGCGGCGCCTGCGCCCACTGTAAGTGTTTTGTCAGCGGATACTGTTGCGGCGCCTAGAGTTATAAGCCCTGTCGAGGCACCGCCTACAATCAAGTTATCCGTCACGCTAAGTCCGGTACCGGCGTCTCCCAATGTTATCACTCCTGTGCCTGCGGCAGCTATAGTACCGGAAGCGGTTATGGAAGACGGGGCCTCGGCGACGACTCCGCCGTTAAAACTGAATGTCCCGCCTGTCATGGAAAGGGCGCCGGTGTTCAGGAAGGTGCAGAGATTTGTGATGGTAGTGCTGGCATTTAACGAAAGGGCATAATTTCGGCCATAGGTTGTAAGTGTAGCGGCGGAGACGCCAGTATTGAATGTCACAGTGCCTGTCGCGGCGGCATTGTCGCGCTGGAGAGTGAGATTGGCAAAGGCGGATGCCAGGGGCGCTGTTACCGTTATAGTACCTCCGTCCGATATTAATTGCAGATTTTTGCTATCACCGAAGAAAGCATCTCCGTTTAATGTTATATTGCCACCTGCGGAATTCAGGGTGCCGGAATTTGTCATTCCCATCCATGTAAGTTGCAGCGGGTCGCTACTGCCGAGGTTAATATCTGCTCCTGAGGTTGATACGGTACCGGCAAGGGCTATTATCTGATTACCGGTAGCCGTGATGCCGTTTGTGAAGTTGGAGACATCGAGCTCTTCATCCCCTATCTCTATAGCACCGACATTGTTAAAGGTGCATTGATTGGTTATGTCTGTTCCGCCGTATAGTTTAATGTTATAACCCCCTGCGCCTAAAGTCAGGGTGGTGGCCGTCAGTCTACCGTCAAGAGTAAGCCATTCCGAGCAACCGGACACCGTGAACTGTGACACGGTTACATCCGACATGAGAGTAGAGTAAGCGCAGTTTGTTATCATTATCGTGCCGTTTGGCAGATTAAATGCGCCTTGCACAAGAAAATCATCGGTAGTATTGATATTTATCGTTGAATTGCCCACTCCGGCAAGACTGGCTAATCCTATAGAATCGCCCCCGCCGTTACCGAGGTTCAGCGTTGCGCCGTCTGCGATATTGGCATAGCCGATTACTATATCATCGTTACCACTAGTAGTTATGGTAGAATCTGCGGTTATATTTACTGTTCTTAACGTAGTGCCGTCATAACCTATCCATAGGCGATTACCGCCCGCCGTTATCGTGCCCGCGATATTTACTGATGGTTGCGCGCCTGTTCTTAAGTCATTACCGAAATTAGTGGTATCGTCCTTATCGTCTCCAATGGTCAGGGTGCCGGTATTTAAAAACGTGCAACCGTTGTCTATATCGCCTCCGGCATTAAGTGCCAAGGCATAATTCTGTACCGTTGTTGCAAGATCGTTAACACTCAATGTGCCGTTAAATATCATACTGCCGGTGGAATTGGCGTTATCATCGTGGAGGTAAAGCGTTGTAACCCCTGATACAGCCCCGCTTACAGTGGTAGTGCCGTTACGGGACATAAGTGTCAGTTCATTATTGCCACCGGTCATTGAGGCAATATTTATAGCCGCACCTGTAGCACTGCCGCCGTTATTTGAGCTGTCTATTGTAGAATCGCTTGTCAGCGTAGCCGCCCCCAGGTCTATCTGCTGTCCGGCAGTCCTTACGGTGCCGCCTATATTGGTGCCTCCGGCACAGGCAGTGGTAGAAAGCCCGCCCGTAAAGATCAATGTGTCCCCGCCGTTACCTAGGGTGATACTGCCGGTATTTAAGAAGTTGGTGTCTGAATCGATGATAGTCATGCCGTAAAAATTTATACCATATCCTGCGGCGGCAGTCGTGAGAGTATTAAATGTAACGGTGCTGCCATCGATAAAAGTGACGGCGCCCATCGCGGCGGCGTCCTGAAGAGTCAGTGTATAACTATTACTTTGATCATCGATATCGCCTATCAATATAGCACCTGATCCTGACTTCAATGTCGCGTCACCGATCAAAAATACTACACTGCTATCATCGGTCTTTCCCAGAGTCATCGTGGTATTGGTAGTTGCAACTGTGCCGATTATACACACCTGACCGGCTGTCGCGGTAACGCCTCCCGTAAAGACGGACTCGTCGCTAACACTACTTCCAAACCAGGTAAGACTATTATTAAAAGCGACATAAGTGTCAATAGTGTTAGAACTGCCATTCAAGCTTACAGCGTAAGAACCCGAAGATATAGAAAGACCATTTATATTGATATTATCCTGAAATACTATATTACCGTCTGATGAAATTTCAGTTAGAGTGAGAGTGTAAGAATTGATTCCGTCCGTAAGAGCATCTGTGAATTGAACAACGCCTGAACCAAATCTTAACTCTGTATTGGCGGTTATGGTGATATTCCCGCCATCGGTATTAAAAAAGAGGTCGCCGGTTTCCGAAGTAGCTATTATGCCGGCCAGTGACAGATTGGAGCAATTTATAGTATTCGCACCTGCTGTAAACATGATTGAGTCAGTATCCTGATCTCCGATGGCTAGGGAGCCTGTGTTATAGAAGGTAACGCCATTCGTTATAGTCCCTCCGCCGTTAAGCTGGATCGAGTAGCCGCGTTCTACCGTTGTAAGCGTTGAAACGCTTAGGCTGCCGTTAAATATCATACTACCGGTAGAATTGGCATTATCATCATGGAGAGTTAATGTAGTTACCCCCGATACTGCGCCTGATACAGTAGTAGTTCCTGTGCGGGATCTTAATGTCAAGGCGTTGTTGCCGCCAGTTATTGAAGATATGTTTATGGCAGCCCCTGCAGCGCTTCCGCCGTTATTCGAGCTATCTACAGTAGAAGATCCTGTAAGGGTGATTGCCCCTAGGTCTATCTGCTGGCCTGCGGTCCTTACAGTGCCGCCTATATTGGTACCTCCGGCACAGGCTGTAGTAGAAAGGCCTCCCGTAAAGGTCA
>JAGOLR010000007.1:44862-50106 GCA_017993955.1 Candidatus Omnitrophota bacterium
TGCCGCCTATATTGGTACCTCCGGCACAGGCTGTAGTAGAAAGGCCTCCCGTAAAGGTCAGGGTATCGCCACCGTTACCTAAGGTTACGCTGCCGGTATTCAGGAAGTTGGTGTCATTGGTTATGGTGGTATCGCCGTTAAGCTGTACCGAGTATCCCCGTCCTACGGTAGTAAGTGTGGAAGCACTCAATGTCCCGTTAAATATCATGCTTCCGGTAGAATTGGCATTATCATCATGGAGAGTTAATGTGGCTACTCCCGATACTGCGCCTGATACGGTAGTAGTTCCTGTGCGGGATATTAATGTCAAGACGTTACTGCCACCAGTTATTGAAGATATATTTATGGCAGCCCCTGTAGCGCTTCCGCCGTTATTCGAGCTGTCTACAGTAGAAGATCCTGTAAGGGTGATTGCCCCTAGGTCTATCTGCTGGCCTGCGGTCCTTACAGTGCCGCCTATATTGGTACCTCCGGCACAGGCTGTAGTAGAAAGGCCTCCCGTAAAGGTCAGGGTATCGCCACCGTTACCTAAGGTTACGCTGCCGGTATTCAGGAAGTTGGTGTCATTGGTTATGGTCCCCCCGGCGTTCAAAGCTATATCGTACCCCTGGGCGGCTGTAGTTAAAGTGCCCAGGGTAACTGCGCCGTTAAAGATTATATCCTGCCCATCCGTAGTATCGGTAAGGGTGAGCGTGGTGGCTCTGACAGTGGAAGAGAATGTGGTGCCATTTGAATTGGTTATTGTAAGGCCGGTAAGAGTCGTAGAACCTCCTACGGCGCCTCCTAATGTTATAGAGCCGCCCGAGCCTGCATTTAACCCCAAAGTATAGGCGCCGTTTATCGTGCTGGTAGAACCGATAAAGTTTATATTACTATCGGTCGTCGAATCTGTGGTTATGGTAACATTGCCGCCTAAAGTAACCGGGCCGGTAACATTTAAAGTGCCGGCGGTAGACGTACCGGCCGTCGATACCGCACCGTCGAATCTGATCTGAGTAGGGCTTGAGACTGTTATGCCTCCACTTCTAGTGGTGACCGTATTGTGAAAATGCGAAGTCCCGGCAGTAACGGTCAAAGTTCCTAAAGCTTGGGTCGCGCCGATAGTTGAAAGAAAATCGACTGCACCGGCGTCGGCGTCAATAGTAAGACTCCTGTTATTGGCAGCGCTATCTGCGTTAACTGCGCCTGTAAATGTTATACTGCCATTGTCAAGATAGTCGCGGATATTTGTATCTTGAGATATCGTAGTCGTCCCCCCTATCGACATGCCATTATCGTAGTAAACGGTAGTTGTCGATGCAAATACGACATTTGCGAATTGCACCCCGCCGGAGTTTATAATCTGTGTACTAGGAGCTTCGGAGTTAAACGTTACGGTGGCACTATTAAGGGTGAGAGTCCCGCTATTAGTCAAATCGCCTTTCAGCTCAAGAGTCGAACCGATACCGGTAAATTCCAGCGTACATCCGGATTGGATGTCAATATCATCGTTTGCATCCAATGTCGATGATTGGACTGTAAGCCTCGAACCCGGATAAGTTATATCGATGTCACCATTTACTGTGAGCTTATACCCATTCGTGTTCAATATGCCAGGTATAGTAATCTGATGCCCTAGAGTTAAATCAGAAACGGTTAAGGCATGGCCGGATATCTGTGTATCCGTACCGCTTGAGGTATGCCAAATAACAAGTTTACCTAAAGGTATGGAAGAATCTATCGACTCGCCCTGGGCAGATTGCATTACTATATCGATATCTGTATCAAAAACACCGCTAAAAGTACCGGATCCGCCGATCCTTATCGCCGCCTCACCGGCTGTGAGATAATTGATAGTTCCGCGGGAGGTAAAATCTTCGCACCATACCGGCCCACCACCGGAAAAATCTCCGCTTAAGTTCAATGTGGCACCAGTATCAATGGTTATCTGAGTATACCCATAAAGCTGTACCCCATTATTATTAAGAACGCCGCTTACGCCTTGGCCTATAATCAATGTATAGGAATGGAATGTATCTCCGTAAAGGGTCAGCGTGCCTCCATTATTTACTCTAACAATATCAAAATCGCTAATATTTGTTACCGAAGTCAGGGCTGTGGTGCCGTCGAAAGCAAATATAGAGCTGCCGTCCGTTAAGAAGCTATCGCAATTTGTAAAGTCCAGGGTAGCGCCTGAATATGTTATAGTGGCATTATTGATGTCGAGGTTTGAGGTGCCGCCGGCCGTGTTGAACTCGAGAACTCCGTCTATATTAGCCGTGCTTGTGATGCTGAGAGTACCGCTGGCGGAAGCCGAACCTATAGTCAGTGTCCCTGCTGTCACATTAAGCGTGCTTGCGGTAACGGTGCCGCCTGATACGGTTCCGCCGTTGGCTAGATTAAGCGTGCTATATGTCTTTTTTGGAAGACTGGATGCCGCTGAACTTGTGAAACTTACCGTACCGCTTATAGACGTTATACTTGAGTCTATTATAAGATTAGAACCATTGCCCGTAGTAGTGATGGTGCCGCTGTTGCTTAGTCCTCTATTAATCTGAAGAGTATAACCCCCGATATTAAGGGTGTTGGCGTTGGTAAGCGTCCCGTCAATGAGTAGATTCGAACTCGGCGTCCAAGTCCCGGTTCCGGAGAGCTTTAAGCTGTAATATGAGTTACCAAGTTTAAATCCCGAAGTTCCCGTGCCATCGTATTCGACAGTTCCTGTAGGTGTGCCCATATTTATATTTACCACGCTCTCGCTTCCTGTCAGACGGAATGTTCCGTTATTGGTAAAGTTTGCGGCTGTAGTTATGGTAAAGTCCTTACCGTTTATATCAAATATCGCGCCCGAGTCGATTGTCAGCCTGCCTCCACTGGCTAGCGTAGTTGCCGCATTAAGCTCTACCACATTCCCTGAACTTGGACTTACAGTAAGATTATAGAAAGTTGTCGAAGCCACGCCCCCTATCGTCTGAGTGGAGGTACCGTCAAATACAACGGTACTTGTTCCATAGGTAAAACTGGAGGACTCTGTCCAGCTTGCGTTTGTGCCGAGGGTCCAGTTGCCGTTTACGGTTATGGTATTTGTCCCTGCGCTTAACGTATTTACTTCGCCGGCCTTGGAATACGAGGATATCGTTATATTATCCACTTCTATCGAATCTGTGAGGGTGGTAGTTGACCCTCCTCCGGAATTGTCACCGATCTGTATGTTGCCCAGGTCTTTGCCATTCGCATCGACATCGGCGTCTGTGTCGAATATTATAATTGCGGTATTTGAACCTCCGGTAGCTTTATTGAAAGTACCTGAGAACGTCGCCGACCCGTTTATAGCTATAGTGGTATCGGCACCGTGGTTAAAGGTGCCGCCGGCCTGGTTAAACATTCCGACAGTCAATGTGCTGCTACCATTACTGAAGCTCCCCCCGGACTGGTAAAACATACCGGTCATAGTCAAAGGATCCTGCATTGTCCAGGTACCACTACCCGTAAAAGACATATTGAAAAATATTTCTTCTGCCGTGGTTATATTCACAGAACTGCTTCCGTCAAAAGTTATAATTCCTTCAGCGGCGGAAGCCGTTCCAGTTGTGATGTATAACCCCCCTCCTATGTAAAATGCTTTACCATCGCCTGGTGGAGTCAACACTCCGGTACCTGTTATAGATACCCCCCCGGTACCTATATCCATATTACCGCTAAGGGCGCTCAGCGTCCCTCCGCTTAATGATAAGGTGGTAGCAGACAAGGTGGCGCTTAAATTGAAAGTCCCGCTACTCTGGCTGAATGTCCCGCTTACAGTGACATTATTGGAGGCGGTTATGGTACCGTTATAGCTGCTTATAGTGAAGCTGAGCAGGTTGGCAGTCGCGGCATTGACCAGACAGGCTTTGTCCGCTGAACCGGCATCAAATATTACTGCATCTCCAGCAGCCGGCACAGTTGCTCCGCCCGAGCCTCCACTGCCCGTAGACCAGTTATCCGTGTCATTCCAATAAGTCGGGTTTGTGGTATCCTTGCCCACCCAATATCTGGTCAGGTCCCAATTATACGAATTGGCGTCATGTTCAATATTTAGCCCTATAATAAGCCTCGGATCCAGGTTATAGGAATCTCTGACATCCAGGGAAGATACCTCGTGGTCGCCCCTGGGATCGATATACCATCTCTCCCCTGGCATGGTAGATATTAGCTTTATACGGTTTGCAATAGAGCCATCAGGGCTTTCAGCACCTATTATATGTAAAGTATTTAATACGGTATAGGTCTTCCCCGCCTCGAAGTGTATGGTAAGGCCGGGTATGGTGCAATAAAGGTTAGAGAATGTGATATTTCCGTATAATGAGATGGATTCTGTGGTTGGAGATACACTGATTCGGCCGGCCTCCAGGATGAGATCGGTCGAGCGGGAGTAAATTATTTTGAAATTATCTTCCGGAGGGCCTGTTATCATCACACTTGTGCCTATACCTGTGGACTGCATTATATTGATATCCGTAAGGGATTGTATATGGGTTCTATTGGCGTCTATGTATAAGGGTATATCGGAGGTACCGAATTGCCTTGCTATCACCTTAAAGGTATTTGCGTTTAAGATTACGCCTTCCGCTGTGGCTACGGTGTTGTCGCTTCTTAAGGTGACATTGTTGGCCCTAAAATAGGTGAGGTTTATATGCTCACCCGATATATTTATCATATCCTCACCCACAGGGGTGGAAGAGGTGATTATTATATCCCCTGTAGGCATGTATATCTCTGTGGTCACGGCCGATGATTTAACCGATACGTCTATGGCGGCTATTTTAAGGTAGTCGGCCGGTAGGGTGGTATCGGTTAAATCGCGGATAGACCCGAGGGGGGCCTCGAGGGTCACTCCGCCGGTCGTGTTATATTTAAGTACGTCTCCCCTTGTCGTCTGGAGAGTCATCGTATAGTCTGTGGTGGATTTATTCGTTATCTCGAAGTCGCCTTTAGTATGGATATATTCGGGAGTTCCTGATATTATCGTCGGGGTGACTATGGTGCCGACTTTAATAGAGCCATATTCTGTGGATATGGTGCCTAGCTTCATGGTGTTGGAGCCGTCTAGATAGACATTACCGTATCCTGTGGCCGATATAACGCCTGCATCCTGGTGGAACTCCCCTACATTATCTAAGTCATAGTCTGCGGTCAGGTATACATTACTATCTATGGCTGTAATGGTAGCTGTGGTATTGATATCCCCTTTAGCTATGATGGATATACCTTGGCCATTTGCTACTA
>JAGOLR010000052.1 GCA_017993955.1 Candidatus Omnitrophota bacterium
GATCCAGGATTCAGGACGACGACAGATTTCCTTACGGTAGTCGGCTGGGTCGCGGGAGCTCTTCTCAGTTCGGAATGACCGTCGCTAAACTATTTTTATGTGAAGGACGGGTTATTGTAATGGAGTTATTCTTAAAGGCCATAGCTATATTCATCATAGCCTCAGCGGTCGGCGTGTCATCCTGCGGTTGCGCGACTATGAAGAATACCAAGATACCCGAATCATTCTCAGAGCTGGGATATTGCGCCGGGTGCAAAAGAGTGATGGCCTTGGACGGCATATCGGATAATACGGCATGTCTGTGCCCTAACTGCGACGAGGAATTTATAGCCAAGGACGCCAAATACAAATTCAAGAGACGATGTGCGGATCTGAAGAACCAGAAGACGGCGGGAGGGGTGCTAACAGCTGCTATGATGGCGGCATCGGTGGCCGGAGTCATGTTCGGGGTCCCGATACCTCCGCCTCCGGTGTCGGAAGAGACGTTTAAGCCTTACGAGTTACCGCAGGTGGTTACGTGTAAAAAGGCCAGCCCTCTGGATCAGGCCCTTATTCAACCTGCGTCGCCTGAGCTTGTCCCTCACGGCGGGATCAAGACGCCCGCGGAAGAAGAGGAAGACTTAAACGTAGAAAACAGCGATTCTATATCGATGGCAGAATAATATAATGGGAACCTTAAGAACAACGCGCTTATTGATGCTACTTTCTTCCGCTTTCTTTTTCATTTCAGTGAAATATGTTTTTTGCGCTGATGCGGAAGATATGAGCGGTCATAAAAACCATGCCGTCCATCATCACGAGGATCGCGCAGATATCGTAGATAAATCAAAAAAGGTCTCCGGGCATTCCGATATGCACGGGTTTTACGGCAAGTACCCTATGGCGCGCGAAACTACCGGCACAAGCTGGCAGCCTGATTCATCTCCGCTGGAGGGTGTCCATGCTATGGCAGGTGATTGGATATTTATGCTGCACGGGTTTTGCGACGGTATAATAAACATGCAAGGTGGCTCCCGCGGGAATGACATGACGTATTCTACCAACATGCTTATGTTCATGATGCAGCACCCATTTGCCGGCGGCACGTGGGGAGCCAGGAGCATGATATCGCTCGAGCCCACACTCGGCAGGGATGGTTATCCGCTTCTTTTGCAGACCGGCGAGACCGCAAACGGTCAAACCCATCTCATCGATCGTCAGCATCCGCACGATTGCGTGATGGAGCTGGCCACAACTTACAGCTATTCTTTCGAGAATGCCTCTTCCTTCTTTTTCTATTTTGGTATCCCGGGTGAGCCCGCGCTCGGCCCCACGCCTTTTATGCACCGTTTCAGCGGCGAGACTATACCGGATGCCCCGATTACGCATCACTGGCTTGATTCTACGCATATAACGTACGGAGTGATAACGTTCGGATATATTAAGGATGGCATAAAGATAGAAAATTCTTTTTTTCGCGGTAGAGAGCCCGACCAATTCAGGTGGAATATAGAAACGCCCCGCATGGATTCATATTCTTTAAGATTCACGATAAACCCGACAAAAGATATGTCGATCCAAGCCAGCTATGGTCATCTGGCGAGTCCTGAACAGCTGTCTCCCGATATGGACGTCGATCGCCTAACCGCGTCTGCCACATATAACAAAAATTTCCAAAATGTCACCTGGCAGACCACGCTATGCTATGGCCAGAACTGGAATCATCCGGGGCGTTCATTGCCCGGATTCTTGGCGGAATCGACAGCCCTTTTTTATGAACGTCTATTTTTATTTACTAGGGGTGAATTTGTGTACAAAGACGAACTTTTTCAGCATGATGAGCAGTTTGACGGAGAAGTATTCGCTGTCGGTAAGGTATCGGGAGGGTTATTGTACGATTTTTTTAAGACCGCAGAATTACGCATAGGGATAGGATATTCCGCAAGCCTCTCATTTTACCCCGACAGCATAGACTTTGCGTATGGAGATGCTCCGTGGTCGCATATAATATTTGCGCGGATCAGGATATAGCGGCTTGAATGACTTGTGTGAAAAGTTTATTTGTGTGATATCATATTTGATAAGCGATGAAAGGAGACGGTGATGTTCAGGAAGACGGTATTTTTTTTATTGATGGCGGCGGTGATCGGTTCGAATCAATTATGTTTTGCGGAAAAATTACAGCTTAAATTCGACGAACGGAGCTGGCAGCTGGGTTATAACGCGCAGGACGAGAGCCAAGGATTGAGGGAGTATGTATTGAAAGGGGAGACCGTTGAGAATTGGGGAGAGCTTATTACGGCCCAGGCGTTTTTCGGACTGCAGAAAAAAGTCAACGCCGACGGTTACGCAAGCAGTATGCTCATGACCCTGAAAAAGGCCTGCCCGGACCTGGTTTGGAAGTCCATATCGAAGACCCAGGACGACATATTGATGGAGTGGGAGATAAAGGATTGTCCGGGCCAGCCTGACCAGTATGAGATAGACCGGATAATTTCGGGTAGCGAAGCCGTATACGTCATACATTACGCAACTAAGCGCTTGCCCGTTTCGGACGAGATGCGCGATAAATGGCTCGATATAATGTCCAAGGTGAAGCTTTTAAAGTCCTAAGAGTACAAATACGCCGGAGGGCTTTATGAAGAAGTTCTTCTTCTTATTTTTTTTATCGTTCTTATTTATCGATATCGCGGCATCGGCGCGCCTTTATGCCGCTCCTTCCTGCGGCACCAGGCTGCCGCCGCAAAAAAAATTCGAGTGGGGATATGAATATAACTCGATGTTTAAAGACCGCTTGAGTCATGACTTCGGCTACATGCAGACTCAGGACCATTTTATCACCCTTTCATGCGGTGTCGCCGACTGGTTCTCCATAGACGGTAAGATAGGTTTCGGCGATGTCACGCAGCGTGGCGGCAAACTGCCGCATCTTGATTATAACACGAGTTTCGCGGGAGGTTACGGATTCCGTTTCAGGGTATACCGCAACGAAAAATTGGGTTTGCGCGGGATTGTAGGGTTCCAACACATATGTGTCCATCCTTGGGCAAGGAGCATCGATGATGACAAGTACGAGTCGATCCTGGATGATTGGCAGGGGAGCGCCCTTCTGGCCAAGGATTTCAAATTCGTTACATTGTACGCCGGCATGAAAGGGTCGGATGGCCAGATAATATACACTGTAAACAAGCACGATAAGAAGAGGGTTTCGTCGGACTGGCATCTGGGATTGATAACCGGCATAGAGGTGTATCTCTTACCCGATAAAAAAACGCGCCTTAGCGCGGAAGGCCGTTTTTTCGATGAAACCGCGTTGAGCGCGTCGATATCTTATCTATTCTGAAAAAATGAAAAATTTCTATAAATGTATCACGGCGCTTTTTTTTATTTTGGCCTCGGCCTGGATATTTACTATCTGGCCTTGTCATTTATTTTACGCAGCGGACGAGATAGATCCATTCAAAAGAGGCGAGGTGTATCTAAATAACAGGGAGTTTGACAAGGCTATATCGGAGTTCTCCGTAGTGATTAGGGGCAATCCTTCCGATTCGCGGGCGTATTTTAATCGCGGTTTTGCCTATTTCAATAAGGGTATGCTCAAGAGGGCGCTGGAGGATATAAGTAAGGCCATCGATCTTGATCCGGCGTCGGCGGATGCTTACAATGCAAGGGGCGTGATACTGATATCGCAGGGCATTTTTTTCCGTGCCATAAAAGATTGCGAGAAGGCCATAGAGCTAGCCCCCGGAAATCCCCATGCTTACAATAATCGGGCAGTGGCATATCGCGGGGTAGGCCGCCTGGATCTATCCCTAGTAGATCTGGACAAGGCCATAAGTCTAAATCCATCATACGGAGTTGCTTACAGGAACCGCGCCATAACATATTACATGAAGAGGAATTTTGACCTTTGCGAGGCTGACATAGAAAAAGCCAGAGCTCTGGGGATTGTCATTCCGGAAGATTTCATGAACGCCTTGAATAAGGCAAAGGGTATGCGCCATCTTATTATGGCGGCTGACCGCATAAAAGGTATGTGGGTAAACAAAAAAGGAGGCAGTATGGCTATGGGTTTTATTCTGGTGATGGGAATAATAATGCTATTCTTCGCGGGGATCAGGATAGTCCGACCGACCCACAGGGCCTTGATCGAAAGGCTTGGTAAATATGCGAGGTTCGCGGAGCCGGGTTTTCACTGGGTCATACCTGTGATCGACCGTATGTATCAGGTGAATGTGACAGAGCAGATGGTCGACGCAGAGCCTCAGGAGATAATAACAAATGACAACCTGAATGCCCGCGTCGACGCCCAGGTATATTTCCGGGTGAAATCCGACGAAGAGAGCGTAAAGAGCTCTCAGTACAATGTCAATAATTACCAGTTCCAGATAGTTAATCTTGCCCGCACTACTCTCAGGAACATCATAGGCACCCTTACGCTCAAATCCGCCAATAGCGAGCGGGGCAAGATAAACGCCGAGCTCCACAAGACTCTATGCGACGAGACCAAGAGCTGGGGCCTGGATATAGTACGCACCGAACTAAAAGAGATAGACCCTCCGAAGGATGTCCAGGAGACGATGAATAAGGTAGTAAAGGCCGAGAACGAGAAGATCGCGGCCGTAGATTTCGCTACAGCTACCGAAACCGCCGCAGACGGCGCCAGGCGCGCGGAGATCAAGAGGGCCGAAGGTATCAAACAGGCCAAGATACTTGCCGCCCAAGGCGAGGCCGAAGCCATAAAGCTTGTAAACGAAGCCGCCGAGGAATACTTTGTCGGGAATGCCCAGGTCCTGCGGAAACTGGAAGCGGTCGAAAATTCTCTAAAGAGTAATGCGAAGATAGTGGTTCCGACAAACACAGAACTTGTGAATGTCATAGGTGAAATGGCCGGCGTTCTGCCGCTCAAGGATAAGTCAAAGGAATAGGCTGATATGCACAGGCGCGTGGCAATAGTATCTCTGGCGGTATGCCTCTTAACATCAGGATGCGGGACGATACGTTCCGAAAGGATAGCCGAAAACGTGCCTCTTGGTGTTTCGAAAAACGATGTCATAAAAAAAGTAGGACATCCGGCTATTGTAAGAGGCGCCTTCTCGAAAGATGACGGAGAAAAGGTAGAGGTTTGGGAATATAAGGTCGGCCGCGGTAAATCATTCGAGAAAGTCTTCGGAGAGGCCGCTTATACGGCCTTTACTATAGGTTCCGGCGGTCAGGTGCTTGTAAGCGCGGCAGATACCGGAAGGATCTGGGTATATTTTGTAAGCGATAAATTTGCAGGATGGACACCGGCGGGGGACTGGGCCAGAGACACGGAACGTATGCGTCAGATGAGATTCAATACGAGGTACTAAAATATGAGCGATATGATATTATGCAAGGCTTGCGGCAAAGAGACGACCAGGTTCGCCCCCAGTTGTCTCAACTGCGGCGCTGCGCTCCAGGAGCCGGCTCCAAAAGAACCTGCGGTGGAAGTTAAAGAGACTAAGGGGGAAGAGGTTATTGACAGATCGGCTGTACTGCAGTTTAAAAAATGTCCGTACTGCGCGGAAGAGATACACTATGAGGCCATAAAATGTAAATTCTGCGGGGAAATACTTAAGAAAGGGCCGAAAAAAGGCAACCTGAAGTTAACCTTTTTTATCATAGCCGGTATATTTTTCTTATTAATTGCCGGTATAGGTTTAAGTGTCATTCTTAAAGGCGTCAGATACGACGATTTCCTCAAGACTTTCGCGATATCTTTTTCTTCGGACAGTTCATCGGTCGATAAACAGGCCGCGAATTCAAAAGCCGATTATATTAAAAACTACACGGCCCTGACGGGCATAGGTACCTTTGACGAGATAACCCCCAAGGCAGTCGCCCCCTCAAAATACGCTTATGGTACAATAAAAAATAACGGTAATAAGACCATAGATAAAGTTAAAGTGAATGTATATTATCTTAATAAGACCGGTAAGCGCATCGGAGAGGACGCGGGATGGTCCGGATTCAAGACTTTGAAGGGCAAGCCGGATGTCTTGAAACCGGCCGATGCGAAAGAATTCCAGTTCCTTATAGTCAATACCAATCCAGAATGGTTCGGTAGGATAGAGGCCAGGATAACAGATATAGAATTTGTGGAATAACGGAGCCGAAAGCGATGCAGCCGCTTTTCCAGTGTGTCAGGGAACGGGAAATCGAATTAAACGACGTGAAGGATATCGTTATAACCGGGGATGTCGGGTGTACCGGTTTTGATGACGAAAGTAAGGCTGTATTGGCTTCGATACTTCGCCACAAGGCCGATATTTTTTTGATACTGGGTGATCTCGCTTTTACGGGTGAAAAAAAAGAGATTCAGGAAATTATGGATTTTTGCAACAAGCGAGCCACCGCGCCGGTCTATTCTCTCTGCGGAAATCACGACATTCCCGGATATAAGGATTTTTGCGGCCTATCTTCATACGCCCTTATCTTTCCCGGTATCGCCTGTGTCTTGCTGGACAATTCGACATCCCGTTTTCTCGCCTCGGATATGGAGTTCCTGGAAAAAATATTTAACAAATACGCCGATAAGAAATTCATAATATTTTTTCATATACCTCCGCCTTTTGCATCCCTGGCTTCCGCCATGTCGGATATGGAATGGAGTAGGATAAGGAATATTACGGATAAGTTCAAGGACAGGATAGTTTGTATGATATGCGGCCATATTCACGGATTTTACGAATATATAAAAGACGGGTACAGGATATTTATAACAGCAGGAGGCGGCGGTAAGATGTTATACGATCTGCCGGAAGGAGGATCCAAACTATATCACGCTCTTAAGGTATCGGTCGGAGGCGATGTGCCGGTCGAGATCAAAGTCATCCCCGTATAAAAAAGGAGGTAGTATGTATCTGAAGAGATTTGTGATCTATACGGCCATGGCGGCCGCGGTATTTTTTTATCCTTTCGGGGCCCGGGCCGAAGAAGCGCCTGGTCCTACAGATGCCGGTAAGGTCCGGCCGGGCATGTCTGCTGCCGTGGTCGATCAAAGGGCGCTTGATGCGCTGAAGGGAATGAGCGATGCCCTTAAATCGGCCAAGACACTTAGTTTCCGCGCGAGAAGTCTGGAGCCTATAAAAAGTCCGGCAGGAATGTGGGTGATACTTTTCAGCGATTCCCGCGTTATGATACAGGAACCGGATAAATTGTTCGTGGAGAAACGAGGCGACGTATTCGCCCTTGATTTCTATTTTGACGGCAAGACCATTTCGCTATATTCGCCTGCCAGAAACGTCTTCGCGCAGAAGGAAAGCCCCGGCACCATAGATGACGTGATCGAAAATGTTAACCGGCAATCCGATAACCCTTTCCCTTATTCCGATATATTGATATCGGATCCGTACTCCAGACTTACCTCCGACCTTGTCGGCGCGGTATATGTCGGACGTTCTACGCTGGGCGGCGTCAAGACCGACCATCTGGCGTTCTCCAATAAAGGTGTCGACTGGCAGATATGGATAGGCGTCGATGACAAACTTCCGCGGCTTGTCAACGCGACTTATCTCGATGACGCTTCAGAGCCGAGTTACACCGTGGAATTCACCGACTGGAAAATAGACGACGCGCTCTCCCCGGAAATTTTCGCTTATCAAAACTCTACCCAGGCTTCTCAGATAGAATTCCGCAAACCCGGCAGGATAGAGCCGGATAGCCCAAGACCTTAAGACGGACAATAAAGGAGCCTAAATATGAAATATAGAATGATGCTTACAACGTTATTTTTAGTTTCAGGGATTACGTTAATGGGTGTAGATGATATTCATGCAAGAGGCGGCGGCGGTCACGGAGGCGGAGGATTTCATGGCGGCGGCGGGTCTCGCGGAGGCGGATGGAGCGGATCCCGCTCCGGGGGATACGGTGGCGGCGAACGTTTCCAGGGCGGCGGAGATCGTTTTCAGGGCGGCCGGGAATTTAACCGGGACCGTGATTGGCGTCCCGATGACCGTCCGAGGCCAGATCCGGATCATCACCCCAGACCCACACCGCCGGCCCCGCCACCTCCTCCCACATACAACGTTAATGTAAATGCCCCGGACGGATGGTGGTATGGAGGAGCCGATGATGCCCTTGCCGGCATGGCTGTAGGGACCATGGTCGGCGCCGCGGCCGCTAATAACAATAACTCCGGATCCACTACCGTGGTTGTCGAAAACCCTCCTCAGACTCAGTATCAACAGCAGGTCCAGGTAGGAAATCAATCCGCGATGCTACCGTCAGGATCTCAGGCAAGAAGCGTCAACGGCGCGGTATATTATCAGAATGGGGATACCTGGTACAGGCCTTATTTCGGCACAAACGGCGTCTATTACGAGGTTGTTCCGGCTCCGGGGATATCCGGCCAATAATACTAGAGGTGACTTATGGGAAGAGGCTCGTGGGTAGATCTCGGTAGTGTTATAGACCTTAAAAAGAAAAGACTTCAGGAAATAAGTCTCGGGGATACTCCCGTAGCGCTTACGTTCAAAGACGGGATCTTCAGCGCCGTTTCCGGAGAATGTAATCACGAAAAGGGTCCGCTTGGCAAGGGAAGGACAGACGGTGAATATATAATATGCCCATGGCATGGCTGGACTTTTCACAGAAAGACAGGTCACGGCAAACACCCTTTCGAGGCGGCCTGTCTTCCTCGTTATACCCTGAAAGAGAAGCGCGGCCATCTCTTCATCAACACTAAGCCGGTGAATCGACGGGCCGAATATCCTCATCCGCCTCATCCTTTATCCAGACGAGTAACCCGCCGAGATGGCCCTATAAGGGTGGTTGGGATATCTACCACCGCCATGTCCAAGAGCCTTCCCAGATACTCCACATCGGAAGATCTTCTCGAGGCCGCTCTTAAACACGCCCGGACCAGATTAAAGGCCGAAACCAAGTTGATAAAACTGCGGGACTTGAAATTTCACCACTGCGGCGGGTTCTATTCCATCGATGAACGCGCATGCACGTGGCCTTGTTCATTTACCCAGATGGACGAGAAAGACCAGATGACCGAGGTTTACGAGGCCCTGGTATTCTGGGCGGATGTAGTAGTCGTCGCCACGCCCGTTCGTTGGGGCAGCGCAAGCTCTCTTTATTATAAGATGGCCGAGAGGCTGAATTGCGTCGAGAACCAGTCCCTTATAGCCGGAACGGATCTTATAAAAGACAAGACCGCCGCTTTCATACTTACCGGAGGGCAGGACAATATACAGTCCGTAGCGGGGACTATGATGATGTTTTTCGGGGAGCTGGGGTTTTCTTTCGCCGACCATCCTTTTACGGCGCATAGCCGCGGCTGGGAGGCGGAGGACATGGCAAACAATGTCGATTATGTGAGATCAAACAGGGCGCTCAAGGAAGATGCCCGCAGGCTCATCGAAAGGGCTGTAGCGATGTCGAGGCGTATTTTAGAGAAAAAGATCTAGGAGACAGAGATGTTCCCGATAATTAAGAAGATACGTGAGGAGTTCTGGAGAATAATACCGGCGGTGATATATTTCTTTTTCGCATTCAGCCTTTTCAATCTTACCTTCGGGATGTGGCTTAAGGAAATGGGCCTTCGGATATGGTCCTTTACCGGAGTGGTGATCGCGGCTCTTATTGTCGGAAAGGTAATGCTCATCGTCGACAGCATACCGTTTCTGAATATATTCTCGAATAAACCCCTCATATACAGCACCGTGTGGAAATCCCTGGTATATACTTTCGTCAGTTTCCTGATAAGGCTTCTGGAGAAATTCATACCGCTTTTAAGGCAAGGCCTCGATATCGGCTCGGCCTGGGCCAGGCTTATCGAAGGGGTCCTATGGCCGCGTTTCTGGACCATACAGATTTGGTGCTTCATCCTATTTCTAATATTTGTGGTGAACCAGGAGCTTGTAAAAGGTATAGGCTGGGAGAGGATACGAAAGATGTTCTTCGGCCGGTGAGAAATGGATTTAAAACACACATTATTTATCGGCCTATTAATAGTGTTCCGATATTCCGTATTGGCCGGGGGATAAGGGTTATGATCAAAAAAGTAATATTATTTCTGGCCGTGGCATTATCGGCATATCCGGCGGAGAGCGCTTACGCCAAGGCCATCGACGAGAGGATATATATCGCCCCCTCTGGGCCCGTTGACGTGAGCGTGCTTAAAAAGATAAAAAGCTCACTTCCGGACATTTTGCCGATGGCGGTAAGCGTAGAGTTGGCCCCGGAAGAGAAGATGCCTCCCGAGGCTTATAACGAGGCGCGCGGCCAATATGATGCGTCAGTCCTTTTGGAGGCTGTGGCCAAAAGGAATAATCTCGCAACGACAAGGGAGAGCATGATCGTGGTGACGGAGAGCGACCTTTATTATGCAGACGTTGCCCATGTTTTTGGGTTGTCGAACCCTAAGGCCAAGATATGCGTCATATCTCTCGCCCGGCCGGCAGGCGGTAAGAGTAAGAGCCAGGGGGCGCTAAGGTCTGCGGCGACCGAACTCGGGTATGTTTTGGGGCTTAAGGACTGTTCTGACGCAAAATGCGTTATGCATCTTTCGGAAAATCCCGGGGATGACGATAGTAAGAAGGTATATTTTTGTCACGACTGTAAAAAACGCCTCCGTTCGAGGTATTCTTCCGCTCTTATAAATATACCGCAATTTTAAAAGAAAGGAGTTTTTTGATGAATATGCGTTTGCTTGTATTCGTGGTTATTTTTTGTGCTTTTATTATGTCGATATCATCCGATGCTTATTCCAAGACCGCCCAGTCGGGTTCTCAGAGAAACGAGTTTGACAAGGTATTCAACTCTGCGCCCTTATCGGGCGGCGTCAAAGAGATAAATTACGCGCAGTTCATAACGATAAAGAATTCCGGGG
>JAGOLR010000053.1 GCA_017993955.1 Candidatus Omnitrophota bacterium
ACAAATTAGCGAGGAATAAACCTCTCTAAATCGCTAATTTTCTTGATAATCACCATATTCAGCCCTATAATACATACCTATAGAAATAGAGAGGTTTCTCCTCGCGATACTCGAGAGGGACCCCATCCGCCTTCCTGTGGCGGGTTATTCGTAGAAGTTAGCGTAGGGCGGATGAGCCCGCCGAACGCTATCTACACCGATTTACCCGATACAGGAAGGCGGGCCATAATCCTCAAAAGCATGTATTGCGCCTATATCCTGGCAAGCCTCAAAGACAAAAACCGTTTCTATATCGGTATTACCAATAACCTTGAACGCCGCCTCAAAGAGCACGACGAGACGTCAAGCGATCATTACACGTATCGGCCCCGAGCAAGCCCTTCGTCAGACTCAGGGCGCGTCGAGGGGTTCAGGTCGCTAGTTTATGCTGAATTGTCAAATATTCAATATGCACACACCTCTAAAACAGCCTTAAACTAAAAGCTGAGTAAGCTCGCGAATAGATAGGTATTTATCCCCGCGTTGTGGTTCGGATAAAGAATTGACAAATACTTAGAGGAAAGTATATAATTTTGTCAAAGGAGAGCAGCGACGAGCTGCAGACATGGTGGAGCAGGGTGAGGCAGGAGAGATGATGCCCATCCGCAAGTTATCGATCAGGTGTATGGCGGTCTGACCAATAACTTGTTGGCCGGTAAAAGTACTTGTTAACAAGGAGGAAACTATCATGTCAAACGAAAAGTACAGATCAATAGTAAAGCTTGATTTTCAGTATGCTCACAGATTTATGAATTATCCGGGAGAGGCCAGCTATCTTCATGGACATTCGGGATTGCTAACGATCGAAATTGAGGGTGAGTTAAATAAACATAGTTATGCCTACCCGGTAAAAGAGGCACAAAAATTAGCATGGGCAGTAGCTGATAACTTCATGCATGCGACGATTTTTCAAGAAGGCGATCCCTTGCTTGATTTAGTTTTGCAAGGATATGAGAAGACAGGAATGAAAGGTACAACGAATAGATTTGGGACGCCTGCAAAAGCTCTCAACCATGAGCTGGTAAAATCGTTTCCTGAAAGCAGGGTAGCTGTGAGTAAAGGTCCCTCTACTTGCGAATGGTTCTGTACGGTATTCTACGAATTGTTGAAGGACAAGTTGAACATTAAAAAAGTAGAATTCCGTTCTTCTTCGCTTAACTGTGCATCAAGAGAGTTCTAAGTAAAAAAGGTTCATTTGGGTAAATATCCGCCGGCTTAGCCGGCGGATATTTACATATATTGCAAGCAAAAATACGATTTTGCATAAAATGTCCGTATCGAAAGGACGGACATTTTTTATCGATTTGTTCCATAAAGAGTTACGTCAATTCTCTCCAGAAATTACCGGACATTTCGGACAAATTAGCGAGGAATAGGCCTCTCTAAACCGCTAATTTTCTTGATAATCGCTATATTGAGCCCTATAATACATACCTATAAATATAGAGAGGTTCCTCCGCGGCTCATGCGCGAGTGACCCCGGCATTAGTCAGTCATGCATTGTCAGACATATAATGAAAGAAAAAGCCGACTATGACAATAAACTTACGCCGTGGGCAAGGGCCCATAGGTCGAATATAATCTACCCGTCTTTGTAAGGAGAAGAAGGAGGGTTATATGTGGAAGACGATCATGGCTGCACTAATCATCGTATGCAGCGTTGTTATTATCGGCTCTTTTTTTATGCCGTGGGCTAAGGCAGTTACTACAGCGACTAAAGTCGCCGGCGGCATTGAGAGATCTCTCGATGCCGGTCCTTTAGGAGGGTCGCCCTTTGCCAGTAAATTGATCGCGAACATCGATAAAGCGAAGACGGCGCTCAATGTCTTCGGTGATGTCCGGTTTAAGACTGTCGTTAGCGGTTACGAAATACCGGTGATGCTCAACAGGCAGGAATCGAAGACAGCGCTTTCATTGACACAAGTCTTCGCCCCAGGGGCGCAAAACATAGGAAAGAAGGCGCTTCTGGTATATTTGCTGCCATTGTTTGCGTTGCTTTGTATCGCGTTAAGCCTGTTGGCGTTTAAGACGGATCTTTTCTTGTTGCCTGTCATCCTGATAAGCGGACTGATATCAACCGCGGGGCTTTATAAAGTCCTGACAGCAGATATTACCAACAATATAGTTCAAATAACGATCGAGCGCGGTCTCTGGCAGACGCTTTATGGGTATCTTCTCATATTCATCTTTAGCCTCTTATGGTTTGTTCTCGGCAGAGCTTTGGTAATAAATATATCAGATAAGAGATAGAACCGGCTTTCCATATAACATGGGGGCATCGCATGTTCAACAAATTGAAGCAAAAGATATTAAATAAAAGAGCCAGGATAGGCATCATCGGTATGGGTTATGTCGGGCTATCGCTTGCGATGGGATTTGCTAAGAGAGGCTTCAAGGTATGGGGGATAGATATCGATAGAGACAGGATCGAAAGGCTCCGTCGCAATCGTTCGTATATAGTTGATATTCCGGTTTCCGATATAGTAAAGACCAAAAAAGCAGGAGTATTCAATCCTACGACCGATTTCGGAGTAATAAAGAGGCTGGATGCCGTGATAATCTGCGTACCGACACCGGTCAGCGAAGCTAAAGAGCCGGACATATCCTTCATCCGCTCTGCAGTCGAAAGCATCGCCAGCTCTTTAAAACGCGGTCAGATAATCGTGCTGGAGTCGACAACATATCCGGGGACAACTGAAGAGATAATATTGCCGATATTGGAGAAGACGGGACTTAAAGAGGGTAAGGACTTCTACCTTGCGTTCTCGCCGGAAAGGATAGACCCAGGCAATAAAGTATATACTGTCGAAAATACCCCCAAGATAGTGGGCGGGATGTCGTCAAGGTCAACCGAGGTAACGAAGCTTTTATATGGTCAGATAATAGGGAGTGTTCACGCGGCTTCATCTAGTAGGGCCGCAGAGATGGTGAAGCTTCTCGAGAACACTTTCAGAATAGTAAATATTTCGCTCGTGAATGAAATGATGCTCCTGTGCGATAAGCTGGATATAGACATCTGGGAAGTCATAGATCTGGCGAAGACCAAGCCGTACGGCTTTATGCCTTTCTACCCAGGCCCGGGCGCTGGCGGCCATTGTATCCCCGTCGATCCGCTCTACCTTTCCTGGAAGGCGCGTTCGCACGGATTCGAGGCCCGTTTTATAGATCTGGCATCGAGTGTGAACTCCGGCCTGCCGCACCACATTGTGGACAAGATAAGCCAGGCGTTAAACGATCGTGGCAGGCCTTTGAGATGTTCAAAGATACTTATCATGGGCGTCGCCTACAAGAAGGATGTAAAGGATCTGCGCGAATCGCCGGCTCTGGAGATAATAGATATTTTGATCAAAAAAGGGTCTATCGTTTCATATCACGACCCGTATTTGCCTTATCTCAGGATATTTGGTATTAATTTGAAGGGTCTTGAATTCAATGCCGATGCCTTCAAGGATTCAGACTGCGTTGTCATAGTAGCTGACCACTCTAATATCGATTACGGATTTGTCGCGAAATATTCGCCCTTAATAATCGATACGAGGAATGCCCTTAAAGACGTAAAGGTCAGGGATAATATAATAAAGCTATGATAAAAAATAGAAATTTTATGCGCTGTTTCATAACCGGCGGAGCCGGATTTATCGGGTCCAATCTTTCCAGAGAGCTTTTGAAACGCGGCTGGAAGGTAGAGGTTGTCGACAACCTGTCCACTTCCGGCATGTGGAATATAAAAGACCTGGTTAAGAACGAGAATTTTAAATTTCACAAAGGTTCTATAATAAATCGGACGCTCTTACGAAAGCTTATAAAACGATGCGATATCGTCTTCCATCTGGCTGCCGGTGTAGGCGTAAGATATATACTTGATCATCCGCTTACATCGGTGGTAACGAATCTTCAAGGAACCGAGAATGTCCTCGAGATAACTGCCAAATACCGTAAAAAGATAATAATAGCTTCTACGTCAGAGGTGTATGGCAAGCATCCCTTGAACTGTCAGCCGTTTAAAGAGACCGACGATCGTCTGATGGGCCCGACGACTGTCAGCCGCTGGGGTTATGCGGAAGCCAAGGCGATGGACGAGTTTCTTGCCCTCGCGTATTCCAAAGAAAAAAAACTCCCCGTCGTTATAGTGAGATTCTTTAACGTGGTAGGCCCCGTGCAGGTCGGCACTTACGGGATGGTATTACCCAGGCTTATAGGAGAGGCGATGCAGAATAAGCCTCTCACAGTGCACGGCGACGGCAGGCAGCTACGCTCCTTTACCTATATAGATGACGCCGTAGGCGCGCTCATAGACCTCTCTCTTTCAGAAAAAGCGGAAGGTGATATATTCAATATCGGTAGCAATGAAGTCATATCGATCAGGGATCTGGCGAAAAAGATAAAAAAGAAGATTGGCCTCAAGAAAGAGATCCGATATATCACATACAGAAAGGCGTTTGGCCGCAATGCCCCAAATTTTGAAGATATGATGTGCCGCATACCCGATATAACTAAGATAAAGAAGGTTATTGGGTATAAACCGAAATATGACATAGAAGCCATTATCGACAATACCATCGCCTATTTTCGCGATAAGGGAAGGAAGGGTCCGGCATGAAGGCATTGCTGATCGGCGAAACCAAAAGGTCCGAAGATATAGAGAATACGCTAAAAAAGAACTCGATAGAGACGACCCTCGTATGCGGCATAGAGGAAATATGCAAGAAACTGGGGGAGGATGTCTATTCATGCGTAATCGTAGATAATGATGTCGTATCCAAGAACGGGCCGGCGGTTAAGAACGATATTATAGAAGCTATTAAAAGATCGGGCCGTGAGTATATGGTTGTATCGTCCGATTGCGGGTTTGATTTTATCGATGAAGCCAGGGCCATGGGTGCCAGGGATATTATCCTGCGCCCGTATAATGACAGGGAGTTCCATCTCCGTTTTGAAGCATGCTGCGCCGGGAAGCTCAAGATATCGTGCATAGGCGGAGGGACCGGTTTGTATAATGTCCTGTCCGGATTAAAAAAGATCCCGAATAGTCTCTTGACATCCATAGTTAGTATGACCGACGACGGAGGTTCTACCGGGCGGCTAAGAGAATCATTTGGCACCCTTCCTCCCGGAGATCTTAGGATGAGCCTCGTGGCGCTTTCGCGGGCCTCTATCCTGATGAATAAAGTGCTTCAATACAGATTTCAGTCGGGAGGCGAATGTTTTACAGGTCACAATATAGGCAATCTGGTTCTGGTCGCCCTCTCGGAGATATTCGGTTCCATGAAACAGGGCATCAAAAACCTCGGCGAGATCCTGAATATACAGGGGATCGTGATACCGGTGACGATGACGAACGCAAGATTGAACGCGCAATTCGAGGATGGCACGGTTATAAAGGGCGAGACCAGGATAGATCTCGGAGAAGGCAGGAATCCGGAGCTCCGCATCAAAAAAATATGGCATGAACCGCCGACGGAATGCGATCACGATGCCTATATAAGCATCCTGTGCGCGGATGCAGTAGTGATAGGGCCGGGAGATCTTTACACGAGCGTGATAACTAATTTAGAAGTGGGCCGCCTTAAGGATGCCGTAGTCAAGACAAGCGCAAAAAAGATATACATCTGTAATCTGATGACGAAGCCAGGGGAGACGAACGATTACTCGGCGTGTGACCATGTAAGGGATATCATATCGTATCTAGGGTGCGATTGTCTTGATTACGTGATAATATCCGACACGAGGTTTTCCAGCGAAACACTTGATTCCTATACCGGAGAAGGACAATTTCAGGTAATGGTCGATCATGGGGAAAAGTTTTCCGACATAACAAAGGCCAGGATAATAATCGCCGATGTAGCCCATGGGGACGGTCTAATCCGCCACGATGGCTCTAAGATACGCAATGTTATAGAGAAGGTTCTAAGGGGGCCTAAAGAGGTGAAAAGTCTGCGGCAAAACAATTAAATAAGGCCTTTATATTTGCGCATGAGAAATATATGGTGAAGACAGATAGGTCGTATAATTCTATTTATATTCTTGGGCTGGTGCTTATAGCGGTATTTTTTATGCTTGCGGTTAACTCGTGGAATCCCAAAAGCTGTTTTATTCCCGACGAGTTATTTTATTACAAGAGCAGTCAGACGCTTGCAAACCCCGAGAACGTCTTCGCCCCGAAATATTACGATGAACCGCGTTTCCAGAAGCCTCCGATATTTTATATGGCAGTATATTCTGCTATGCAAATATTCGGCGTTAACTGGTTTTCGGTCAGACTCACCAGCATCCTTTCCAGTATAGCCGTCCTATTATTCACCTATATGATCGGCCTCCGGATGTTCGATGAAAAAAAAGCGTTATTTTCCGCGGCGATATTGGCAACGTCGACTCTTTTTTTTAGATTTGGCCGCATGGCGGTGCCGGAGATGTTGTTGGTTTCATGCATGACCGGCGCATTTTATTTTGCCTACAGGTATTTTACCGAAAATATAGGGCGCTATTTTTATACAGCTTTTATCCTTATGGGTATAGGGGCGCTTGTAAAGGGGCCGATAGCTATTTTTCTACCGGTTGTTGCCATGGCCGTATTCTATCGCGCGTATGGGCCATCGAAGCCGACTCCTTTTATCCGGTGGGTGTATGGGGTTTGTATAGCGGTTGGTTTAGGTTTGTTATGGTTTATCCCGACCATTATTTTGCACGGGCACTATTTTATCGATCACATAAAGCAGGCTGAGATTTCCGACAGGTTTACCGCAGGCAGTCATAGTATTGAATGGAGCGGGGCGATATTTTACTATCTCCAAAAACTGTTTTTCTATTTTCCTATCGTCATCGCGGAGTTTATGCCGTGGTCGGTTATTGGGCCGGCGGTATTTTTATTCAACAAAGAGAGCGTCGACAAGAAAAAAAACAATACCGGGCGGTTGTTTCTTATTATCTGGGCGGCCACCGGGTTTGTTATTTTCAGCCTGATGCCGTCAAAGAGAGTCCACTATGTCCTCTCTTTCTTCCCGGCCATTTCATTGTATTTGGCATCCCTTTTTGATTTTGAGAAGAAAAAGATCAAAGAAATCTTTACCGGTGTAGCCGCTATCACCGCATGCGTATATATATTGTCCGCAGTTTTCATATTTCCTGTTATATTTAGTGATGGGGTGGATCGGTTATCAGCGAGGTTGAAAGATCTTGCAGGCTCTCCAGAAGACAAGGTAGGGGTATCCTGGAATCTTGGCCCTCAGAAGGTGGAGCTCTATCTCGATAGGCGGACTTACATCATACCCGAACATGAGTTTAGCGAAGAGAAATTACCGGAATTGGACGTTGCGTGGATATTGGTAGGGGCTGAAGAATATAATAAGTATTTTTTCCCTGATATGCCGCCTGCTGAGAAGATCAAACGGGGTTTCCCGACTATTTTAGTGATTGCCGAAGACTGGCGATGGAGAAAAAAGATCCCATTTCAGAAGTGTATCTCTGATATAAAAAGGCGCCCTGCAGATGCAGTGTCCTCTCTGAGAGATGCCTTGCAGGAGCGGGTATATCTTTTGAGGATGGAGAAGTGATGGCTGACGCGAATATTTTTTATTCGATAGTAGTTCCTTTTCATAATGAAGAGTTGTCGGTTATCGAACTTCTCAGCCAGATAACAAATGTAATGAAGGATCTTAAAGAACCTTATGAGGTAATAGCGGTAGATGATCGCTCAACCGATACGACGCGCGAAAAACTGAGCCAGTTTGCCGCTTCGGACCCCGCTATCGTAAATGTTTTTTTACCATTGCGAACGGGGCAGACAGGCGCGTTGGCTGCAGGTTTTTCGCGTGTACGAGGTGCGATCACTATCTCGATGGACGGCGACTTGCAGGATGACCCGTCGAACATTCCATCTCTTCTTAAGAAACTCCGAGAATCCGGAGCGGATGTAGTCTGCGGATGGAGGTGGAAACGCGATGATTCAGCGCTGGTGATTATTTATTCCAAAATAGGCAACTTCTTTCAAAGATTGTTTTTGGGGACTTCTATACACGATATTTCATGCACTTTCCGCGCATACAAGACATCCGCTTTAAATACTGTTAATATGAAAGCCGCAGGCCTGCATCGTTTTCTGCCGTTTCTTCTAAAGAGGCGAGGTTTCTCATTGGCAGAAGAGAAGATAATGCAACATCCGAGAAGGCATGGCGTATCGAAATATTCTTCCAAGAAGGCGCTGGAGACGATAAGCCTTTTTTTCGGAATAGTGTCAGGGAGATATTGATATGGCGTTTGATAATATGAATGGTTGGGTTATCTTTGGCCTTTTCGGGCAAGTACTGTTCTCCTTAAGATTTATTGTTCAATGGATATTTTCGGAAAAAGAGAAAAGAAGCTATATACCCACAATATTCTGGTATATAAGCCTTGCAGGGGGCGCGGTTTTATTCATCTATGCTGTGAAGAAAAACGACATAGTCTTTATCATAGGGCAGGGTTCCGGCTTGATCGTTTATATAAGGAATATCGTATTGATAAACAGAAACAAGGCCGCATTTGTTCATAATAGGTAATGTGAGGTGAGTCATGGCAAACGCGATCGCTAATAGCTACAAAATATTTAAAGAAAGCCTTTCAGTCCTGCGCAGGGACAGGAAGGTTCTTCTATTTCCGGTTCTGACATGCATAGCATGCTTTATAGCGATACCGAGTTTTGTTTTACCGGCCTTTTTCTTATTCGACTCGATAGGCATTTTTTCTCTGGTCTTCGTATTTTTGTGCTACTTTGCGGTATATTTCCTGGGGATATTCTTCTACGCAGCCATGGTAATATACAGCTCGAGGCTCGTGAAAGGCGATAAGCCGTCTCTTGCGGGATCGGTAAAAGGCGCCTTAGATAATGCATGGAATATTTTGCTTTGGTCATTGTTTTCAGCGACCATAGGCATAGTGCTGGAGATCTTGAACTCGGTGACTAGAGAGAAGTTGGATATCTTAAATTATATTTTAGGTCTTGTCTGGTCGCTGGCCACATTCTTCGTAATACCGGTGATAGTTTTCGAGAAGAAGACGCCCATAGATGCGCTCAAAGAGTCTTCCGCGTTATTTAAAAAAAGATGGGGGGAGGCGGCTATCGGAATAGCCGGAATAGGGCTTCCCGGAGTCATCCTGGGTTTGGCGGGGCTTCTCCTTTTCGGATTGAGCGTAAAATTTTTGCCGGAAGACCTCATCCTTTTTGTTTTTGCAATTTTCATAATCTATGTATTTTTACTTGCGGTATTATTCAGCGCCTTAAATAGCATATATGTCTCGGCTTTGTACTATTTTGCCGCTACCGGAAAAACCGGGACCGGATTTTCAGAAGAGGTGATCCGCAGCGCAGGATTATGCCGCAGTTCAAGTAATATATGATGACTTTTGATAATGTTACGGAGGTTCCGATGCCGCGCAAAATTTTGGTTATAGCCCTTTTCTCTTTCCTGTTTTTTCAGTCATATTTGTATGCCGATGGTCCGTTTGAATTGACGATACAGGTATTTGGCCAGGTAGGCTATGAGAACGTGGTCTATTATAATCCGCCCGGTAACATCATAAAGATAAGAAGGGGCATGCCTGTTATACCATTTAAAGTGGTTTTGAAGAATGTGAGCTCCAGCTCCCAATCTTTGAACATAGGAAGCGGCAGCGGCGGATCGTCTTATGGCGCCAAAAGCGGTATAAGTCTCGTGACATTCGAAACTACGGATGAGAACGGGAATACGAATGTCGTGACCAAAAAGGTGGAAGCCAGTCAGTCTAGAGGAGAATCTTATATATATCTGGCGCCGGGAAAGACCAAAGAGTTCGAGATAATGCTGAGCCCGAACGAATGGAATAACGCCTTTAAATTGGCGGAGCAGGGGGCTTCGCGTATTAAGGCGCGCGCCTCTTATAAAAGCGGGTCCACTACGATATATTCCGATTACTACACCGTCATCATAGAAGGTTGAAGATCTCGATGTGAGGCGCTAAGAAAAGATGAACCTGCCACCAAAATTCCCCTTGTGGATGCCTATTAATCCGATATAATACCTCAATGAATATGCAAGCTAAACATATAAAGATAATCTCAATCACAGCCCTCGCGGTATCTCTAGCCGGACTGGGAGGGTATCTGGTATCGGAGTTTCGGGCGAGCCATTTAGATGCGCGTCAGGCCGCACATATTTCCGAGAAGAGAAGGGCCGCGTGGCTCGATCTTAAAAAGAGCCTCGTCCGGAGGATAACCGGATTCGACGGTGAAGCCGGTATAGTTATAAAAGACTTGAGGACGAACAAGGAACTTACATTCCACAAAGACAGGCTATTCCCATCGGCAAGTATAGTTAAGATACCTATAATGGCGGCTTGTTTTCTCGCGGCTGACCAAGGGAAGATAAAGCTGGACCAGGAGGTTGCGCTAAAGGCCTCGGATAAGTTAAGCGGCTCCGGGATGGTGAAGGATATGCCCGCGGGTTCGACATTCAGCGTCCAGAGGCTGATAAATCTTATGATATCCGATAGCGACAATACCGCCACTAATATGCTTACAAGTCTTTTGGGGATGGATTATTTGAACAAAACCTTCGTGGGGTTCGGCCTGAAAAATACCAAGCTTTCCAGGAGAGTGG
>JAGOLR010000054.1 GCA_017993955.1 Candidatus Omnitrophota bacterium
ATCCATAACCCTGACACAAATATAGTGGCCGGGATCCTGCCTCTTTTTAGGTATCCCACCACCCTATCGTCATATCCGTCTCCGGGAGTTCCGCAGGCATTTAGCGTTATCGCTATGACATTATCTTTTGTATCGAGGTGCGTCATTACTCCCGGCACTTTCTCCGCCCATGAAAGAGACCCGCCCGATTGTTCAATAAGTTCAGATTTAAAAGCAGACATCGCAAGAAACGACTCATCCGCAGCTAGCTGCGATGATATAAGCACAAAAATAAAAGTTAAAAATATCTTCTTTGTCATTTTCAAATTTTCCCAAATGAAGATATTGCCTCTTCCCTAGTAGTGTATATATCGTATATATTCCCGAATTTCGTTATATCCAATATAGAAGCGACCTCTTTTATGGGGCGCGCCAGGACAACGCGACCGTTCATAGAGCGCGCCTTAGCGCCGAAAGATGCCAGAACGCCTAGGGCTATCGAGGGGAAGAACGAACACTTATCCAAGTCTACTACGAATTTGGTGGAACCGGGCGAAATATAAGCATACAAGGCATTCTTCAGGTCTTCCGCGTCTTCAATAGAAAGTTCCGAAAACAAAAAATTGACGATCGTGACATCGCCATGTTTCTCGATACTGAATATATCATTCATTTCCATATTTTATCACTCGCTCGCCAACCGGGAAGTCTCCCGGTAAGATTCCTTAGGGTTGTAGTATGGGACGTTGTTAGAACCAAGAATGCTGAACATAACCGCATTTATATTAGGGTTATTACTATCATCGTTCCGGTAAAGGCGCATTATAAGTTTCCCGCCTTCACTATAAAATAACCGCTCTATGGGGGCGCCATCTTCATCGTAAGACATCTGCATTCTGAGGACCGACTCTTTATACCACCACCGCATTGCCGCCCATCCGTCAGGGCCGGGCCTGAGGGCTCCCAGAGGGTCGTATAGCGCCGTCTCTATCTTATTACCTTCGAGATCGAATTTCTCGACCTTTTCAACGGAACCGTCGCTGGCATAATATAATTTACCCTTCAGCCTGCCGGTCTGAGCGTCAGTCACCGTACACTTCCAAGGCTTACCGTCAGCGCGATACTCGTAGTCCTTCAAATTTTTAACTACACCGTCCGCATACAAACTGACCGCAAAAGAGATAACTAAAATGAGCGTCGCGACAGTTTTTTTATCTGTAAGCATATACGGCGAGCATTACTTCCTCATCGAACGACGTTTCCTGCGCCTCATAGCAAGCCGCTTCATCTTCCTGGTGTTCTTTTTGGGCATGTTAAATCCTCCTTAGTTAATAGGATTACGCAGATTATAAAGAAGATTACACAGATTAGTTTTATCTGTGTGATCTATTTTCGAAATCTATGTAATCATACTTTGTTTTTTCATCTGTAATTACAGAATGTCAGCGCCAGCGGGAAATTTATCTTCCTAAGCTGAGCTATCACAGTCTGTAAGTCGTCTTTCTTTGGCGAGAACACTCTTACCTTTTCGCCATCTATCTGAGGTTGGACCTTTAGCCCCATATCCTTTATCATCTTCACGAGTTCTTTGGCTTTATCGTGAGGTATGCCGGAAGCCAGATTAGCCACCTGCTCGAGACACCCACCCGCGATTTTCTGTGGCTCGTTAAAAGTAAGAAATTTTATAGAAACTCCGCGCTTGGCGAGTTTGCCCGCAAGGATGTCGTTCACCGACCGGAGCTTGAAATCATCGTCGCCTACGATCGTTATCTTCTTTTCTGCCCTGTTATAGTTTATAGAAGATCTACTGCCCTTAAAATCAAACCTCTGGGCAAGCTCCTTTTGGGCTTGGTTCACTGCGTTATCGACCTCCTGCAAATCGGCTTCCGAAACTATATCGAAAGAAAAGTTTTCTTTTGCCATTTTTCAATCCTCACCTTGTCCCGATCGCGGAACCTGACTTCCGCGTCCTCACAGGCACCTTCCTGCCTATCGTATCAACCTCGTATTCGGCGTCTTCGGGGTCGTAACTGCTACTGCATTCTTTTGAGCTCTCCCGGTCCTCTTCCTCATCGCTCAAGAAGGGCAGGCTCGTAAGACTTACTTTCATCCCGCCCGAATCATCACGACGCAAGTCAAACGAGTCGGCTTTAGCGGGAACTATAATTATAACCGAAAATAGCGCTAATACGAAAAAAATATTTTTCACAAACATCTTATTCCCCTTGCCCGGCCGAACGCATGATGTCTTGCATGCTGGGCATCGAAAATTTCTGGTAACCTGCAGGTACCTCAAAAATAGAGTCGTCAGGCGCGCCCAGCTTGAGATTCTTGTATTCTGTCACCCAACTCCCATCCTCAGAGGACGTCTTGACCGGTATGCCGGATTTTTTATCCACCCATTGGATCACCGATGCCCGGCCCGCATTTGATGTATAGACTATCCTGTACTTTGTAGTGGTCATACCGTCGAGCGTTTCTGTTCCTAGGGATACCCTTTCCACCTCGCCCGGCATTTTTTCGGATGTACCGGCAATCTTCTCCGGCTCTATCGGCTGTTCCATATAGATACCTTGTTGGGGCATCAAAACCCAAGCGACATTCCTATCCATCCTCGTTATTGTGGTAGTGCCCATGGTATCCATGCGCACCTTGTCTTTGGTTACATATATCTTCCCGGTCATCCGCTGCCCCCCAGCCGACGATACCATGTCTGCTGAAAAATCTAGCGCATATAATTCGCCTGTCGCAAGAAAAAATGTGCAAATTATAAATGCAACTATCCTATTCATCTATTCCTCCCTCTCAGTCTAGCCCTTGACCTCAACCCCAGTCTTATTCAACCTTTCATAGCAATTACTCTTCAGCCGACGAGGGTCTCCTAAGCGGTTTTATGGCCGGATCCTCGATCTCCCTGCCCAGGACGTCTTTTTGAGAATAATTCCCGCGCCGGTCATCGCTATCTACCGGGTCCAACAAGGTCTTCTCTCCTGAGGTATATTGACCCACTTTGTTAAATACATCGGATATGGTGCTGGTTATAAAATCGTCTTTACCTATCTCGCCCTCTCCTCCGTATAAAACGGCTGCGGTTAATACCGATATAACAAAAACTAACACGATCTTCCTTAACATATATTCCCTTTCTTTAATCATATAGCTATCTGGCAGAAGCAAACATCCACAAGGCCAGGCCCAAAGGACCTAAAATACATATAATACTTAACCAAACCGGCACGGTAAAATTACCCACTTTGACTTCCACCCTAAGCACAAGACGCGACAAATGCACAAGCGACACCACGAGAAATATCATCCCGGCAACTATAAGCGCTATATTCTTCATTATTCCTCCACTTACAAAGGCTGGTCGCTATGTAAAGACCCTCCCGCTTTTACGGCAGTGGACTTTGGCACTTTACGGCCGATGGCATCACGCGTATAATCGCTTGGATTACTTCTATCCTGCGGACCCGCCTGTATCTCTAAATCTCCGGTAACAAGAGCGGTTGCTTTATCCACGATCGATTTTGCCGTGTCGGTCACGTAATCATATTTTATTTTTTCGCCATCAGTCTCTTCGGAAGCTTGCGCGAAACCGCAAAAAAGAAAAAGTATTAAAAAAATAAGGTTCGTGCCGACTAATCTCATATATTCCATCATTTACTCCCGGCTTGGCTCTTCGACCCGGATCTTATGATTGTCGGAGGACAACATTTTATCTTTTGCGGTTCACGTTTTTTGACCGACGTCTTATCCTGAACTGCCTTCTGCGCATTCTTCGCTTTCGAAGCGTCAAATAACGCTGAGGCCTTTTTTGAATCTACGCTCGTATGTTGTCCTAAAGATGACAGCCCCGTTCCGCTTTTTAGCGCGCCGGAGCGGCCCGACTTCTCAGATGCCTTAAAAGATCCGGGCCTCTTCTTACTGGGCATGTCGTCAGGAATGTTACTTTGCAACCCTTTATTTATACCCCCTCCCAATTTCCGCCCCTGAAACTTGCGTATAGCCGATATCTTCTCCACTCTTGGGGTCATGTCCTTTTTCCATCGTTGCCAATCATCGAAGGATTGTGGAGATATCTTTGTAAATTTTTCTGGTTGTCCAAACCTCGGCACCACCGTTTTATATCCCGCGCCGACCCTCACCTCTTCTCTGAGGAAGGAGCCGTCTGCGCTCATACCCCTTACAAAAGGCATGTCTTCAAATGCCTCCACCACCATCTCCTCGCCTTCCAACTTTGTAAGCCAGTCAGTGCCTCGCGCTCCAGAAATAGCTATCGGAGTTCTTATAACAAAAGTCGATTGCGGGGGCAGCTTTTTTACTGACGCATAGACAGCACCGCTTACGAGTTCCAGTTTTTCGTCCTCATTAAGCAATATAGTAACGTGAGAATTCGGTTCCACCCTGACTATCTTGTATTCATCGAAGGCTATCTCGGCGGAAGAGGCATCGTACGTCTTCACAGAATCCTCCGCATGCAAAACAGAGCCCTCTTTTAGATCGGCCCATTCTGAAGCAGGCGATATAATGGCCTGCGCCGAACCTGATACGTTTACAACCTCGACATACGGCACATCTTCCTGAGCCAAAGAAAGGTGGGCTATTGAGAGTATAACCGCTAAAAAAAGCAGCGCTATAAGCTTCGTACTCATAAATAATTCTTAATATGTCTGGGTAGCAGTTTCATTGCCCTGCATTGAAGTGTCCATCTCCTGCATATTCTCTGCGCTCTGGGCTTCTTCGCTATCCATAGATTGTTCCAATGAAGAGGAGATCGAAGATTCTTCGCTCTCATAAGACTGCTCTTGCGAAAATACTGGGGTTACCGAAACGCACGCCAAGGCCAAAACAACAAGAACACTTAATACCTTCATAAAATAAACCCTCCCAATTTTTAATTAATAAAACGCAGACTTTATATTAGCACAATAGGCGCCATCCAACAACTGCTCTATTGGTTTTCGGAACCACCACCCCCAACCTCTTTAGCCAAAGGCTCTTCGCTCCCGCTCATGAGCTCTACCGTATTAGGCAAAGCGCTTTGGATCCCTTTTGAGGCAAGCACCTCCTTATACAAAACGGCGATAGCCCCTGTGCGCGCATTATTGTCTGGGTTGGTCTCCCAAGAAACTATGGAATTCCAATAGCCTATTATGGTCCTATCCCCTTTAAATTCAAAGTCTTCCTGCACGGCAGCTATCTGATGGAGCGGGACTTCATCTATTATCCTACCCATCCAATATTTGGCCTCATCCGTCCTGCCAAGCTCAAAATTGGCTCTGGCCAGCCCCCACATGGCGCAACCCACCTCATTCAGCATCGGATATCTGGCTATCGCCTGATGTACGGGGTGGGTGTTTTCCTTATACGCCTCGCCCCATTTATAGTTAATGATACCTTTAAATTCCGATGCCTTTATACCATTATCCCTTTTTGCCAGTTCTATCCAAACAGGATCCGATACCACCTTGCCGGCCCATCTCATAGCCTCCTCATAACAATTTTTACCGCCTTCGCAAGGGATCCCCCGCTCGGCGTTTATTATGGCCCTCCACATCTCTCTTATAAATACCGCGGGTTCTACTATCTGGCTCGGCGATTCCGGAGCCCTCCTACACATGACTTCGTTGAACCGATGTTTATCGGATGCGATATTTATAAAATCAAATGCGTCGGTCATATCCTTTTTCTCTACAGGTATATCGTCGTAGTATTTTTTGTATTCATCCGCCAAAACAAATGGATTCAATCCAAGATAAGGCAATACAGGCCATGCACCTACGGAACTCCCGCCTTTTATTATATTCTGCCCATCCGCGGTTCGTGCGAGAAAAGAGGGCGTAACCCATCCTTCACTGAAACCGCTTCTTATCGAACCGAAAGGCGCCACTTCATATCCTTGCCCCGACGCATAAAATGTTATGGTGCCTTTAACTGCTTCTACCTCATAAAAACATTTAAACGACTGGATAAGCAAAGACTCTGCTATCGCCTTATAGCGAACCGCTTCTTTTTTATCACCCGCACGCCATAGCCTTACGGCATTCTTCTGCAGGGCCAATATCGCCCCTCCGGTCCATTCGATCGACCCCATAGGATGGAACCCTCCGCGGGCGGATATTACCCTGGGATCTTTAGAATCCGTAAAATCAACTAAAATCACCGTTTTTACAGAAGCATCTGGCAAGGTAAGCGTTATCTTGGCAAGGCTTTTAGACAACATGTTCTCGGTAAGATTTTTCAAAACCGGAATAGGGATTCTGTCTCCGGCCGGACCGGCCATTGTCCAGGCGTATACGTCTTCGGCGAATATATCGTTAAGTCCATCCTCCCAAAGCCCCTGGCTTATCGCGCCTTCCTCAGGATGATAAACGTTTTTCTCAAACCAGTCGTAGGCCTTATCCGCCCTCTCCTTCCAAATCCCGTCACCCGTTGCATCGTAAAGCATAAGAAACGCGCCATAACCATCCATGTGCGGCTCTGTATGAACTTTCCCGGGCGCCCTGTCGCCGTCTCTTATACCACCGGCCCCATCCTGCATAGACGACAATACCTCCCCGAGCTCCACGGCTGCATCCTTATATTTATTTTCATCAACCTGAAGAAGCGCAAATATAAGAAAAGATAACGGCCCCGGAGTCGTCCAGAATTCCAGAACACCCGAACCCTGCTTCTTTTTAGATGATATATCTATGGAGTTGATCGGGCTTTTCAGAACTCTGTCGCCCGATCTTATGATCTTCAGTATTCCATAAATACTATTCGTATCAGAGCCTTCCGCAACTTCTTTGACCGGTATCTCAAAACGACCTACTATATAATCTAATATCTCCTCTGCCTCCTTTTGCCTGCCGGCGGCCTTTAAAATAAGGGCATCGACCGTTTTATCATACAAGAATGCCAGGTTCTCATACCCAGGATGGCCCCAATGGCTCGGTGAAAGCTTCGTATCCGGGTTTCTCGTATTTATTATAGCGCTCGCTATGCCTTCGATGTCGGGCTTACTTTCCAAAACGTTATCCGCATCGGGCGTCGAAGTCGTTTCTCGGTTAACCAGCTTAAGGCACTCATCTGAAAGACTGTTTGCAAACGCACCACCCGGCCCTACCAATAAAAACGAATATGTTAATACTATAATTATTATCTTCACAAAAAACCCCTCAAAATATATTTTAATACAGCTCCTTCGCTTGCTGGGAGATTATATCATCGGCCGTTACAAGCGGATGTCGATACCTCTTACGCCCGGGAGTGTTTTTCTTGTATTGTATGGCTTCTACGGGACACCATTGAAGGCAGGCCATGCAATGCTGACAATGACCAAGCCATTGCGGCCTCTTGTCCTTTATTTCTATGTCCCCTACAGGACATACCCTGGCGCACAACCCACAACTTGTGCACTTATCGTTAACCCAAAACCCGGAATCAGCACGGGGTATCTGCGAAGAACCGCCTTTGTGCAGCAGGGCGTGAAGGATTGTGCCGACAAGCCTGCGCTCCTCCTCAAAAGGACCGGGCGCTTTAATATTTACTAAAGAAGCGATATCTTTTACTTTGCTCTTTTCGCGCGCGAACATATCTTTCTGCTGCGCATCGGGTATCGCCTCATATAATGGGGTGTAATTACCCGGCATCCTTACACCGAACCCGGCGCTAAGATTGATCCCGCGCTTAGCCAATATGTCCCGTATCATAGAAATGGGCCTGCCTGGTATGCCACCATATGTTGCTACCGCAAATACGTAGGAGCCCTTTGTGATCGATATATTCCTTGCAAAATCCGCTACTATCAGCGGAAGGCCGAACATATAGGCAGGAAACACTATGCCTATCGTCTCATACTTGACCTCGCCAGAATCTTGGACAGCCTTTGTTATAGGTAGAAGATCCGCGCCACCTAACTCTTTCGCAAGATCTCGCGCGACTACTAGACTGTTGCCAGTCGCGGAAAAATAGTATATCGCTTTCGTGTTTGACATGGCGTCTCCGCTATTTTCTGTAACCGACCGTCTGAGTAAGCACTATCTTCTTTTCCTCAGTAAGACCCATAGCAAGAGACAACTCCTTTTCATCAAACCATCCCCTCGCTACCGTAGCCAGGCCGGCAGACGCGCAGTATAAATATACGTTTTGGCTTATATATCCGGTATCACAAGCGGCATAAAAATCGGCCTTGTCTCCCAGGTTTGCCGCTTTATTTTTATCCAGTACAAATATTAAGTTAACAGGGGCATCTTTCACAAAAGGCTGCTTCCCGGTAGCTTGTCTGATGTCCGTCGAAGATATTTTGATCAGGGTATTCGATTTCGGTTCGTAAATGTATAGTCCGGAAGCTAGCGCCGCGTAGATGTCTATCTCCTGACAATTTCTCGCCGTAGGGGATGTGCGAAGCCCGCTTTCGGGTCTATTTATACCGGCTGCCGCCCACAGAAGATCGGATAAAATATTATCCGGCAACGAAGCAGATGAAAAATCTCTTTCAGTCCTTCTCTCCTTCAACGCTTCCATAAGAGGCCTGCCGCCTTTCATATCAGGCGTCGGCAGTTTTATATCGCCTTCAGCATACGCCAAGCCGGAGCATACAAAAAATACCGCCAAAAGAATTAACGCTAATTTTTTGTTCATACAGCAGGATCTCCTTTTAGATATGCCAGCCGCTTCTTTTCCGGGAACCTTTCTATCGCGTAACGCAACATGGTCCTCGGCATTATTTTATAGTATTTCTTAAGAAATGTCTCTTCTTTCTCTATCCCGATGCGCCTACCAACCTCTCTCAACATCCACCCTGACGCTTTATGTATAAGGTCATTTTCATCCCTCAAAAGCTTCTTTGCTATAGCCAGAGTATGGCCAGCTTCGCCTTTTTTGATGAAATGGAATGTCGCAATTATAGCCATCCTGCGCTCCCATACATTTTCCGAAATGGCCAGTTTATAAAGAAGCGAGGCATCTTTTCCGTACAGATGGGCGCCGATTATCTTTTCGGCTGTCAGATCGACAAGGTCCCAGTTATTTACATATGAAGCGTTCTCCAGATAGAACTTGAATATCTGATGACGCGCTGCCTCATCGCCCTTGCCGTATTTCAAGACTAAGATTAAAAGCCCGGACAATCTCTCTTCGTGGATGCGCGATCTTATAATCTCCGCAACGTCTTCCAGGTCCAGAGCATCATAATGGTTCTTAACTATTCCCCTTATCTTCGGAAGAACTACCCCCAGAAACACATCCCCTTCTCCATATTCCCCGGGACCTGTTTTAAAGAACCGCTGAAGAATAACCGCCTTTTCGGGGTCAGCCTCTTCCCTTAACTTTTTCTTTACTATATCAGCTTTTCCCATTAAGCATTATCTATCAGGCGCCAGGTTATGCGCTTTTTGTTAAATTTTGGCTTATCCGTCTTAAGCCCTGTTTATTTGCGCTTCATCGCAATATATGCCTCGAGGCTCCGGTCATATGCGCGCTCATATTTTTCGTCAAAATAGCAGGCGGGGAGCTCGTCCGACCGCCTATGATAGGCTAAGCATTCGCAACATATGCCGTGCCTTGGGCATCCGGCATATGTACAGTTGCAATTCACGATATTCTTTTTAATGTTAACGCAATTTACCATAACCACGCCCCCAAAAATACTCTTTCAACAAAAAAGCAACTCCCTCTAGGGAATTGCTTACGGCAGGTTTAGAGCTTAATTTTTCCGGGCTGCATTACACCCTCCTAATAATGTAATAATTATACTATATGCAAAACCATTTTCAAGCACAATCTCACCTCGCCCACAGTCAGAGCTTTAAATCTGCCGAAGCACAAGGAAATTACCACAGCGATACATCAGGACCCTATGGGGTACATGGAGTGGGGTCGTAAATAAGAATTTTGACAAAGAAAAATTCTTATTTACGAAGCTGGATTTACCAGTGGGAAATCCGCGTCCCCGCGAAATGTATCCCATAGGGTCCAATAAAAAAGCGCAGTGGAATTAATCCACTGCGCTTTTATGTAGATTTACCCCTCGCTTCGCTCGGGGTGATCCCAACGTGTTAGCAATGGGATCAAAAGCTCTACCGACTTACAGCTTCACGACGTTGGTAGCCTGGTCACCCTTTGGGCCCTGCGTGATCTCGAACTGGACCTTCTGACCTTCAGCTAATGTCTTGAAACCTTCACCCTGGATCGAGCTGTGATGTACGAATACATCCTTGCCGTTCTCAGGAGTAATGAATCCGTAACCTTTCTGGTCACTGAACCACTTTACTGTTCCTGTTGCCATTAATTTGTTCCTCCTTCCCTTCGATTTTTGTTACCATAGCTGTATATCATATAGATGTAATTTGCGCATAAAAAAACCGCAAAAGCCAGTCATCCTAAGCCCTTTGCGGTCCCAAGACTTCCAATCTTTATTTAAAGCTTACATATGATATCATTCGCGAGTCTATCTGTCAACATATTTTTTAAAAAAATTTAACGGCATATCCTGGCCAATTCGCAGAGAATACCCCCATAAAAAGCTGCCCAAAGCCATGCTGACACAAAGGCGCAGATAACGGCATAGGAGCGCCTGCCCGATACCCCCAGCATAAGCATGAGTAT
>JAGOLR010000055.1 GCA_017993955.1 Candidatus Omnitrophota bacterium
CAACTCACCCGACAAGCTCACGCGGACCGTTCCGGTCACCATGGCAAGATCCGTATCTATCGTGACATCCGGGAAATTCAATGCGCCATCTTTTATTATTAAGGACTGACGCAGAGGCTTTAGCATAGTGTATTGTCTGTTCATTGTATCGATTACTGCCGCCGGCAGAAACTCGCGCAATTTTTCGTTAAGGCCGGGGAATAGAGCGATAGCCGCGAGCGTCTCTCTTATAAGGCTCGTCTCCAGTAAAACTCCGTTATCCAGGGTGAAGACCCCCTGCCCCGATATAGTCCGCGTTATCTCAGATTGGGAAAGACCTGAAGCCATAGCGTCCAGCGAAAGATCGGCCTTACCGTCTATATACTGCTTTGTCCCGGAGATAGCGGAGAGGAAATCCTTAAGACCCGGTATCGCGGCTTCGATGCGGATGGAGGTCTTGGGCGTGGCAAAAAGATCCTTTACCTCCCCGGCGCTCTTTAGGCTCGCGTTGGCGAGATTCGCCGTAAAAGACTTTAAATAGATATTTTCTTCAGTCATAGCGGCTGAAAGAGATATCCTGTCTATAGGGACCTTCAGCATGGTCAGGGTCAGCTTCCCTTCCTTGAGATCAATATCTATGGCCAGCTTCTCTATCTTATTATTCGCGATGCGTATCTCCTTTGCCCTTAATTTGGCCAGCCCGCTAAAACCCGGACCTACACCCAGATCGCTTACGGCCGGGAAGGCCTTGACAAGCCTGGCATAGTCTATGGTGGAAAGATCCAGCCCGGCAGAAAGGTCTTTAACGTAAAGAGGCCCCACCACAAAACCCCCGAGCACACCTGAAAGGTCTACATTTTGCCTGGAGCTTAAGAAAGCGGCCTTCAAAAGAAACTCCATTGGGGTGTTCATGGATACATTCTTTATATCAAGGTCTATGGATTCTATGGAGATGTCGGACGTCTTTGCCCCGGAGATGTCTTTAAATCGAACGAGTCCTTTACGTATCGCTATAGACCTGATATTAAAATCCACTGCGGCGGGTAGCGCACTGCCTGCAGCTACCTGGGGTTTTGAGGCAGGACGCGGATTATAACCGCGCACTGTTATCGAACCGTCTTTTGACCTTAATAAATTAATCTCGGGGGAGATTATGTTTATCGAGGATATTTTGATCTCTCTTTTTAATAGCGGCATCGGCTCGAGGACCATCTCGGCGCGGCCCAATGACAGCGCCGGTATGTTCTTACCTTTATCCGCTTCCAGAATAGCGAACTTGTCGAGTTCCAGAACTACCATACCTTTCCATTTAAGAGATATATGGCCTATCTCGACGGGATTTCCTACTACAGCGCTTATCTGAGATGCGATGGTTTGATTGTACCGATTTAGATCAAATGTGGCTAAAAATACCGCTACTCCGATCACTGCTAAGATTATAAGAACCAGGACTATAACTATCAGCTTCTTCATCATATCCTCCATGGTTATTTATGATCGGCTTTGGGATTTCGCGGTATGTGCAGTGTATATTAGTGTAGCTCCGATGTGGCTTGGCTGTCAAGGCAAAATCAGCAAAATATCGAAGGCTATTTCTTCGGATTATTCGGCTGGATCGAGGAGATCGCAAGCCGGCTCAAAGCTGTCGATATGAGCGAGCCCACCTTTAAAAGGAGCGATCACTCTGCATAGGATACCTGATAGATATGCCATGAGAATTCCGTAATTGGTGATAGGAACTCCGGCCTGGGAGGCCTTTTCGATCCGGTGTATTATTTCCCTGCGGTTGACCATGCAACCGCCGCAAGAAATAATAAGCTTATACGCCGCGAGATCCTGGGGAAAATCGGATCCGGCTACTACATTATAATGAAGGTCCTTCTTAGTGTAATTCATAAGCCAGGTAGGTATCTTGGAGCGGCCTATATCTTCGGGTTGGACATGATGGGTGCATGCCTCCGCTATCAATATCTCATCGCCATCCTTAAGGTCGTCGATAGCTCGGACGCCATTTACATATGCATTGAGGTCGCCTTTATGCCTGGCGAATATCACAGAGAATGATGTGAGCGGCATATCTTCCGGGAGCATGTCACGGACATCCTCAAAGACCTGTGAGTCGGTTATGACAAGACGGGGCCTTCCCCGCAGAGCGCTAAGAGCATCGGGTAACTCAGTCTCCTTTACTACTATAGGGACTGCGTTATTATCCAGGCAATCACGCATGACCTGGACTTGAGGCAGGATCAATCTCCCCTGGGGCATAGCGCTGTCTATGGGGCATACCAAAATGACGGCATCTTTGGGCTTGATTATATCACCTACCAATGGGATCGGAGACCAGTGCCCCGGAGCCATATCCATTATCTTCTCTTTGAGAGCCTCTATGCCGTATCCATTCTTGGAACTTACTTCGATGTATGGAATACCACTACTATCCAGATATCCTTTGGCCCGGCCGCCTTCAAGATCGCATTTATTGATAACGAATAGGAACGGGAGTTTTCTAGTACGAAAACTCTTTATAAGTTCTTCTTCAAAATTGTCTATCGCCGTATCCGGCGTGACTACAATGAGCCCTACATCCGTCTTCCTTAATACTGCCAGCGTCCGCTTTACACGCTCCTCTCCCAGGACTCCTTCGTCATCGATACCGGCGGTGTCTATCAACATGCATGGACCTATGGGAAGGATCTCCATCGCCTTGTACACGGGATCGGTCGTTGTGCCCGCCACTTCGGATATAATAGCCGTATCCTGTCCTGTTACTGCATTGATGAGGCTGGACTTACCGGTATTTCTTTTTCCGAATATTCCGATGTGCAATCTGTTACTTGCGGGGGTTTTATACATTTGATGGGCCTCTGGATTTTAATGAATCACACCTTCCGTAATCGACTCTTCTATCCATACGCTCCATGGCCCCGTTATTTAATATGGCGCACGAACCCGGAGCGTCTTTAAGGCATACTTTGCCGGGATAGATCTCGTACATATCGCGATATTCTGCCGGGGTAAAGTTTGGCATCAACACATTCGCCCCGCAGCTCAACCCCTCCTCCCTGTAGTCCCTGTCAAGGCTTCCCAGTGCCGTCGTCGCGGGGATATAAGCGTTCTTAGTGACTATGCGCGCGAGCGCCATGGTCTTTAACGTAAGAGAGACGTCGCCTTTTTTCTCGGATCTAAATCGCGTACCGGCGTGCGGTATGAACGGGCTTATGCTTACCATATCGAAATCGCCCTTCTTGAAGAACACGATGTCTCTTGCTATAGCGTCTAATGTCTGCCCGGGCAGCCCCACAATATTGCCCGTCCCTACCTGATAACCCAGGTCGCGCAAGTTCTCCAGACATCTTAGTCTAGGCACATTATCCGAACACAAATGTACCGATCTATACAGACTATCGTCGTAGGCCTCTATCTTAAGAAGGTACCTGTCCGCGCCGGCAGTTCTCCACATCTTGTAGTCGCCGGCGGATCTCTCCCCTACCGAAAGAGTTACCGCGACATCAAATGCTGACTTAATACTTGCGATAACATCCCTCAGCCATTCCGCCTTCATCGAATGGTCTTCGCCGGATTGCAGGACAATAGTTTTAATATTGTAAGAAGTGATTATTTTAACGGATCTGGATATCTCCACTTCGGTCATGCGATAACGGGAAGTGCCTCTATTTTCCCGATTTAGCCCGCAATAGAAACAGTCCCGTTCGCATACATTGGAGAACTCTATCAATCCGCGCAGAGCTATCCCTTCGCCGCAATGTTCTCTTCTGGCCTTATCCGCACCGGCGAATAACGCTCTTACGTCTTCGTCGTCCGTAAACGATAATGCGTTTTTCAGATCAGCCTCTTCCGGAGTGTCGGATGAGCTGATTTTATTTATAAGTGATTCTGCCTTAGACATATTCGTCTCTCCGGCCTTGGGCGACACGCGATGAGATCGATTCGAATTGTTCCTTGTCCGGGGTTTCCAGTTTTTCCGCGTATCGCTCTATCATACTGTAACCTTCGTCTTTCACTGTCGGAGAAGCAAAATCGTCCAGATATTCTCTGAGAGTGACCAGGGCATTCAAACCGCATTTATCTTTTATGGTGCCGTCTTTGGCAAAACGCATAAAACTCTCTCCCGTTCTCTCCTTGCGGTAACATGCGGCGCAAAAACTCGGAATATAATCATGTTTGATGAGAGCGCCGACCATATCGTCCAGCGTACGGTGATCCCCTGTTAAAAACTGCCCCGAGGCATTCTTTCCCTCTGTGTCGGAATAACCTCCGGGCGAGGTATTGGATCCGGCGCTTATCTGCGATACGCCTAAGCTCAATAAAGAATCTCTCATCGCGGCGTTTTCGCGGGTGGACAATATTATACCGGTGTATGGCACGGATAGCCTAAGCACAGCCACCACTTTGCGAAAATCTTCATCCGAGACTTGATAGGGCGGGTTTAGCGAGATCTCGGCTCCGGAAGCCGGTTCGATGCGCGGAACCGATATTGTATGCGGACCTATCTTGAACTGCTTTTCCATCTGCTCGACATGCGACAGGATCCCCAGGGTTTCGAATTTGTAATCGTACAGACCGTACAGGGCGCCGATGCCGATGTCATCTATGCCCGCCTTGAAGGCCCTTTCGATCGCGTCGAGCCTCTTATCCGGATCGCTCTTGGGTCCTTTGGGATGCATACGCCTGTAAGTTTGGTCGTGATATGTCTCCTGAAATATCTGGAATGTCCCGATACCGGCATTTTTCAGCTTCAAAAAATCGTCCACGCCAAGCGGCGCGCAATTTACATTAACCCTCCTAACTCTGCTATTTCCGGTTTCTGCGGCGTATATAGCTTCGATAGACCGGACATAGTAATCTATTATATCCCTATCATGGTTATCGTGTTCTCCGCACACCATAAGCACTCTTTTGTGCCCGCGTTTAAGGAGCCATTCCGCTTGACTCCTTACCTCCGGAACAGTCAACGTCTTTCGCGCAATCGATTTATTATCGGATTTGAAGCCGCAATAAAGGCAGTTATTTACGCATACATTACTTATATAGAGAGGGGCGAATAACACCACCCTTCTGCCGTATATGGCGTCTTTGACGTAACTGGCGGCGGCGAATATTTTCCCTATATCTTCAGGGCTATTCGCCGATAAAAGCAGGGCCGACTCGTCAAGTTCCAGGCGTTTAAGAGACATGGCCTTACGAAGAATCTCGTCCAGTCTCCGGCCCTCTGCATTAACCGAGTCAGTAAGTAAGTCAGCTATCCTATCTTCGTCTATATATTTCATCATCACCTTCTTAGGAGAGTCTTATGTGCTCTTCCACCGCTTTGAGGAGCGCCTCCGGTTTAACCGGCTTATCCAGAACAGCTTTAACCGGGAGCCATACTTCGTCTGGCTCAAAGCCGAATGCAAGATTCATGTCGCGTTTTATGCCGGTTATCAGTATTACGGGTATATCTTTCGTCTTTGGGTCATCTTTAAGTAGTCTCGCCACGTCAAACCCTTCGGTCCTTGTAGCCATCATAACGTCAAGTATTATAAGCCCGGGCGTCTCTTCCTTTGCCTTGATGAAACCGGTCTTACCGTCTGTCGCCGATATAACCTCATAGCCCTTGGCCTCCAGGAGCATGGAGACCGCCTCCACATAATCACTATCATCGTCTATTACTAGGACCCTCTTTGCCATCTTATACCTCCCGTTTTATGCCGCATCGATAAAAGACTCTATACATAAATATCCGGGCAACCCTCTATTTCTTATAGCCCCTTATTATCTCTATCACCTTTTTAGAAGTGAGGGAACCGTATATCTTATCATCTATCATTATTACCGGAGCCAGACCGCAGGCCCCGAGACAGCGGGCTTCCTGCAAGGTAAACAGACCGTCTTCCGACGTCTGGCCGATTTCGATCTTCAACTCTGCCTTGATCGCATCCAATATTTCCGCTATCCCTTTGACATAACATGCCGTACCAAGACATACCGATATGAGATGCTTGCCGCGGGGCTTCAGACAGAAATAGTGGTAGAACGTAGCCACTCCCCATATGTGAGCGGTGGGAATACTCATATCCAGAGATATCTCGTTCATTACGTCCTCGGGAAGATACCCGTAAAGTTCCTGGGCTTTATGAAGGATCGAGATCAACTGGGAATCGGGATGATCCCTTAGCTTACATTCCTTTATAAATGTCTTCAGTTCTATCGTCTTCTTATCGCTTTCGGCCGTCATTTCTGTAGTCCTCCTTAAGATATATTATTTAAGCGTCAGTTCCTGCGGGATTATCCCCCGCGGCGTCTTCGCCTTATAATGTGTATGCAGATATTTATGAGAAACCTGGCTTAAAGGCCTGCCGAGAAACTCCTTATATAGTCTTTGCACGTCGGGATTCTCGTGGCTTCGTCTTATAGTATTTTTTCTGTCCAGAGAATACAACGCCTCGGCCCGTTTTTTAAGACATTCTTCATCCAGAGGTATAGAATTTGACCCCGCATACGGCTGGCCTCCGCCTCCTATGCATCCTCCGGGACAGCCCATTATCTCGATGAAGTGGTACTTATCGGGGTCATTTCTGACTTCGGTCAATAGTTTATTGGCATTGCCGAGGCCATGCGCCACCGCAAAACGTATCTCTTTACCGTCTATTATAAGTTTACCCTCTTTAACACCTTTAAGTCCCCGGATATCCTGTATCTCGATATCCATGAGCGTCTCGCCCGTATAAAGCTCGTACGCGGTACGTATCGCCGCCTCCATGACCCCTCCCGTAACACCAAATATGGTGCCGGCTCCGGAAGAGTATCCTAGAGGATGGTCGAACTCCTCGCCTTTTATGTGCAGCATATCTATACCGGCCGATTTTATCATCCATGCGAGTTCTCTCGTGGTGACTACCATATCGGTAGACTTCAATCCGTCTACTTTAAGCTCCGGCCTTTCGGCCTCATACTTCTTGGCCGTACAGCACATTATGCCTACGTTAAATATCTTTTCCGGGTCAGCTTTTATCTTCTTGGCAAAGTAACTCTTCACAATTGACCCGCCCATGGACATCGGGGACCTGCATGTAGATACATTGTCTATCAGATCGGGATAGAACTGTTCCAGACACTTCATCCAGGCGCTGGAGCAGGAGGTGATCATAGGAAGCTTGCCCTTACCCTGCAACCTCTCGAGAAATTCGCTCCCCTCTTCCATGATGGTCAGATCCGCCGAAAATTGCAGATCGAATACGTAATCAAAACCTATCTTTCTTAAAACAGCCGGGAGCTCTTTTTCCATCTGCCTGCCGGCCTCAAGTCCAAAAGCCTCGCCTATCGCGGCCCTTACAGACGGAGCTACCTGGGCTACCTTGACGAGAGACTTGTCGCCGAGTTTCTGAAACAACTCCTGGGAAAAGCTCTTTTCTACGAAAGCCGCGGTAGGGCAGACATTGATACACTGGCCGCAACTGGTGCATACGCTGTCCTTGAAAGGCATATCGTAAGCCGGCATAACTACCGTCTTAAAACCTCTGTGCGCATACCCCAGGGCGTTAACCTTCTGGATCTCGGAACATATCCTTACGCATCTGCCGCAAAGTATGCACTTATTAGGGTCTCTCACCACCGATACGGACGAGAGATCTTTTTCGTAATTTTTCTTCTCTCCTTCAAAATGGCGTTTCCTTATACCCATAGCGAAAGCAAGACGCTGTAATTCGCAGATACCGTCCCTTTCGCAGGTGTGACAATCTTCCGGATGATTATCGAGTATAAGCTCTACAATGTCCCGCCTTGCGCGTCTTATCTCGTCTGTATTGGTATAGATCTTCATGCCATCGCTTACCGGATAAGCGCATGACGCGATATAATTACGCATGCCGGCGACTTCCACTATACATACACGGCAGGCGCCTTCTATGGATAGTTTCGGGTGATAACAGAGCCGCGGTATATGAAATCCCAGCTTATCCGCAGCCTGCATGATCGTCTGTCCGGGCTCTACTTTGTAGGGTTTGTCATTAATATGGATCGTTATCATTTCTTGTAACTCCTCTTTTACCGTCATGATCTCTTTATCGCTTTGAACTTACATATCTTATGGCATTCGCCGCATTTGACGCATTTTTTCTGATCTATAACATGCACGGCCTTTAGGCTTCCCGATATGGCCTGTGTCGGGCAGACTTTCCTGCATGCTCCGCACCCGACGCACTTATTTGTTATCTCGTAAACGGCAAGCGCATTACATACCTTCGCTCGGCAGCGCTTTTCCCGGACATGCTCTTCGTATTCGGCCCTGAAATTCTTTATGGTGCTTATCACGGGATTCGGCGCGGACTGACCCAGCCCGCACAGCGACGCCTTCTTTATCATGTTGCCCAGTCGCAGTAGCTTATCTATGTCCTCCTCGACGCCCTTGCCTTCGGTGATGCGCGTAAGTATCTCCAGCATGCGTTTGGTCCCCTCGCGGCATGGCGTGCACTTCCCGCAGGATTCATTTTGAGTAAACTCCAGAAAGAACTTGGCTATATTTACCATACATGAATCTTCGTCTATAACTATCATGCCGCCCGAGCCCATTATAGACCCTGCCTGCGCCAACGACTCGTAATCAACTTTGGTATCGAGATATTCGGACGATAGGCATCCGCCGGAAGGACCTCCGGTCTGCACCGCCTTTATCTTCTTATCGTCTGGTATCCCGCCGCCGATATCGTATATTATCTGCCGCAGGGTTGTGCCCATGGGTACCTCAACTAAACCGGTATTTCTTATCTTCCCCGCCAGGGCGAAAACCTTTGTGCCTTTACTCTTTTCGGTCCCAAGAGAGCCAAACCACTTCGCCCCATCCAGGATTATCACAGGGATATTGGCCCATGTCTCTACATTGTTTATCAGAGTCGGTTTCTCGAACAACCCTGACACCGAAGGAAAGGGAGGGCGCGGGCGTGGCATGCCCCTGTGCCCCTCTATCGACAGCATAAGCGCGGTCTCTTCACCGCAGACGAACGCTCCGGCGCCGAGACGTATCTCTATGTCGAAAGAAAAATCGGTCCCCAATATACTCTCCCCTAGGAATCCTTCCTTGCGTGCGTCGGCTATCGCTTTCTTTATCCTGCTAACGGCAAGAGGGTATTCCGCGCGGATATATACAATACCTTTTTTTGCGGATATGGCGTAACCCGCAATGGCCATCCCCTCAACAATAGTGTGAGGGTCTCCCTCGATAGCGCTTCTATCCATAAAGGCCCCTGGGTCACCTTCGTCGGCGTTGCATATCACGTATTTCTCGTCGCTACTTTCTCTGGCGGTAAGTTCCCATTTCAGACCCGTCGGAAACCCGGCGCCGCCGCGGCCGCGAAGGCCCGACTTCTTTATCTCCGATATCACATCCTGAGGAGTCATGTCGGTCAGGACTTTAGCAAGGGCCTCATAACCGCGAAGGGATATGTAATCGTCTATACTTTCGGGGTCTATGATCCCGCAGTTGCGAAGGGCTATACGCATCTGTTTACCGAAAAAATTCACATCTCCGAATACCCTGAAGAAACGGTTGTAAAGATGGTCTTCATCGATAATAAAGCGCGTAACCGGCTTCTTTTTGAGGAGATGCTGGTTTATGATTTCCGAGATATCCTTTTCCTCAAATGACCCGTATATGACATACCCGGGGTTTATTATCATAACGGGCCCTTTACCGCACATCCCTAGACAACCCGAGAGGTTGATCCCGACCTTTTCGGTCAAGCCGTGTTTATCCAGCTCTTTGGTTATGGTAGAGATGATCTCTTTGGACCTCTTATGCATACAAGAGGGCCCGTCGCATAATGTTATACTGAATCTTGGTGGCATTTTAACTATTCTCCCTTCCGGTAATTACTTGATCAGCCATTCTTTTATGATCTCGCCTTTCTTCAGGTGCCGCTCTATAATCTCTTTAGCTCTCTCCTTGGTCACTAGTCCGTATTTGGACGGGATCCTGCCCTCCTCGACAACTTCGACAGTAGGTTCGAGATTGCATCTGCCGGCGCAGCCTTTCTGGCTCAAATATACGTCTGCCAGACCGGACTTTATAGCATCTCTGAATACGTCCATTATCTCTTTAGACCCTGCGGCTATTTCGCATGTCGCCATACCCACATATACACGTTTTGAAGATAGGAAGCCTTTTGAGACTATCCTGTTCATGGCCTCAGCCCTCTTCTTCTTTAAAATCTCAATCGGCTTCAAAGAATACCTCCTTTTTTGATCCTTATCTTGAAAAAATTCCCGCTGGGGATGCTCTCGGACCATATTTCCCAGCCATGCCGCTGGGCTATCTCCCGCACTATGAAGAGTCCGAGTCCGGTGCCCTGAGCCTTCTTTCCATCCGTCGCGTCCAACCTGGAAAACTTCCGGAATAGCATAGGCCTTTCGCTGTCGGTTATA
>JAGOLR010000056.1 GCA_017993955.1 Candidatus Omnitrophota bacterium
CGTCAATACCGGCCTCTTTCATCACCTCTATAGTCTCTTCGGTAGGCGACCCTCCGCTAGCGGCAGCTATACCGGCGGATTTTACCTCTATATCGGATTTCCCTAAATCTGCCAGGCGCCTCTTCATCAAGGCCTCCGCCATTATCGAGCGGCATGAGTTGCCTGTACATACGAATAATACTGATTTTACTTTTGACATATTTTTTTAAAATTCGAATTTCGAAATTGTTTCGTATTTCGATATTCTGATTTCGGATTTAGCCTCTTATGTATTTCTTCGGTTTTTATCGCGCCCTCGCGAAGGACCTTTGGAGGATCTGTCGTCATATCTATAACCGTAGATTCGACGCCAACCTTAGTCCTGCCCCCATCAATGACAAGGTCGATCTTACCGTCAAGTTCTCTTAATACATGCAGAGCAGAGGTCGGTGGTTTTTTGCCGCTTATATTCGCGCTCGGCGCTACTATAGGCACCTCAGCTTTACGTATCAACTCAAGGGCTACTCTGTTCCGGGGTATCCTGAAACCGATCTTTCCCCCATGCCGTGATCTCAAGATGATAGTTAAAGGGCCTGGCCAATATTTTCTTATAAGCGAATCTGCCGCCCGGGTAATAACGCACCCCATCCTTGAGATGGCTGCCTTATCCGCGATGTGTACCGTGTATGATTTGCCGCGAGGGCGTTTCTTGACTCTCGACAATGCCGATATGGCACCTTTTGCCGACAAACTAGCCGCTATACCGTAAACCGTTTCCGTGGGAAACGCTACAAGCTTACCGTGCCTTATGCCTGCGGCCGCGTAAGCTATTATGCGCTCATCGGGTTTCGCGGGGTTAACCTTTAGAACTAAAGTGGATCTTCCTAGCTTCCGCATGAACACAACTTCTTATTCTTTTCGCGCACACCCTTGACAAGCTTCTTTTTAAACTCATCAAGCATCTTCCCAAGGCGCTTGTCGCCGAGACTCAGTATCTGAACAGCCAGAATACCAGCGTTCTTGGCGCCGGCTTTGCCTATGGCGACTGTAGCTACCGGTATCCCGGCCGGCATCTGAACTATGGAGAACAATGAGTCCACCCCTTTTAATTCCTTTGTATCCATCGGAACACCGATAACAGGTATAGTGGTAAAACTTGCGATGACGCCTGCCAGGTGTGCGGCCCCTCCCGCCCCCGCTATTATGACCGAAACGCCTTTCTTTCTGGCGGATTTCGCAAATGTAGCCACATCGTCAGGCGAGCGATGAGCGGACATTATTCTGACCTCATGAGGTATACCATAACCCTTTAAGACTTCTGCGGCCTCGCTCATAACGGGTAGATCTGAATCACTGCCCATAACTATCATAACTTTAGGATTCTTCATAATGATCTCCGGTTTTCGTCGTTCGTCGTTTATAGTTCGTAGTTCGTTCACTTTTTACGAATAGCGAAATACGAACGACTATCTTAGGGCTTTCTGTCCTATATCCTTACGATAATGCATCCTGTCGAAACGAATAAGCTTAACCGCGTTATAACAATTACTTATAGCCGCCTGCATATTCGCGCCGAGGGCCGTCACATTAAGTACCCGCCCACCGTTAGTTATGAACATACCCGGCCCGTCTCCAGCGCGGCGGCCTGCCTTGGTCCCAGCGTGGAATATGGCCACATCCGGCATCTTTTCCGCCTCCTCTGTACCGCGTATCTCCATGCCTTTCTGAAAATCGGATGGATACCCCCCGGATGAGATGACCACGGTAACGCAAGGCCTCGGATCCCAAGCCAAAGAATAATTTTCGAGTTTACCGTTTACCGCGTTTTCTAAGAGATCTGCAAAATCGCTATTAAGCCTCGGCAGTATAGCTTGCGTTTCGGGATCACCGAAACGGGCATTGAACTCGAGGACCATAGGCCCCTTTTCAGTCACCATAATGCCTGCATATAAAGCGCCTTTATAGGATATCCCCTCACTTGCAAGACCTTTTACTAAAGGAGCTATCATCCCTCCCACCACCTTACGCAATAATTCCTCGGTGACGACCGGCGCGGGCGAATAAGCGCCCATTCCCCCCGTATTCGGTCCCCGGTCATGGTCGAATATACGCTTGTGATCCTGGCTCGAGGCAAGGGGCACTATATTCTTACCGTCCGAGATCACTATTATTGAGGCCTCTTCGCCGTTTAAGCACTCCTCTATTATTACCTTCTGGCCGGACTTTCCAAAGACACGGTCTACGAGCATCTTCTTCAAAGCGTCCTGCGCCTCTTCCATAGCCCTGCATACCACGACACCTTTACCCGCGCACAAACCATCCGCTTTTATGACTATGGGCAAACCTTTAGCCTTGATATATGAAACTGCCTTTTCATAATCGGTAAATACTTCGAACGGAGCGGTCGGTATGCCGAACTTCCTCATCAACTCCTTCGCAAATACCTTACTACCTTCGATATTCGCAAGTTCTTTTGTCGGCCCAAAAATTTTCAGGCCGTGTTTGGCGAACTCATCCGCTATACCCATTACAAGGGGCAGTTCGGGCCCGACAACTGTAAGATCGATGCTATTATCTTTAACAAACTTTATCAATCCCGGTATATCGTCGGCATTTATGTTAACATTTTCAGCTATACGGCTTATACCGGAACTGCCGGGAGCGCAATAAAGCTTTACACACCTGGGGCTTTCTTTAAGCTTCCAGCATATCGCATGTTCCCGGCCGCCGCTTCCAACAACTAATATCTTCATCTTAATCTCAACCTTAACTTTTGTGCCTATTACCTTACAATAACTTCCCGACTACCCTTAACAACCTCGCCTATTATGTGTGATTCGAAGCCATTATCGACGATTATCTTCTGGGCGGTCAACGCGTCATTTTTTCCCAAGACAAGGACCATCCCTATACCCATATTAAGGGCCCGATACATCTCCCGATCCGTAATATTACCCTTCTTTTGTATCATGGAAAATATAGCCGGGACCGGCCATGAATTCTTGCTTATTAGGATCGACATCCCATCCGGTATTATCCTGGGTATCTTGTCATAAAAAGCGCCGCCTGTTATATTGGCTATACCTTTTATCTTTATCTTATTTTTAACCGCAAGGACCGGGCGGGCATACAGGTATGTGGGGGCAAGTAATTCTTTGGAATATCTTATAAGCTCTTTTTCGCTCAGCACTTTTCTTATAAGAGAGTATCCGTTCGAATGTGGGCCGCTTGACTCCAGTCCCAGTACTATGTCGCCTACCCGGGTGCGGCTTCCGTTTATTATATCGCTCCGCTCCACCATGCCGACGCCGAAACCTGCCAGATCATACTCGCCGGGATTATATAACCCGGGCATCTCGGCTGTCTCGCCGCCGACAAGCGCATATCCGGCTTCGCGGCAGGCTTGCGATATCCCCTTGACGATGTCGCGCAATACCCAAGATTCTATCTTGCCGGTAGATATATAATCTAGAAAAAATAACCCTTCAGCCCCGGAGCAGAGTATGTCATTGGCGCTCATGGCCACAAGGTCTATACCCACCGTATCGTGTTTATCGACCAGGAAAGCCAGTTTTAATTTGGTGCCAACGCCATCCGTGGAAGAGACCAATATGGGATCACGGAATTTTTTAAGGTCCGGACGGAATAGCCCGCCGAAACTTCCGATACCGGTCAGGACACCCTTAGTCCGGGTCGACTCCGCAAATCGCTTGTAATCCGCGACAAGAGCATTCGCTTTGTCAATATCGACTCCGGAAGATTTGTAAGTCACTCGCTTCATAAAATTTCCACCCTCAATTAGGCTCCCACATTCAGGGGGAACCCTTCCGCTTGCCGTGAATTTCCATTAGGCATGGAAATTCACTGTGATAAAATTTTGATCGGCCAATGAACCTAAAAAGTCTCAATTGAAGGGTAGTTTCATTGGCCGGTCTATATCGCCTTAAGGTATCAAAATTTTATAACAGTCGCTTCAGGGTTCCCCCTGAATGTGTTACTAACTAACCTTACGGCGAAAAATTTACTCACTCTCCACCCTGTAATTTTTTGCATCTGCTTTAGGGACCCCGACGGGTCGGTATTGACGGGGGTCTTAAATCAAAATTTTTACAAAGAAAAATTTTGATTTACGAAGTGAATTTCCCTTTGGGAAATTCAAGTCCCCCGGAGATACCGACCCGGAGAGGGTTAAGTTTGATTGCGAAAAATTATCTACTCCATTACTCGGCGGAGGACTTCCTGGTAAGCCTCTTCGACATTGCCGAGGTCACGTCGGAACCGGTCCTTGTCCAGTTTCTCTTTGGTCTTCTTGTCCCAAAGCCTGCAGGTATCGGGCGATATCTCGTCCGCGAGTATTATCTTCCCCTTATGCCTTCCGAATTCGAGCTTAAAGTCCACAAGTATGAGACCTTTTGCGTCGAAAAATTTCTTCAAGACTTCGTTTACCGTAAAGGAATATTTGTTTATCGTCTCCAGTTCCTTCTCGGTGGCTATCGCAAGTGCCTTGACGTGATAATCGTTTATCAGAGGATCGTGAAGCTTATCTTCTTTGTAGTGATACTCCAGAACGGGTTCCTTGAGCACTATGCCCTCTTCCAAACCCAGAAGCCTCGACATGCCCCCCGCGACAATATTGCGCATAGTGACCTCTATGGGGACGATTTCCACTTTTTTGACGAGCATATCGCGGTCATTGAGACGTTTTAGGAAATGTGTCGGCACGCCCTTCTTCTCCAAGAGCTCGAATATCTTCTCCGATAATTTGTTATTAACCACGCCTTTATTCACAATAGTGCCGCGCTTGGTGGCGTCGAAAGCCGTAGCGTCGTCCTTAAACTCCTGGATAAGCTGATCTTTGCTCTCAGTTTCGTAAAGTTTTTTGGCCTTGCCTTCATAGATCTGTTTTAACTTCTGCATACAATCTCCCATTTAGATTAATCTTAAAGCGTAATACTAAAAGCGCAAAGCTTGTTTGTCACTTCGGACCTATATATGGGTCCGAAAGACACCTTAACCTTACTTTACACTTTTCGCTTTACACTTTATACTCTTTATATTCCCACTCTCCCGAATATCTTATCAACATGCTTTACATGATACTTAAAATCAAAAATATCCCCTATCTCATCCAGGGAGAGGTGCCGGCGAATCTCGTCATCCGAAAAGAGCGCATCTTTGAAGCTGATATTATCGCTCTTAGCTTTGAACGCCACACGCTGTACCTGGTCATAGGCATCATTACGGGTAAGCCCTTTATCCACCAGCTCCAAGAGCAGGCGTCCGGAGAATACGACTCCGCCGGATTTATTAAGATTCTCCAACATCCTGGCCTCATTGACGCCGAGGTTCGACACTATACCCATAAACTTATTTAGCATGTAATCCAAAAGTATCGTGGAATCCGGCAGTATGACGCGTTCTACGGAAGAGTGCGATATATCCCTCTCATGCCACAGGACCATGTCTTCCATCGCGGCCATTGAATTAGCCCGAAGCACCCTGGCCAGGCCTGATATCCTTTCGCAAAGTATGGGGTTCTTTTTGTGCGGCATGGCACTTGACCCCTTCTGCCCTTTTGAAAAATACTCCTCCACCTCGCCTATCTCGGTATGCTGAAGGTTCCTGAATTCCGTGGTAAATTTCTCCAGGGAGGTCCCGGTTATCGCTATCGCCGTGAGGAACTCGGCATGCCTGTCCCTCTGCAATATTTGCGTGGAAACATTCGCGGCCCTGAGACCCATTTTCTTACACACATAAACCTCAACTGCGGGGTTTATATTTGCGTAAGTCCCTACAGCCCCGGATATCTTTCCCACGCTCACGGTCTCGCGCGAGTTCTTCAATCTAGCAAGATTACGGTTCATCTCGTCATAATATAATGCCAGTTTCAATCCGAATGTCATCGGCTCCGCGTGAACAGAATGCGTCCGGCCTATCATGAGGGTATTTTTGTGGCGCCTGGCCTTCTGACGCAGTATGATCATCAGCTTCTTGACGTCCTCTATCAGTATGTCGCATGCTTGTTGCATCTGGGCCGAGAGCGCGGTATCGAGGACATCACTTGACGTAAGACCCATATGCACATATTTGGCGTCATCGCCTATATACTCTGAGACGTTCTTTATGAAAGCTATCACGTCGTGGTTGGTCTCCGCCTCGATCTCTTTTATCCTCTCGACGTCGAATTTCGCCCTCTTCTGTATATTGGAAAGCGCGGTCTTTGGTATCTTGCCAAGCCTTGCAAGCGCCTCGCAGGCATATATCTCGACATCGAGCATCTTGCGGAAACGATTCTCTTCGCTCCATATCTTGGACATCTGAGGAAGGGAATAACGAGGTATCATATTATCCTTTCGATTGATATTTGTTTTGCGTTTTCGTCACGAGCCTTTATGTTACAATATAACAGAATTATTGTCAATCCGCATATCCACCCTTGACATAACCACAATAAAGCTATACAATTGTGTCATTAAAATTAATCATTGCTAGAATTGTTAAAAGACATTTTACAAGGAGGAAAAAGAATAGAAATGATGGAATTCGGGAATAAAGTTTTGATCATCGGATACGGCTCCGTATCCCAGTGCACCCTGCCGATACTGCTAAAACATATCAAGATACCATACAAAAATATCACCATAATAGACTTCGAAGACAAACGCAAAGCCCTTGAGCCATGGACAAAAAAGGGGGTAAAATATTTCCGCGAAAAGATAACCCCTATAAATATGGCTAAGGAACTGTCCAAGCATGTCTCTTCCGGCGGTCTTGTAATAGACCTTGCCTGGAACATAGGTTGTGCCGACATACTTCAGTGGTGCCATGATAACAAAGTGCTGTACGTCAACACTTCCGTCGAGGAATGGGATCCATACGCCAATATACATGAGAAGACCCCGTACCAGAAATCTTTATACTACCGCCAGATGGGCCTGAGACGACTTATGGCAAGCTGGAACAGCGATGCAACAACGGCGATACTCGACCATGGCGCAAACCCGGGGCTCATCTCGCACTTCACAAGAAAAGGCATAGTCGATATAGCCGAGAGATCGATGCGCGATAAGTCCACCTCCAAAAAAGACGTCAAAACCCTTGAGGGCCTTCTATCGAAAAAAGATTTTCCCCGTCTCGCCATGGAGCTCGATATAAAGGTCATACATTGCAGCGAGCGCGATACGCAGATTGCCAATAAACCCAAAGAGGTAGATGAATTCGTAGGCACGTGGAGCGTGGAAGGTCTGCGTGAAGAGGGAGTGTCGCCCGCCGAGATGGGTTGGGGCACGCATGAAAAGGAACTGCCGAAATTGGCCCATATACCGCCCATAGGGCCCAAAAATCAGATATTTCTCGCGCAGATGGGTATAAACACATGGGTCCGCTCATGGATACCTGACCAGGAGATAATCGGCATGGTCATTCGTCACGGCGAGGCATTTTCTATATCCGACCGCCTGACGGTCTGGAAAGGCAAAAAGGCCGTATACAGGCCTACCGTCCATTACGCCTACATGCCCTGTCATGAGACCTTGTCTTCTTTGGTAGAGCTAAGATGCAGAAATTACGAACTGCAACCTAGGTGGAGGATAATGAATGACGAGATCACGAAAGGCTCCGATATACTTGGAGCGCTCCTCATGGGACACAAATATAACTCCTGGTGGACCGGGAGCATATTGTCCATAGAAGAATCCCGCAGGCTCGTCCCCCACCAGAACGCCACTACAATGCAGGTCGCTATAGGCGTGGTATCGGCTCTAATGTGGATGATAGAGAACCCTAAGGGTGGCATACGTTTGGCTGATGACATTCCGTACGACTATATACTTAATATAGCAAAGCCGTATCTGGGTGAATTGGCCTCGGTGCAGTCGGATTGGACGCCTCTTAAGAACTACCAGGTCTTTTTCAAAGAAAATCCCGAAGCGCATCTGGACACCAAAGACGTCTGGTGCTTCAAGAACTTTTTGTTCAAACCGTAAAAAGTTATCCACAAAGTAGGGGAGGTTTAAACCTCCCCTACGCTTACTTTGAGGAGACGCTACTATGAAAACAGCATTGCAGGAAGAACCGAAAACATCCGGTAAGATAGATTTCGAAGCCCTGGCCAAAAAACACGGCACCCCCCTTTTCGTACTGGATCACGAAAAGATACGGCAGAACTACCGCGAGTTCCGTGAAGCCCTCCCACGCGTCCAGGCTTACTACGCCGTAAAAGCGAACTCAAACCCCGAGATCGTGAAGACACTATATAAGGAAGGTGCATCCTTCGATGTCGCGAGCTTCCCCGAGTTTATGATCGTGTACGAGAATATAAAAGGGCTGCCGAAAAAAGAGCAGCAGGACTTCATATGGGACAAGATCATCTACGCCAATACCATAAAGATGGAGAAAACACTCCAGGAGCTCGATCCTTATAAGCCGCTCGTCACATACGACAACTTCGAGGAGCTTAAGAAGATAAAGAAACACTGCCCGCATGCAGGCCTCGTGTTGAGGATAAGGGTGCCGAATACCGGTTCGATGGTAGAGCTCTCTTCCAAATTCGGCGCTCACCCCGGTGAAGCCGTCGACCTCATACTCGAAGCATTCAAGGCCGGGCTTGTGGTCGAAGGCATCAGCTTCCATGTCGGAAGCCAGTGCAATACTTTCGAGAATTACATGCAGGCCTTACAGCTTACGGCTTCCATATTAAAAGAATCGGCTTCCCGTGGCCACAAGATAAACATAATAGATATTGGCGGCGGTTTCCCTGTTAAATATAACAGCAAAGTAAAGGCTTTTTCTACGCTTGCACGCAAGCTTAATGTCGAAATGAAACGCCTCTTCGAACCCGACATAGAGATACTGGCAGAACCCGGGCGCTTCATGGTCGCAAATGCAGCAACCCTAGTAGCCAAGGTAATAGGTAAGGCCGTACGCGACGGTAAGACCTGCTACTATATAGATGACGGTATCTATCACACCTTTTCGGGAATTCTTTTTGACCATTGCACCTACGAGATAAAGGCTTTTAAGGATGGCGAAAAGAAGATATCTGCCGTTTTCGGTCCGACATGCGACGCCCTAGATACCATATCGGTAGCTGAGGAACTGCCGGAGCTCGAAATAGGTGACTACGTATACGCCGAGAATATCGGCGCATACTCTATCGCCTCCTCGACGTATTTTAACGGCTTCCCCCCAGCGCAGGTGCTGCATATAAATAAGTAACCTACGACCATAATAAATAAGACCCATTTCTTACGAGAGATCGGGTCTTATTTATTGCGCTACGACATAAATAATTAGAATAATTAGGGACAGACACCTATTTTTTGTTGGGTAGAAATAGGCGTCTGTCCCTAATTCCATTTTTCTATTTAAGACGTGCTTTAACTTTTGGGTGGAGAAGGATAAAAGCAAAGAGGGCTAGAACCGTAATAACTGTTATTAAAAATGAATCCAATGGTAATTCATATATCTTCGCATTAACGCCATACCAGATAGCTCCCATAATGGATGCTAAAATACTACCGACACGTGCCCATTTTGCGCCGAATAAAAAACCTATCCCGGATACGCTAAAAAGTAAAGCTATAATAAAAATAGTGAGTGTGGAAGATATGCGCTGTAACGCTGTTTCGTTTTTTCCGAGCGTCGACATAGCTCCGCCCAAGGAAGTAACCAGCAAGAAAATCGATAGCATTAAAGATATAATGACAACCAAAGCTTTCATAGGGCGCCTTATCTTAAACTACTGTTATACAAGTATACTCCAATAAGTCAAATGGTACAAGGTCGCTTTAGCGACACCTATTTAGGGGAATATGGATTAAAAGGAAAAGGGAAATATTAAAGGGAACCTTTCCAGAAAAGGTTCCCTTTAAACAAAGTTGGTAGTCCTGCCGGCAGCATGATTTTTTGCCCCCTGCTGATTTAATTTTCTCCATAATTCGGAGAATTTTGTTCGAAAATTAAATCAAGGCGCAGGGGGCATTTTAAAAAGGCCCTTTCCTCAGGAAAGGGCCTTTTTAAAATGGTAGCGGGGGTCCGATTCGAACGGACGACCTTTGGGTTATGCATCCTACTACGGCTTTCGCCGCTCTACGTAATTTCCCGCAGATTTGTAGTCTGGACTATACCTTCATCCTTTTTAAGGATGCCTGCCGTCTAGTCTCTACACCTTCCACGATAATTCTCTCGTGGCTTGGCTCGGTATTACCATTTCAGGCTTCACCGAGTTTGACAGGTTTCGTTCATCCGTTACCGGCTAAACAGCCCATTACTTCGAGCCCAACGAGCTGCCAGGCTGCTCCACCCCGCAATGTATAGTTATTATA
>JAGOLR010000057.1 GCA_017993955.1 Candidatus Omnitrophota bacterium
GATAAAGTTATACGAAACTTTTAACCTTGAACCATTACGAGTCACTAAATTACTAAAAAATTTTTTAACAGACGCTTGCCTTCGAGAGTCAATATAGACTCCGGGTTGAACTGGACTCCATATATTTTATGATTTCTGTGTTCTAATCCCATTATTTCCCCGTCCTTGGTATGGGCGGTTATGCGCAAGGTCTTCGGAAAGGATTTTCTCTCCACAACCAAAGAATGGTACCTTGTAGCCTCGAAAGGATTCGGTATACCTTTAAATATCCCGCTGGCATCGTGGTATATTGAAGAAATCTTGCCGTGCATAATGGATCTGGCCTGTACGATCCTTCCTCCAAAGACCTCGCCTATTGCCTGATGGCCCAGACATACCCCGAGGATCGGGATGGTGCCCCCGAACTTTCGTATTACATCCTCCGACACACCTGCATTCTTAGGTTCTCCGGGACCCGGGGATATCAGTATCTTTGACGGCTTCACCTTAAGTATCTTCTCGATAGTTATCTTATCATTACGATAGACTTCCAGGTCAGCGCCAAGTTCCCCAAGATACTGGACGAGATTATATGTAAAAGAATCGTAATTATCTATAACCAATATCATTTATGAACTCCGAGTTAGTGTAAAGTGAAAAATGAAAAGCGCAAAGAGGGCTTGCATAAGGCCTATCTTTACACTTTACACTTTTAACTTTACACTTTTCATTTACTCCAACCCTCTCTCCGCCAGCTCTATCGCCTTGAACAACGCCTTGGCCTTATTAACCGTCTCCTGATATTCCTTTGCCGGAATGGAATCGGCTACAAGACCTGCCCCCGCCTGGACATAAGCGGTGCCGTCTTTTATAAGTATAGTCCTTATAGTTATACAGAAATCCAGATTACCGGAAAAGCTGAAATAACCCACGCATCCCGCGTAGGGTCCGCGCTTGGTATTCTCGAGCTCATCTATTATCTCCATAGCTCTGACCTTGGGAGCGCCGCTCACTGTGCCTGCCGGAAAAGTCGCGCGTATGACATCGAAGGCGTCTTTATTTTTACGCAATGTACCGGATACATCGGTAACTATGTGCATCACATGAGAGTACTTCTCTATAGTCATCAGCTCGGATACCTTTATGGTCCTGTAATCGCATACCCGGCCTATATCGTTACGCCCCAAATCTACGAGCATTATATGCTCCGCCCTCTCTTTTGGATCGGCGAGGAGTTCTTTCGCCAATTTAGCATCTTCCCTAGCGTCTGCGCCGCGCCTTCTGGTGCCCGCGATCGGCCTGACCTCGACTTTTCCCTCTTCGCATCTGACCATTATCTCAGGAGAGGATCCTATCAAAAAGAAATCATTTATTTTAAGGTAGTACATATATGGCGAAGGGTTTACAGACCTAAGCGCCCTATATACTTGGAACGGGTCGGTAGTTACTTTTGTCCGGAACCTCTGAGAAAGCACCGCTTGTATAATATCCCCTTTTCTTATATATTCCTTGGTCTTGGTTACGATATCCTCGAAATCCCTTTTTGTAAAATTCGAATGCACTTTTAAATCCGCACTATAGCTCTTACGGGGCTGAGAAGTTTTAGCAGAGGTATTGGATTTCAAGTCCTTTATTATAGATTCGATCTTTTTTACCGCTTCATCATAACATGTGGCCGGGTTACCGGTTACGTGAACATTGGAGACGACCTTTATCTTATGATCTACATGGTCGAATACCAGGATATTCTCTGTAAGCATCAAAACTGCATCCGGCGCTCCTGTCTCATCCGGATTTTTGTCCGGTATGTTTTCGAAGAAACGCACCATATCATAACCCATGTAACCCACAAGCCCGCCGCAAAATCTCGGTAGACCCTTTATTGGAACTACCTTGTAACGCTTTATTATCTTTCTCAGTTCCGATATTGGATCAGAAGTAACAAACCTTTTGACCTGACCGTGATCTTTTATCTCCACATTCCGGCCCTTACTTGAAAATACCATAGAGGGTCGGCTGCCGAGAAACGAATAGCGCGCCAATCTCTCACCGCCTTCTACGGATTCCAGCAAAAAAGAGTGATCGCATTTATCTATCTTAGCGAACACCGAAAGCGGAGTCTCGAAATCCGCCAGCATTTCGCCGTATACGGGAATTAGATTCCCTTTCTTGGCGAGCTTGATAAATTCTTTTTTAGTAGGGTATAGCATCTATTCCTTATCACATGATATTAAATGACAAATACCTGAACTCGAGATCCTATTATTTGGGTTCTATTTGCCATTTGAAATTTGATATTTGTAATTATTATTTCTTGTACACATCCTTAGGGTCAAAAACTCTATTCCCAAGTATCTCTACGCATCCGTCCTTATCGACTTTGCGGAAATAGCATGTGAAGTATCCTTCGTGGCATGCTGCCCTCTCCTGGTCGACTTTGAATACCAGAGAGTTACCTTCGCAATCTATACAAAGCGCCCTGACATGCTGTATGCATCCGCTCGTCTCGCCTTTAAGCATTAGGCGACCCTTCGACCTCCTGAAAACATATACCTTCTTCTCTTCAAGGGTCCTGACCAATGCGTCCTTGTTCATATAACACAGCGTAAGGACCTCTTTCGTCTTTTCATCCTGTATGATGGCCGGAATGAGCCCTTTTTCATCGAATTTAAGCAAACTGAATAATTTGTCCATGATCTCCTCGCATTTATATCCTCACAGCCACTTTTCTACGCTTAAGGTATGTTTTGGCTTGTGCAATCGAATATTCCCTGTAATGAAATATCGACGCGGCAAGCACGGCATCGGCCCTTCCCGCTGTAAGGGCTTCATACAGATGACTCAGATCCCCCGCCCCACCCGAAGCTATTACGGGTATCTTCACTGATTCGCTGATACGCCGGGTCAATTTTATATCATAACCGGATTTAGTGCCGTCAAAATCCATGCTCGTAAGCAGTATCTCACCTGCGCCGAGTCTCTCCACCTTCCGGGCCCATCCTACAGCATCTATTCCTGTGGGCGTCCGGCCGCCGTGGGTAAATACCTCCCAGCTATTTTTGGAGGCGCGCGCATCTATGGCCACTACTATACACTGACTACCGAAACGCATCGCCGCGCGTTTTACAAAATCGGGTTGGTTGACTGCAGCCGTATTTATTGATACCTTATCGCATCCCGCCTTCAGAAGGGCCCTTATATCATCCACAGTGCTTATGCCGCCGCCTACCGTAAAAGGAAGGAATACAGATTCGGCGACCTCCGAAGCGATATCCAGTATAGTCTTGCGCTTCTCGTGGCTTGCGGTTATATCAAGAAATACAAGTTCGTCGGCACCCTGCTGGTCATAGTACCTGGCGTTCTCTACCGGATCACCTGCATCTTTCAGGTTAACGAAGTTAACGCCTTTGACAACCCGGCCGTCTTTAACGTCTAGACATGGGATTATACGCTTAGTCAACATAAAGTTTTGGGGTTTATTGGGTCTATTGGGTTCGTAGCGTTATCCTCAAAGCACAATAAACGCAACAAACTCAATGAACCCAAAAACTCTTTCCGTTATTTAGTTATAGCCATCGCTTCCCTAAGATCTATACGCCCCTCGTACAACGCCTTGCCTATTATGATTCCTGAAAGACCTTCGCTTTCAATCCCTTTCAGATTTCGTACATCTTCTATAGTAGACACTCCGCCTGCAGCGACAATGTCCATATCTACCGCGCGCAAAAGCTCTCTCAAGCTTTCAATATTAGGCCCTTCCAACATGCCATCGCGGGATATGTCCGTATAGTTAACGGTCTTCACGCCGGATGCCTCTATGCTCCTTGCCAACTCTATGGCCTTTATATCGGTTTCGGAAGTCCACCCCTTGGTCCGCACCATGCCGGCGCGCGCGTCTAGACCCACAACGATCTTTTTACCGTGGATGACTACTATCTTCTCCAAAAAACGGCGGTCGAGGGCCCTTGTCCCTATAACTACTTTATCTACACCCGCATCCAAAGCCATCTGTATTGACGCCTCGTCACGCATACCTCCCCCGAGTTCTATCCTGGGTTTGACCGTACGGACTATATCTTTAACCACCGGAAGATTCCTTAGCTCTCCCTCGAAAGCCCCGTCAAGATCGACTATGTGTATCATATCCACACCGGTCTCTGCCCACTTTACCGCTATATCGACCGGCGAGTCCGAATAGACCGTCTCCCGGTCAGCCATGCCCTGACTCAACCGCACCACCTTGCCTCCGCGCAAGTCTATAGCCGGGATTATCCTCATGTAATCATCCTTTAAGATTTACAAAGTTTTTCAATATCCTGAGCCCCAGGGCCTGGCTCTTTTCCGGATGGAACTGGAAACCCAAAGTATTACCTCTTGCCACCCCGGAAACAAAATCTATTCCATAATCGGTAGTAGTCAATACAACATCCCTATCTTTCGGTTTTACATAATAGGAATGTACAAAATACATATACGCCCTATCCGGCACATTTTTTAATATTCTTTCACTTTTCACTTTTCGCTTTTCGCTTTTCACTATATTATTCCAACCCATGTGGGGGACTTTTAGAGCATCGTTCGTGGTTCGTCGTTCGTGGTTCGTAAATTTAAACCGCCGAACATTACCTGCTAATACTCCCAGCCCATTAACGCCCGGCGACTCTTCGCTCTTTTCAAATAAAAGCTGCATACCAAGACACAGGCCAAGGAATGGCTTCCCCTCAGATATAGATTCTTTTATAGGAGCGACCAGTTTCAGGCGCTTTAACTCAGCCATGGCGGCGCCGAATGAACCTACGCCCGGCAATACGACCTTATCCGCATCCCTGAGATCTCCGGGTCTTGACGTTACCCTTGTCTTTCCCCCAGCTACCTGAATGGCCTTTTCGACGCTTCGTAAATTTCCCATGTTGTAGTCAATAATGGCAATCATTTTTCTAACCTTAATCTTATGCAGAGGTTGAGGTTTAGGTTAAGATTTTAAAAGTATGTCAATCCTATAGATCTATTACGCCTTTCGTGGACGGAACACCTTTTCTTCGCGGATCGACCTGGGTAGCCATGTCAAGCGCTATCCCGAATGCCTTGAATACCGCTTCAAGGACATGGTGCACATCGTCCCCGCAATATATTTCTACGTGCAGATTTATATTAGAGTTTTTTGCAAATGTATCTAAAAAATCCTTGCCGTCCTGAAAAGAATACCCCTCTTCGCGCGATACCTGTTCGGCCCATGCGGTCGGAGGCGTCCTCCAAACAAACGCATATCTCCCGCCTATATCGACCATAGCCTTGGCACTTGCCTGGTCCATAGGAACTTCGCCGGACCCGTAACGCTTAATGCCCTGGCACGAGCCAAGCGCCTCCTTTAATGCCTTACCCATGCATATCGCCACGTCCTCATTTGTGTGATGGGCATCTACCTTAAGGTCTCCCTTAGCCTTTAATGTAAGATCGAATAAACCGTGAAATGTAAAGAGCGTAAGCATGTGGTCAAGGAAACCTATCCCAGTATCTACCTTTGCCTGGCCGGAACCGTCTATGGTGAACTTCCCGGATATATCGGTCTCGGTAGTTTTGCGTTTAATTACCGCGCTGCGTATTTTTTTTGCCATTTTTTCTCCTGAAATTTACTTACAAAATTCGCCCAAAACTGCGATTAAAGCAAGCAGTCGAAGGGTCTACTCAAATCTTACTTTTACAGAATCGAGATGTTTCTGCAATTTCTCTATTCCGGCTATCTTCTCGAGCGGCTCACGTATCTTTTCGAGAGCCTTTTTATTAAATGACAATATGTGAGAACTCTTATAGAAATCGTTCACTCCCAAACCCGAAAAGAACCTTGCGCTGCCGCCGGTAGGAAGTACATGGCTCGGCCCTGCCACATAGTCTCCTATAGCCACAGGCGTATATGGCCCGAGGAATATCGCCCCGGCATGCCTTATTTTTTTGGCGATCTTGCGCGGATTATTGGTCATGATCTGGAGATGCTCTCCGGCAAGCATATTCGCGACATCAGCCGCTTCATCCATGTTCTTGACTTGAATAATATAGCCGTGAATATTCTCCTTCTTAAGGGCCTGGGCAAGCTTACGAGAATTTGTTATAAGTATAGATACCCCCATAAAATGCTCGGCCTGGGCATCGAGGTCCGCTCTTATAAAATTAAGGTTCGACTTATGGTTGGCTATTATTATGACCTCTGTCGGGCCTGCCAACATATCTATATCAACATAACCAAATACCTGACGCTTGGCTTCTGTGACATAGGCGTTACCGGGACCTACTATCTTGTCCACCTTGGGTATAGTCTTAGTGCCAAAGGCAAGGGCAGCTACGGCCTGCGCCCCGCCGACCTTATAAACCTCGTCGACCTTTAGCAGATCCGCTACCACAAGTATATGAGGATCTACCGACTTATACTCGTTCGGCGGTGTGACCAGAACTATCTTCTTGACCCCGGCCATCTTCGCAGGTATAACCGTCATATAAACGCTTGAGACCAAAGGCACGGTCCCGCTTGGTACATATACGCCTACGGTATCTAGCGGCGTTATCTGCTCTCCCAGTAAGACGCCATCCGCATCTTTTATCTTCCAGGACTTCTTAAGCTGTTTCTTATAAAACTTCGTTATATTCTCTATGACTACCTTAAGCGTCGAGACAAACTCCGGCTTTATATCCTGATATGCCCCCGAAGTTTCGTGAGAGGTAACCTTCAGGTCCCTTTGCGTCAACTTTACCTTATCGAATTTCCGCGTATAGCGGATAAGCGCCTCGTCACCGTATAGTTTAACGCTCTCGACGATGTTACGCACGCTTTCGCCTACCCTTTTATTCCTTCCGGAATTTCTGTCGCAAAGTTTTTGGAATTGCTTACTTCCGACTCTGATAATCCTCATAGATAACTCCCTTAGCCCGCAAGTTTTCTCTCCAGGTCTTTTATTATATCTTTTAACGCGCCGTCCGTCTTGCCGGGCGACCTGCCTCCACCCTGCGCAAATCCTTGTTTCCCTCCGCCGGAACCGTCAACTATAGCCGCAAGGTTTTTGCAAATGGCTCCTGCATTAAAACCCTTTTGCGCCATATCATCGGTAACGGCTACAATGAAAGATACCTTGTCGGAACTTTTTGAGGCAAGTATGACTATGGCCGATGCGGATCTCTCTTTTATCTTATCGCTCAGTACCCTTAAACCTTCTATCCCGATATCATCCACGACATCGGCAATAAGTAAGGTCCTGTTTACATTTTTACCTCTACCTATGTAAAGGTCGAGCTTTTTTACCTCGTCATTTATGCGCCCGGCCGCGAGTTTCTTAGACTCTTCTTTTTTACGTTCGGATTCTATACGGGCATCCTCTTCTTGCTTTTTATTTACCATCCACTCATCTGCAAGACGGCCGGTGACCGCCTCGATACGGCGCACACCGGATGCCACGGAACTCTCGCTCATTATCTTAAATAGCCCTATGGCTTTTGTGTTATCCACATGAGTGCCTCCGCACAGTTCCTTCGAAATATCGCTTATCGTAACCACGCGTACCATCTTGTCATATTTTTCCCCGAATAGGGCCATGGCTCCTTCTTTCCTGGCAGTCTCTATGTCCCTTATATCCTTCGATACCGGGATCGCGCTCTTTATAGACTCATTTACAAGCTCCTCGACGTGTTTGAGCTCGCGCTCCTCGAGCTTCTTGATGTGCGTGAAATCAAACCTGATATGCTCTTCATCCACCATCGAACCGGTCTGGTGCACATGATCGCCTAATACCTTTCTGAGCGCCGCCTGCAAAATATGCGTCGCGGTATGATTGGCCATGGTTGCCTTACGCTTGACGGTATCTATTGAAACCTTTACGTGGTCACCTTTTTTAATACTGCCCCTTATGAGTTTACCTATATGCACTATGGAATTACCTATCTTTTTGGCGTCATGCACTTCCATTGCTCCCGAAGGCGTCTCTATAATGCCTTCATCCCCGCACTGGCCGCCAGATTCCCCGTAAAAGGGCGTCCTATCGAGTATGACCTCTCCACCGTCCAGCACTGCCAGTACGGTCGCTTCAGAGCTATCCGTTGCATAACCTAAAAATTCCGTGCCAAGCCCCAGCGCCTCCACCTTCTTGGCAAAGGTCTCGGTAAAAATCTCGCCTTTTATCTTGCTCTTAGAGCGGGATTTTTGGCGCTGTGCCTCCAGAAGCTTGCCAAAGGCCTTATCATCGATCTTGAGGCTGTGTTTTTCGGCCAATTCCTCTAGCATATCGTACGGCATGCCGTAAGTATCGTAAAAATTGAAAGCGATCTCAGGCAACTTCGCTATACAGTCTTCTCTCTTTATCTTTTCGAATGCCTCGTCAACCTTAGGCAGTTGCGTACCTATTACCACCTGAAAACCCTCTTCCTCTTTCTTAACTATCTGCGCAATCTCTTCGCGTCTGGATAATAACTCTGGATATTGATCCTTCATGACATCTACGACTATACTGACCAGCCGGAACAAGAACGGGCCTTTTATATCCAGATCGCGCGCATGCGTCATGGATCGTCGTATAAGTTTGCGAACGACATAGCCGCGTTCTTCATTTGAAGGCATCGCCCCGTCAGATATGGCAAAGACCACTGCTCGTATATGATCGGCGATTGCATTAACTTTGGAGACCGCGAGCTTTTCCGTGCCCGGCTTGACCCCTGACTTCTTCTTTATCTCCTGGATTATCGGAATAAATATATCTATTTCGAAGTTGGTCCTGACGCCCTGCATAACCGATGCAAGCCTCTCAAGCCCCATGCCTGTATCTATGTTCCTGCTTGGTAAAGGCTTCAAGGTCCCGTCTTGCCGGCGGTCATATTGTGTAAATACCAGGTTCCAGACCTCTACAAATCTGCCGCAATCACAGGCCGGAGTGCAATCTTTTTTCCTGCAGCCCACATCTTCTCCATAATCATAAAAAATCTCCGAGCATGGGCCGCACGGGCCATTAGGTCCTTTAGAGGGCGCTTCGGAAGGCCAGAAATTATCTTTTTCGCCGAACTTTATTATTTTATGCTCCGGCAATTTTATGATGTTTTTCCAGATATCATACGCCTCATCGTCATCCTTGTACACCGATGCCCATAACCTATGCGACGGTATCCCAAGTTTTTTGGTCATGAATTCCCAGGCCCATTCTACGGCCTCCTTTTTGAAATAGTCCCCGAAAGAAAAATTTCCGAGCATTTCGAAGAAAGTATGGTGACGCGGAGTCCGGCCTACATTCTCCAGATCACCGGTACGAAGACATTTCTGGGATGACGCAGCGCGACTGTACGTTATATTCCGCCCCAGGAACTGCTCTTTGAACTGGTTCATGCCGGCTCCCGTAAAAAGAAGCGACGGGTCATCCTTTGGAACGAGCGAGTCGCTCGGGACCAATTGGTGATCTTTCGAAACAAAAAAATCGAGATATAGCTTCCTTAGCTCGTTGGTGGTCATATATCCGTCTGGTTAATTGAGTTTGTTATCTCTTCTATGATACGCCTGACAACGTCGTATTTGAACCCCCTGCGCAGCAGAAAATCATAGACCCTCTTGGCAGCTTTCCTGCGGTCGAGCTTCTGAAATCTGGCGAACCTCTCTTTCGCCATATCGACCGCAAGCTCATACTCATCGTAGGCCTTGGACTTATCTTCGATCGCAGAGGCAATGATCGAATCGCTTATCCCTTTTGCCTTTAGCTGATGCTTCAACAGGACATCGCCGACAGGGTTCATGTGCATACGGGAATCCACCAGGAACTTAGCGAACTTCGCATCATTGACATAGCCGGCCTTTGTGAGGTCGGCTATGACTTTATCAACCACATCATCTTCGAACCCCTTCAACTTCAGGCGTTCGCGTAATTCCTTTTCGCTTCTTGGCCGGTTCCTGAGAAGCACATAGGCGTAGTTCTTTGCCTTAGCCCGATTTTTATCAGATTCTTTGGTGACCACTTTCAACCTTAAGTCCCAGGCTTGTAGCTATGAAGCTATCGCCTTGGACAAAATTTCCTTTTCCAGCTTTTGCAGAAGTTTCGGGTTCTCTTTCAGATACATCCTGGCGTTTTCCTTACCCTGGCCCAACTTCTCCTCGCCATAAAGTATCCAAGCC
>JAGOLR010000008.1 GCA_017993955.1 Candidatus Omnitrophota bacterium
GGCCTATCCAGATAAACCTGGTGCCCGAAAACGCGCCGTATTTAAAAAATGCCGATTTATTGATAGCGGCGGACTGTGTCCCGTTCGCATATGCCAATTTCCATAGCGATCTACTTAAGGGTAAGACCCTGCTTGTGGGGTGCCCGAAGCTTGACGATCTGGAGTTTTACCGGGAAAAGGTAGGCAGGATAATAAAAAATAACGGACCAAAATCGGTTACTTACGCTCACATGGAGGTGCCGTGTTGTTTTGGTCTCATCGGTATTATAGAGGATGCGATCGCGTCATCCGGTAAAAATATCCCTTTCAAGGATGTGACGATAACTTTACAAGGAGAGATGAAGGAGTGATCAATGGTTGCCCGGGAGCCGACCGTTTCCACAAGCCGCAACCAGAAAACATTAGTTGTCCGTTTTGCGGCCAGGAAGTCGAGATATGGACGGATGAGCTATCCGCCAAGTGTCCGGGATGTAAAAAAGATGTGCCGCGCGATCTGGGGCAATGCTGTATAGGATGGTGCAAACACGCCAGAGAATGCGTAGGCGACGAGCTCTACAGGAAATATTTGGAGCAAAAGAAGAAAGGGAGGTAGAGGATGTTTTGTTATCAGTGTGAGCAGACGGCGCTCGGGACAGGATGCACTAAAGTAGGTGTATGCGGTAAGGATCCGGATATTCAGAGTTTACAGGATATACTTTTATACGGGCTTAAAGGAATAGCAGCATATGCCTACCACGCGCGGGAGCTTGGCGCGCACTCGGAAGAGGTTGATGCCTTCATGCATGAGGCATTGTTTAAAACCGTAACAAACGTAAGTTTTGACCTCGGTCAGCATATCGAGCTGGTGCTTAAATGCGGGATGGTGAACTTGAAAGTTATGGAATTATTGGACAAGGCCCATACCGAAAGGTTCGGCAACCCTGTCCCGACGGCGGTCGACACAGGCACCAAGGCCGGGCCCGGGATAGTCGTTACGGGGCACGATCTTCTGGATCTTTATGAACTTCTGAAACAAACTGAAGGTACGGGTATCAATATATATACCCATAGTGAGATGATTCCGGCCCACGCATATCCCGGATTGAAAAAGTTCAAGCATCTTGCGGGTAATTACGGAGGCGCTTGGCAGGATCAGAAAAAAGAGTTCGCCGGATTTAACGGGGCGATACTTGCCACTACAAATTGCGTTCTCATACCGCCTGCCAATAGTTATCTCGACAGACTGTTTACAGTGGGGATTACCGGCGTGCCGGGAGCTACTCATATAAAGGGGCGGGATTTTTCTCCTCTTATCAAACGTGCCAAGGAGCTAAAACCGCTCGCCGCATCTCCGGGTAAGTCTATCATGACCGGCTTTCATCACACAGCCATACTGGGAATCACCGATAAGATAATAGATGCCGTAAAGAAAGGCAAGATAAAACATTTCTTCCTTATAGGGGGCTGTGACGGGGCCAAGCCCGGACGTAATTATTACACGGAATTCGCGGAGAGGGTGCCGAAAGACTGCGTTATACTGACGCTCGCCTGCGGGAAGTACCGTTTTAACAAGCTCGATTTCGGAGAGATAGACGGGATACCGCGTCTCATAGACCTGGGCCAGTGCAACAACGCCTATTCGGCGATACAGGTCGCGGTAGCTTTGTCCAAGGTGTTTAATTGCGGAGTGAACGATCTTCCCTTGTCCATGGTTCTTTCATGGTTTGAACAGAAAGCCGTTGCGATACTTCTGACGCTTCTCGCGCTCGATATAAAGGGCATCAGGGTAGGGCCGACACCGCCTGCTTTTATAACGCCGAATGTCTTCAAGGTATTGCAGGATAAGTTCGATCTTAAACTGATAACTACACCTGACCAGGACCTGAAAGATATATTGAAAAAATAGGAAAGGGGTGATATACATGAGAGTAACGATACATTACTGGCTGAGGCCGGTTGCGCATTGCAAAGAGGGTTGCTGAATTTGGACCATCTTAGGATTGGGTATTCCACAGGGACCCGGATTTCCCATAGGGAAATCCAGCTTCGTAAAACACAAATTTTCTTTGTAAAATTTGTGTTTTAAGACCCTGTTACATACCCAATCCTAGGGTGGTCCTTAAATCGTAAGGAGGATAAGATGATCCGAGCAATTACACTTAATGGCAATAAATTAACTCTCCTTGGTAAAGAGGTAAAGGTAGGCGATAAAGCGCCGGATTTTACGGCTACGAGTCAGGATATGAAAGATGTGAAGCTGTCGGATTTTAAAGGCAAGATAAAGGTTATATCTTCGTTTCCTTCCCTTGATACCCCCGTATGCGATCTACAGGTAAAAGAGTTTAATAAGCGTTCTGTGGCCTTTTCTCCCGATGTCATCGTCATAGGCATCAGCAAAGACCTGCCGTTTGCGCAGAAAAGATTTTGCAGCGAGCATGGTATAAAGAACGTCGTGGTCTCTGATTACAAAACATCTTCTTTTGGGATGAATTACGGGCTTCTTATTGATGAGCTTAAGCTTTTAGCCCGGGCGGTGATCATTATTGATAAAAATGACGTTGTGCGTTATATACAGGTGGTGCCGGAACTGGCCACTCCTCCGGATTACGATACCGCATTAAAAACGCTCTCTTCGCTGGCCGGATAAAATTTATAATACAATTTCGGAAGATGATGATATAATAGCTGTCGGGTGACGGGAAGGATATGCTCGATAATCTGCACTGGCTGGGCCATTCAGGTTTCAGGTGGGAAGGGTCGAAGACATTATATTTCGATCCTTACAAACTTGCGTCGTCTGCCAAAAAAGCGGATGTGATATTAGTCTCGCATGAGCATTTCGATCATTGTTCTATCGATGATATAGCTAAAATATCGACCGGCGAAACCGCTATAGTCGCAAGTGACGACGCCGGCAAAGAGTTGCAACGCGCAAAGGTTCTTTGTAATAATATCTTTATACTTACTCCCGGGGGTTCTATTAGCATATCGGGGATAAAGATAATAGCCGTGGCTGCATATAATACAAATAAAAAGTTTCACACAAAGGGATCGAACAAGCTCGGTTTTGTAGTTACTATGGACGGCATATCGGTATACCATGCCGGAGATACCGATGACATACCCGAGATGAAGGATATAAAATGCGATATAGCCCTAGTTCCCGTAAGCGGCACGTATGTGATGACGGCGGATGAGGCGGCGCGGGCGGTATTGAATATAAAACCCAGATATGCAGTGCCTATGCATTACGGAGAAGTTGCCGGGACGCCGGAAGACGCTAAAAGGTTCCAAGGACTTCTGAAAGATCGTATCGAGACCCGTATACTTAAAAAGGAGAAATGACATGGATAAGTATAAATGCACAGTTTGTAATTATATTTACGATCCGGCCGCAGGGGATCCGGATACCGGTGTGAAGCCGGGGACGCCTTTCGAAAAACTTCCGGATGATTGGGTGTGCCCGCTTTGCGGCGCTCCAAAGAGCGATTTTGAAAAGATCTAAATCTCAAAAACTGATAGCGACAAACAAAAAAAGGAGAGCGAACATGAAAGTAACAATCGATGCCGATGCATGTGTTGGTTGCGGTCTGTGTGCAAGCACCTGCCCCGAAGTATACGTTATGGAAGGCGACAAAGCTGTTGTAGTCGGTAATTCAGTCCCGAAAGAATTTGAAGAGTCGGCCAAGAAAGGCGCCGAGGACTGTCCGGTTACCGCCATAACGGTATCCTGATCAGCTAAAAGCCTCTATATACATAAAAAGGCCTGCCTATGCGTGAACTTTCGATCCTGATAGGGGGAAAGGCCGGATACGGTGTCGATAAATCCGGTACAGTAATAGCCAATGTGCTGGGCAGGCTCGGCTATTACGTATATGTATATCGCGATTATCCCTCGCTCATAAGAGGCGGCCACACTTATTCCATAATAAGATCATCAGACGAGAAGATCGGCTCCCACAAAAACGGGGTCGATCTTCTTTTGGCTTTGAACCAGGATGCCATAGATGTGCATAAGTCCAAGATGTCGGACGGCGCTTCCATAATCTACGATTCCGATTCTGTAAAGCCGGATACATTGCCTCCCGGCAAAGATGCGATAGGCATCCCACTGGTGAAGATCAGCCAGGAGGAGAAGGCGCCCGAGATAATGCGTAATACCTGCCTTATCGGGGCTATGTGTAAGGCGCTCGGTATAGATTTATCGGTATTGGAAAAGGTTATAAAAAAAGAATTTGATAATGATACGGAGTCCAATATAAAAATAGCTCGACGCGGCTATGACGGCTCAAGGCCAGTATTAAAAATAGATATCATGGCGGGCAGAAAGTTGCCCACGATTACCGGGAACGAAGCCTTGTCGCTAGGGCTTATCCGCGGAGGCCTGAAAACATATATAGCCTATCCCATGACGCCGACATCACCGATATTGCATTTTATGGCATCGGTGGCGGATAGATTCTCCCTTAAGGTGATACACCCTGAAAGCGAGATAGCGGTGATTTTAATGGCCACCGGCTGCGCTTATGCCGGGGACAAAGTTGCTGTGGGGACTTCGGGGGGCGGGTTCTGTCTTATGACGGAAGGCTTGAGTTTTTCCGGCATGGCCGAGATCCCGGTAGTGATAGTATTGGGGCAGCGACCCGGGCCTTCTACCGGACTACCCACTTACAGCACTCAGACCGAACTATTATTTGCGCTTAATGCCGGACAGGGAGAATTCACTCGTTTTGTCGTAGCCCCAGGAGACGCGGAGGAGGCTTATAGCTGGTCGCAAGTAGCCTTGAACATGTCATGGAAATACCAGGTCCCTTCTATTATTTTGACCGATAAGACATTGGGTGAGGGTTTGTACAGCTTTGATCGGTCTTTATGCGAAGATATCGAAGAGGCCCTTCCGGAATCATGGGACCATGCCGGAGAATATAGGCGTTACGCGGATACCAAAACAGGAGTTTCGCCTTTAGCTTTTCCATCGGAGAAGGGCGCTGTGGTAAAGGTAAATAGCTATGAACACGATGAGTCAGGATTTTCGACTGAAGACCCTGCCCTGACAATCAAGATGCAGGATAAGAGGTTTCGTAAGGCAACCTACTTGGCCAACGATTTAGATGCTTACGAGCCAGTCAGGATATACGGAGAAAAAGATGCTTCCAGGGCGCTCTTATGTTGGGGGTCTAATAAACCGGTTTGTATCGAAGCGGCAAAGAGGATTGGTCTAAAAGTGGTTCAGATAGCGGTATTTTCTCCTTTCCCCGCAAACCGTTTAAAGGAAGCGTTAAGCGGCGTTAAAGAGATAATAGGCGTGGAATCCAACGCTACGGGCCAAATGGCCCGCCTCGTAAGCGAATACGGCTTTACGGTCGACAGAAGCATCACCAAATACGACGGCCGTCCTTTCAGTGTAGACGAGTTGATAGATAAATTACGTAAGACGTGAGATGTCAGATGTAAGACGTCTGTGGTAACTAAGTGGCGCTAACATAAAAATAATATGAGAGAGATTAATACAACTGCTAAAAATACGTGGTGCCCGGGCTGCGGGAATTTCGCTATATACAATTCCATAATGTCTGTGCTTACATCGATGGCAGGAGAAGGACTGTCCCTAGATAATGTCGTGCTGGTTTCCGGCATAGGATGTCATGCCAAGATAGCGGATTATATAAATGTAAACAGTTTTTATTCCCTTCACGGCAGGGTGGTGCCTCCCGCAAGCGGCATAAAGATAAGCCGTCCAGGATTAACGGTTATAGGCCACGCCGGAGACGGTGATGCTTATGGAGAGGGGCTAGAGCATCTGGTATTCGCGGCCAAGAGAAATATAGACATAACGATGATCATACATAATAACCGTGTCTACGGTCTGACTACAGGACAATATACTCCGACCTCGCCTCTAGGCTTTAAGGGGCGCTCCACTCCTTACGGTACCAAGGAGCTGCCGATCAACCCTATTGAAATCATGCTGTCAAGCGGAGCGACTTTTGTCGCAAGAACTACTTCTCGCGCAATGGAAAATATGAAGAAAGTTTTTAAAGAGGCTGTCATGCATAAAGGTTTTTCCATTGTGGATGTTCTGCAGGTATGCGTTACTTATGACAACCTTTATGATTATTATGATAAGCATGTATATGAGATGACCGAACACGATCCTTCCGATTACGACAAGGCTCTGGTCAGAGCGAGGGAATGGGATTATAATAAAGACGCAAAGATACCGCTAGGTGTCTTTTATAAGAAGGATTCTCCTTCTTTTGAAACAGCATTCGTTTCCAAAGGCGCGGTTTCCGGGGCCAATGTCCCGGAAGTGGCCAAATTTTTGGCGGATAAAATTTAAAGGAGACTTATGGACCCAAATGTCCTTCACAACATAAGCTACGGAATGTATGTAGTCTCTTCCTTTAAAGAGGGAAAGTTGAACGGCCAGATAGCGAATTCAGTGATACAGATAACGAGTGAGCCGATAACGATCGCCATAAGCATAAATAAGATAAACCTCACCCATGAATTCATAAAGGCGAGCTCGCTTTTTACCGTAAGCATACTAGATGAAAAGACGCCCCTGCCGTTCATAGGGAAATTCGGTTTCAGGTCAGGTAAGACGGCAGATAAATTCAAGGATACGAAGTACGAGATATTAGATTCCGGTTGTCCGGCCGTAACGGAAAATTCCATATGTTATCTGGAAGCTAAGCTTATAAAAGAGTTCGATTGCATAACACACACTTTGTTCTTCGGACAGATGACGATGTCCAAGATGCTGATGCAGGGAAAACCCATGACGTACGAGTATTATCATCAGGTAAAGCGCGGGACCACTCCTGCTACCGCGCCTACATATATCAAGGGGGAGGATAACAACAAATGAAACCGCTTGAATTGGTAAAAGGTATATACTGGGTCGGCGCGGTCGACTGGAACGTGAGAAACTTCCACGGACACACCTACACCACAAAGAGAGGTACTACTTATAACGCATATCTTATCGTGGACGAAAAGATAGCGCTTGTAGATACTGTGTATGGCCCATTTGCCGGCGAACTTGTCGAAAGGATCCGCGCTATAGTCTCGCCGGAAAAGATAGATTACGTAATATCGAATCACGTAGAGACCGACCATTCCGGCGCTATGCCCGAAATCATGAAGCTTTGCCCCAAGGCAAAAGTTTATTGCACTGCGAAAGGCAAAGACGGTCTTTATAAAAACTACTACGGCAACTGGGACTTTGTTACGGTGAAGACCGGGGATGTCTTAAAACTCGGCAGGCGAAGCCTGAAATTCATAGAAGCCCCGATGATACACTGGCCTGACAGCATGTTCACCTATTGCCCGGAAGAGGCTATCCTGATGCCCAATGACGCATTCGGGCAGCACATAGCTACGAGCGGCAGGTTTGATGACGAAGTCGATAGTTGCGCGCTAATGGATGAGGCATCCGCTTACTATGCCAACATCCTGTGGCCGCTGGGCGGAATAATATCCAGAAAGCTCGATGAAGTGCTCAAGATGAACCTTCCTATCAAGATTATCGCGCCAAGCCACGGAATAATATGGCGCAAGGACCCTATGAAGATAGTAAATGCCTATGCGTCTTGGACCAAGGAGCCCACCAAGCGTAAGGCCGTCATAATTTACGAGACCATGTGGAAGTCCACCGAAATAATGGCGAAATGCATCGCGCAGGGTTTGGTCGATTCCGGGGTCGAGGTCGGTATCCACGACGTGACAGAGGCCGATCATACAGCTCTAGTTCAGGAGATGTTCGATGCCAAGGCTTTTTTAGTAGGATCATCTACGCATGACAACGATATGCTTCCCAATATTGCCGGTTTTCTCGAGCTTCTGAAAGGCTTTAAGCCTAAGGGCAGGATCGCCGCGGCATTCGGTTCCTATGGTTGGGCGGGGGGAGCGGTCCAGGAGATAGAGAAGGTATTGAAAGAATGCGGTACACCGCTTGCGCAAGATTCTATATCGGTAAAATATGTTCCGGATGTCGAAGAACGCAAGAGGTGCTACCAGTTCGGCGTAGATCTCGCAAGGAAACTTTGATAAGATTTATAAACGTTGTCATTGCGAGCCCCGAAGGGGCGAAGCAATCTAAAAAAGAGATTGCTTCGTCGCGCTTCGCGCTCCTCGCAATGACGATATATGATACATGTAACATCACGAAATAATGGGGAGGTATGGCTTATGGCAGAATTAAAAGATCTTATGCAATCAGCTGACTGGAAGAAAGAGAAGCACGTTCCGGTGATCGACGCGGCTGATACGGTAAAGAAAGGCGATGTGATCAAAATCACTGTTAGTGTGGGTAAAGAGATAGCGCATCCCAATACGACCGAGCACCATATATCATGGGCGGCTGTATTTTTTCTGCCGGACGGGGAGAAGTTCCCGTACCAGATAGGGCGTTTTGACTTTGCGTCTCACGGCGCTTCCGCCCAGGGGCCGAATACTAGCACTGTCTATACAAATCCCGAAGTGACATTTTGCCTTAAGACCGAAAAGTCAGGCACGATACTCGCTTCATCATACTGCAATATACACGGTTTGTGGCAATCGGCTAAAGCTTTAAAAGTAGCCTAGATGCTCGATATAGACACTATATTTTTCGATGTGGACGGGACACTGGTCGACGCAACCCGCGATATAACCAATGCGATGAACCGCGCCCTTGCCGAAATGGGGTTGCCTCAAAAGCCGCATGAGGAGATCGTATCTTATATAGGTACGGGGGTGCGCTATCTCGTCTCCAGCAGTATCGGCCGTGATGAAGAAGCTCTCGTAGATAGAGGCGTGAGGTTATACAGCGAATACTATGTGAGGCATCCGGCCGATCACACGATAATATATCCTAATGTAGTTAATACGCTCGAGTATTTCGGCCGTAAACGAAAATATATATTGACCAACAGGTATAGCAGGTTTGCCGATGCTATGCTCAGAGCCATAGGGCTCAGGCATTTCTTTTTAGGCATAATCGGCGGCGATGACGAGAATTGCCTTAAGCCGTCTGCCTGCGTATTCGACAGGCCTGATAATAAAATAGAATTCGAAAAAGAGAAGACCATGATAGTGGGCGATATGGCTGTCGATGTAGAGACAGGTAAGAATGCTGGGATCAAGACGTGCTGGGTCTCTTACGGACTTGGCGATCCGGATGAGATAGCAAGGCTAAAGCCCGATTATTCTTTAGACGATATAGGTGAATTGAAAAAAATTATAAAATTGTAACAACAACCACCTGGAGGCGCTATATGGCAAAGAAAGTGACGATATACAGTACTCCGACATGCCCTTTTTGTATAAGGGCAAAGCAGTTCTTGAAGGATAATAAGATAGAATTCACAGACTACGATGTCGGGTCGGATCAGACTAAGGCCCAGGAGATGATGAAGAAGACCAACCAGATGGGTGTGCCGGTGATCGACATTGACGGTAAGATCGTTATCGGCTTCGACAGGGAAAAGATTAAAGAGCTATTGAACATCAAAGAAGGTTAAGGCTTAGGTTAAGGTTAAGCAATATTGTTCAACCTAAACCTCAACCTTAACCTTGTTCGGATTATTTATGATATATGACTTGATAATAATCGGCGCAGGACCGGCAGGCATAACGGCAAGCGTCTATGCCGCAAGGAAAAAGATGAAATTCCTTACGATATCGCTCGACATCGGCGGCCAGGCGGCTTGGAGCGGTGATGTGGAAAACTACACGGGTTATCAGTTTATCACCGGTCCGGAGTTGGCAATGAAATTTGAGGACCATCTGCGCCATTACGGGATAGAACTTAAGGAGAAAGAGGAAGTATTGGAAGTCGCTAAAAAAGGCGCGGTTATCTCCGTCAAGACCGATAAGGGTTCTTACGAGGCGAAGACTGTTATAATCGCCTCAGGTAAGATATCGCGCGAGCTTGGCGTATCCGGCGAAAAAGAGTTTAAGAATAAGGGGCTTACATATTGCGCTACATGCGACGGTCCGATCTTTTCGGGTAAAGATGTAGCTGTGGTAGGCGGCGGGAATTCGGCGCTGGATGCGGCTTTGCAACTATTACGCATAGCTAGCCGCGTTTACATAATAAATAATACTCAGGCCCTCGGCGGAGATGAGGTCATGCGGGAGAAGGTATTGTCAAATCCTTCCGCTACGGTTTTAAATAGTTCGCAGGTCACTGCTATAACGGGGGATGGCATGGTATCGGGGGTGAGGATAAAAAGCTCCGGTAAAGATGAGCTTATCAGGGTTCAGGGTATATTTGTAGAGATAGGTCTTATACCTAATTCCGGATTTGCGAAAGATGTTTTGAAAAATTCAGGCGGCGAGATAGTGGTTAATTGCAGAAATGAAACCAATGTGCCGGGCATATTCGCCGCAGGTGATGTGACCGATGTCCCGGAGAAGCAGATAATAATAGCGGCAGGTGAGGGCTCCAAAGCGACTCTCGCTGCTTTTAGGTATCTTAATAAGATAAAATGAACAGGCTCGATAAAGAACTTATCTTAGAATATAAGTCGCGCAAGAAAGAGATAAAGGATCGTCTTGCCGAGTTTCGCTCGATAACAAAGACTGCCGACCGGAAAGAGCTCTTCTCTGAGCTATGTTTTTGCATCATGACTGCCAACGCGAACGCCCTGCACTGCGATACTGCCCTTAAGGAGTTAAAGGCTAAAGAGCTTATTACGGAAGGACCTTCTAGAGCCTTAAGGCCGCACCTTCGCGGACGCGTGCGATTCCATAACAAAAAGGCGGATTATATAGTCGCTGCGCGCCGCCTGCTTTGCGATGACCCAAAACTCAACCTAAACCTAAACCTCAACCTTCGGAATGTTATCGCAACCCGGGACTGGCTTGTCGAAAATGTTAAAGGGCTTGGCTTTAAAGAGGCTAGCCACTTTCTTAGGAATATAGGGCTTGGCCGTAATATAGCTATCCTTGATCGTCACATCCTCAAGAATTTGAAAAAACACGGCGTTATAAAGACTGTGCCAGACTCGGTGGGGTCTAGAAAAGTTTATATTGGTATTGAGGATAAGATGCGCGAGTTTTCCAAGAACATAGGCATACCTATGGATGAGCTGGATCTATTATTTTGGTCTGTCCAGACCGGTTTTATATTTAAGTAACATTACGAATCTAACCAGGTTAGGTCGCACAAATAGGCATAGTCTGGCCTGGTTGGGTTCGAAAAACCATTGACAATCTATTTGAGGGTGTTTATAATCAATATTCCCTACATTCCTTTTTAATAATATAACCCATTACTACGAATTGGAGAAAGCAATGGCAAAAAAGACTATAAAAGATATCGATTTGAAGGGTAAACGCGTTCTCATGAGGGTGGATTTTAACGTGCCGCTCGATGATAACCTCAATATTACCGATGATATAAGGATACGCGCTGCCGTACCCACTATACAATATGCCTTAGGCAAGGGCGCTAAAGTTATTCTAATGAGCCACCTGGGAAGACCTGATGGTAAGGTGGTGGAAAAGATGAGGATGGCCCCGGTCGCTGTCAGACTGGAAAAGCTCCTGGGCAAAAAGGTGACGGCGCTTAAGGATTGTATAGGCCCCGATGTGGAAAAGGCCGTAGGAGCAATGAAGGAAGGCGATGTTGTGCTTCTCGAAAACTTAAGGTTTCATGCCGAAGAAGAGGCTAACGATGCTGCTTTTGCCAAAAAACTTGCTTCACTTGGGGACATATTTGTTAATGACGCATTTGGGACCGCACACAGGGCCCACGCTTCTACGGAAGGAGTGACCCATTATTTACCATCCGTGGCAGGCTTCCTCCTAGAGAAAGAGATTCAGTATTTGGGTAGCGCCGTGGATAATCCTAAAAGACCTTTCGTGGCTATACTGGGCGGGGCAAAGGTAAAGGATAAGATAAAGGTAATCGATAATCTGCTCAACAAGGTCGATGCTCTGCTGATAGGCGGCGGTATGGCCTACACCTTTCTGAAGGCGAAAGGCAAGACTATAGGTTCTTCGAAGCTTGATAAAGACGGATTCGAAACTGCTAAAGCGGCTCTTGATAAAGCGGCCAAGAAAAACATCCCGATGCTACTTCCGATCGACAATATAATTGCCGATAAATTCGACGCTAACGCTAACACAAAAGTTGTGGGCGAGGACATACCGGACGGATGGATGGGGCTCGACATAGGCCCAAAGACTATAGCGCTATTCGAGGACAAGCTTAAGACCGCAAAGACCATTGTATGGAACGGACCGCTTGGGGTATTCGAGATGGACAAATTCTCCAAAGGCACCCAGGAAGTCGCGAAATTTATTGCCGGGCTTTCGGATGTTACTTCAATAATAGGCGGCGGCGATACGGCAGCGGCCATGTCGAAGTTTAAATTGGACGATAAGATGTCGCATATATCTACCGGAGGCGGGGCCTCGCTCGAATATCTCGAGGGACGCGGACTTCCGGGGATAGATGCGTTGAATGATAAGTAAATAATTTCGTCATTACGAGGGCCTGCCACCGAAGGTGTCGGCCCGAAGCAATCTAAAGCTAGGTTGCTTCGTCGGCCTACGGCCTCCTCGCAATGACAGAATGGGGAATATGCGAAAAGTAATAATAGCCGGTAACTGGAAGATGAATAAGAATATTTCAGAGTCAATAGACCTTGCAAACGGTATCCAGAGATCCGTATATGACGTGGATTCGGTTGAGATAGTCGTATGCCCGCCTTACACTTCATTGAGCGATGTGCGAGAAGTGATCGCCTCTACAAATGTTAAACTGGGCGCGCAGGATGTTTATTGGGAGGCCGAGGGCGCTTTTACGGGGGAGGTCTCTTGCGGTATGCTCAAAAGCGTCGGATGCGAGTATGTCATAATAGGCCATTCCGAGCGCCGCCAGTTCTTTGGCGAGACCAATGAGACCGTGAATAAGAAAGCCAAGGCGGCTCTGAAGAACGGTTTAAAGCCCATAGTCTGCGTCGGCGAGAAGCTTGAAGAGCGGAATGCCGGCAAGGCTTTTCAAGTGGTCAAGGATCATGTGGAGAATTCACTTTCAGGCATTTCCAGCCAGGATATGCTTAACGTCGTGATTGCCTATGAACCTGTTTGGGCTATAGGTACAGGCGTCAACGCGACCAAGGAACAGGCTCAGGAGATACACAAATATATAAGAGAGCTTATTGAAAAGATGTTTGACTCCGAGGTCGCCAAGTCGATCCGTATTCAATATGGCGGAAGCGTGAAGCCGGATAATATAGCCGAATTGATATCGCAGCCTGATGTGGACGGCGCTCTCGTCGGCGGCGCCAGCCTTAAGGCAGATTCGTTCGTGGCCATAGTGAAGAACTGCGTTTAATTAATCATCGGAAGTCGGACTTCCGATCTATTTAAAGGATAGGAGATTTATGTCGATATTCTACTGGTTTATCATCGTAATACACGTTGTGGTATCGCTTGTGCTCATAGCGGTAATACTTCTTCAGGCGGGACGCGGAGGGGGTTTGAGCGAGACTTTTGGCGGCAGTTCTACGCAGACCGTGTTCGGGACCAAGACGTCCGTATTTTTAAAAAGGGCTACCGCTGCCAGCGCCATCATATACATACTGACTTGCCTTACCCTTGCAGTAATGACAGGTCACAGGGGCCGGTCTATCGTCGCGACAACGCCATTGAAGACTCCTCTTACCGGTAGTGGCCCTGTCATGCCTCAGCCGCTTGCAAATGAACCGCTAGATTTCTGATAAGAGATGACAGCGCTCGAAAGATCATACGGTAAAATACCGCTAATTATCTTAGCGGTATTTTTTTTGGTATCTGCCCGCGCCCTGCATGCCGCTGATGAGCCTGCGCAAGGCGACGCGATAGTATCGGCCATGATAAGCGATGCCAATACGCTGGTCCCGATATTGGCTTCGGATGCGGCTTCCGCGGAAGTTTGCGGCATGCTTTTTAACGGTCTGGTTAAATACGATGAGAAGGTCGCTATAGTTGGGGATCTTGCAGAGAGCTGGGAGATCGCCGATGGCGGACTTGCGATAATCTTTCATCTTAGGCGAAACGTTAAATGGCATGACGGGGAGCCCTTTACCGCCCGCGACGTAGAATTCACATATCAAAAACTGATAGACCCGTCGGTAAAAACGCCTTATAGCGGAGACTTCGAACGCGTCAAGTCCCTTGATATATTGGACGACTATACTTTAAAGGTGACGTATAAGGAGCCATTCGCTCCGGCATTATCCAGTTGGGGTATGTGGATCATGCCGGAACATCTTTTAAAAGGGAAGGACTTGAGCAGTACGAATTTTTCCAGGTCCCCGGTAGGTACCGGGCCTTACAGATTTAAAAAGTGGCAGTCCGGCGAGAAGATAGAGCTCGTGGCAAATAAGGATTACTTTGAAGGCCGGCCCTATATAGATAGATATATCATTCGCGTAATACCTGACGCCGCTACGATATTTCTTGAACTGGAGGTTCTCGGTGTAGACATGGCCAGCCTGACACCGCTTCAGTTTACGCGTCAGACAGGCAATAGTTTCTTTAAAAAGAATTATAATAAATTTAAGTATCCAAGTTTCAGTTATACCTATATAGGATATAATCTGAACGACCCCAAGTTTAAAGATATCCGGGTTAGAAAAGCGCTGGATATGGCAGTGGATAAAGAAGCCATAATAGATACCGTGTTATTCGGACTGGGTAGGTTGACTACGGGGCCGTATCTTTTGGATTCATGGGCGTATAATAAGGAAGTAAAGCCTAATCCTTATGATCCTGCCAGGGCAAAGGAGCTTCTTAAAGATGCCGGATGGACCGATTCAGACGGGGACGGATGGGTCGATAAGGACGATAAGGTCTTTGAATTTACGCTTTTGGTAAATCAAGGGAATATTGACCGCGAGCGTACCGCGGAGATGGTGCAGGGGTATTTAAAAGCGGTCGGAGTGAGGATGAAGATAAGGGTCCTTGAATGGAACGCCATGATAAATGAATTTATAAACAAGCGCCGCTTTGAAGCTGTCCTTATGGGATGGTTCTTGGCCAGAGACCCGGACAACTATGACATATGGCACTCCTCTAAGACGCGTGAAGCGGAATTTAACTTTATCGGTTACTCAAATCCTGAAGTTGACAGGCTTCTCGTAAAAGGACGGCAGACTTTTGACCAGGACGAGAGGAAGGTCGCATACAATAAAATCCATGAGATAATATATGATGAACAGCCGTGTACGTTCCTTTATTCATCCGAGATACTACCTATAGTAAATTCGAGGTTCAAAAACGTCAAGACATCTCCGATAGGTATAGGGTATAATTTTATAAAATGGTACGTGCCGAAGAGTGAGCAGCGTTACCATTAGCAGTGTATAAAAACATCGGTCATTGCGAGCGAACGTAGTGAGCGAAGCAATCTAAAAGAGATTGCTTCGTCCTTCTCGCTTCGCTCGAAGTCCTCGCAATGACGATATTCGAGGTTTTATGGTTAGCTATATTCTCCGCAGACTTATCGGACTGATCCCCGTGTTCTTCGGGATCACCCTTATCTCATTCCTCGTTATCAATCTTGCCCCCGGTAAGCCTACAGACCTCGCAACCAACATGAACCCCAAAGTATCGTATGAAGCGCGTATGAGGCTGGAGAAGTTATACGGTCTCGATAAGCCTATCCATATAAGGTACGTCGATTGGTTAAAGCGTTTCGTATTGTTGGATTTCGGACGATCGTATGTTGACCAACGGACCGTTCTTTCAAAGATAGCCGATAGGCTGCCGGTGACGTTATTTTTAAATATACTGGCTCTTGCGGTAATGCTGGTCATAGGTATTCCGCTCGGCATATTATCGGCGGTTCGCAGAGGAACTCTTACAGACAGGCTTACCACGATAGTATCTTTTGTAGGATTTTCTGCGCCGGAATTCTGGTTGGCTCTCTTAGGTATGAGTTTATTCGGTATAACATTGCATTGGCTGCCCATATCGGGTATAAAATCGCTCGACTTCGAATACTTCGATTTTTTTAGAAAGATCGCAGATGTCTTGCGGCACATCATATTGCCGGTGGGGATAGCGGCTTTAGGCGGTATCGCCGGCATATCGCGGTATATGCGCTCTTCTATGATAGGTATAATCGGGCAGGATTATATAAGGACTGCAAGAGCCAAAGGATTAAAGGAATCCGCAGTTATCTATAGGCATGCCTTGAGAAACGCCCTGCTGCCCGTTATAACAATACTGGGCTTATCGGTGCCGGGCCTTATAGGCGGGGCGGTGATATTTGAATCCATCTTTGCCATTCCGGGCATGGGCAGATTATTCTATGATTCCGTCATGGCCAGGGATTATCCTACTATAATGGGGGTACTTTCAATCGGGGCAATACTTACGCTTCTGGGTAATCTCTTGGCGGATCTGGCTTATTCTTATGCGGATCCGCGTATCAGGTTGGAAGGCAGACAAAGATGAGTCAGTCATTGCGAGGAGTCCTTCGACTACGTTCAGGACGACGAAGCAATCTCTTTATTAGATTGCTTTGCTCACTAGGTTCGCTCGCAATGACGATGGGGAAGCTGTAATATGTTAAAACAATTTGTGCAGTATAAGATGGCGTTAGTGGGCGGGGCGTTTATAATGGCGGTTCTTGTATGCGCTATATTCGCTCCTTTTATCGCGACACACGATCCGTCGGAGATGGATCGAAAGTCTATCTTGTCAGGACCTTCGCCGGAACACCCTATGGGGACCGATTCTATAGGGCGCGACGTATTTTCAAGGATGATATACGGAAGCCGGATATCGTTATCAATAGGTTTTATCGCGGTGGGTATAGCCGTTATTATAGGTATTTTTTTCGGGGCCATTGCCGGTTATTTTGGTGGGCGAGTAGACGGGGTTGTCATGAGATTTGTCGATGTCATGTTATGTTTCCCGACATTTTTTTTAATACTGGCCGTTATCGCCATATTGGAGCCATCGATAGTTAATATAATGGTGGTGATAGGTCTTACGAGCTGGATGGGCGTGGCCAGGCTTATAAGAGCAGAGATTCTTACCTTGAAGGAAAGGGACTACGTTGCTGCATCGCGGGTGATGGGGGGAAGCAGTTTTTGGATAATTACGAGACATTTGATACCGAATGCCATCGGCCCCGTATTGGTGAGCGCTACCCTGGGTGTAGGAGGAGCGATATTGCTGGAATCCGCTCTAAGTTTCTTGGGTATAGGCGTGCAACCTCCGACCCCCAGCTGGGGCAACATACTCATGGATGGAAAGTCCACCCTTGGTGTTGCGTGGTGGCTTACAGTTTATCCGGGAGTTTTAATATTGTTAACAGTGCTCTCTTATAACCTTTTGGGAGAGGGGCTTCGGGATGCGCTGGAACCGCGCATAAGAGAATAATAGGAGAAAGTAAGACGCAAGACGTGAGACGTAAGATGTAAGACGACTGTGAAAGAGTGGACGTCTTACGTCTGACATCCCTCGTCTTACGTAGCGTGCTGATATATGAATATACTTACTGTTACTAATCTAAGGACTTATATCAAAACCACACACGGTATTTTCAAGGCCGTTGACGGCGTGAGCTTCGATATACATCGAGGCGAGGTCTTTGGTCTCGTCGGAGAATCCGGTTCAGGGAAGTCCATGACTGCCTTATCTATGTTGAAACTTCTGCCGTTGCAGGCGAATCCCGTATCGGGCGAGATATTATTCGGCGGACGCGACATCATGCTTTTAGGCGGCGAGGATATTCGGCGGTTGAGAGGTTCTAAAATATCTTTAGTATTCCAGGAGCCATCGAGCGCTTTGAATCCGGTGCTTACCGCCGGGTATCAGCTAGAGGAGGCGATTTTGGCGCATAGACCCGCGCTGGATTCCATAAAATCACGGGATATGGTCATGAACCAGCTGGAGATGGTCCACATAGATGATCCTCTGCGTGTATTCAGAAGCTACCCCCATCAGCTATCCGGCGGTATAAAGCAGAGGGTTATGATAGCGATGGCGCTTATCAACTCTCCGGAACTCGTCATATTGGACGAACCGACTACGGCGCTAGACGTCACTATACAGGCTCAGATACTCGATCTTTTAGATGAGATAATAGAAAAAAGTCATCTGTCGATACTTTTTATAAGCCACGACTTTGGCGTCATATCCAGGATGTGCGATAGGGTGGGTGTTATGCATAGGGGCAAGATCGTAGAAACCGGAGACGCTCAAAGTATAATAGCAAGCCCCAAAGAGACATACACGAAGGCGCTTTTGGAATCGGTGAGGGCATTGGAATAAATTGCAAGGCATTCGTCATTGTGAGGAGGCTGGTCATATCGTCTGGCCGACGAAGCAATCTCTTTTTAGATTGCTTCGGCCTCATTTCTTTCGGCCTCGCAATGACAGGTAACTACAACAATTTATGATTATATGAATATAATCAAATGTAGCGGCATAAAAAAATCTTTTTCTACACGACATGGCATCGTTAAAGCCGTGGATGGGGTCTCGCTATCGATCGAAAAAGGCGAGACTTATGGTTTGGTAGGCGAATCAGGTTCCGGAAAGACCACTTTGGGGAAGATCATCCTGGGAATATTAAAGCCGGACTCCGGTAGTTTAGAGGTTGGTACCAAGGCTATTCAGGTTATATTTCAGGATCCATATAATAGCCTGGATCCCAGGATGCGGGTGTCCGACATATTGACCGAAGGGCTTATTCTTCAAAGGTCGTCATTGCGAGGGCCTGCCACCGAAGGTGGCGGCCCGAAGCAATCCGACTATATTATAAAAAATGTACTCGATATTATAAAACTTCCAAAAGATGCCCTTAAAAAATACCCGCACCAGTTTTCGGGTGGAGAGAGGCAGAGAATAGCTATAGGCAGGGCGATAATCACAGACCCGGAATTCATAGTTTGTGATGAACCGGTCTCCAGTTTGGATGTCACGATAGAGTTACAGATACTAAAACTCTTAAAGGATATACAGAAAGATTTCGGTGTTACATACTTATTTATAAGTCATGATCTCAGGGTTGTAAAGTTTATGTGTAAAAGGATGGCGGTGATGAAAGATGGGCGAGTAGTGGAAGAGGGGAGAGTTGATGATATATATTCACGCCCGGAAAAAGAATATACAAGGCAACTCTTGTCTTCGATTCTATCAATATATCGACGAGGTTTTTAATAATAATATCTATTGTTAGTAGATAAAAAAGTAACATTTTTGGGCTTGCATTTATACGTAAAAGAGTGTAAACTTGTAGTGTAGAAAATAGCTTGGCATACTGCATGGATTTTAAAGAAATCCATGCATGTATTTACCCCTGATTCTAAAAAGATTTACAAACATTTTACTTATAGTCCTCACGGGACTTACTTATAGGAATGGCCAGATTGCAATAATGTCTGGCCATATTTTTTGTATTCTAGTTGAGGTGTTAAGCGTAAAAAAGCTAGCATACTTTCTATTGACTTAACCAATATATATGGTATATTTAATCTACATTTAATTTTGGGGATATTAATGTATACTATTAAAAACAAGTTTTCGGGCATAATTAGAACATTATCTTTAGTTGTAGTGTGCTTTTTTACTATAAATACTCTTGCCTGGGCATATCCTACGGAAGACACATCTCCCAAAAAATATGATCTTGCTGTCCAATCTATATTTAAGCCTATAGTCGACGCAGGCGTAGAGGTATCTGCCAAGATGCAGTTCGAGATACTTGCAGGTGCTATGCTTCTGTTATCTGGCAGATCTGCTGCCGCAACAAATGCTTACCTTGCCGAGACCTATATAAAAAGTAAATCCACTGAAACCAGGAAAATAGATTTCCTTGAAATAAGAGATAGGGACCGAGGGCTTCCAGCGACATTCAAGATAGTCGGTAAAGATGATTTGGTATTCGAACTCGATTTCCAAGGGACCCTTACCGGCGATAAAGGAATGAACCGTGTTCCTAGAAAACCGAAGTTGCCGGCCGATATATCCGGCAAGGTGATGAAGTATGCAAATTTCCTGAACGATAACGGTATTTTGCTGATCAGGGAATTGACTCGATCGAAGGATGAACGCGAAGTGCCTCGGCCGGAGATATCCGATGTCGAACCCCCAGAAAAGGGAGCAGCCATCCCATATACGGCCAATACTTTTGCTTGGAGAACTATACATACGGCTGATTGGGAGCCGCGAGGGTTTGTGGCTATCTTAAAGCGGTTATTGAAGGATGCCCCGGGAATAATACGGGCCCGCATTCGAGGCGTAATGCCCACTTATGCCATATCGAGGACTTTACCGACGTATGACGCCATGGCAGTCCAGATGTACGATATTACGCCCGAACTTAATAGGGGGATCTCAGGGCTCATAGAGAGCTATATCTCGAAAAATAAGTCCGAGAATAAAACGACAGCTTATCTCGATGCTTGCGGCGGGTTAGGGTGCGCCGCAACGGAGGTATCGGTGCGTTATGGCCGGGATGGCGCCAGGGTATATATGACCGATATTGTGGAATGGACGGCAGATGATATATCTGCGGGCGATGCAAGAAATACCAGGCAGGAGGGCGCAAAGAGGGGGATAAAAGATATATTGTCGAGGCAATTTGAATTCATAAAAGCTGATGTGGTCAGTGTCAGCTTGCCCGAGAAGATGGATGTAATAACTAACATAGCAGGCCTCCAGTATACCGACGACCCCCTGCAGACTATAGTGAACCTTTATAATCAATTGAAGATAGGTGGTACATTACTTACAGGTTATTGGGCAAGGCAAGAGAATAAATCGGCACTGGAGCATTTCTATATTACTTTAGAGGCCATTGCAAGGCTCGGGGCCAAAGTGGATGTGAAGACGACATATTTAGAGGGTGAAGGGGCTTATATAATAGGCATAGCGATAACAAGGAACGACGATAGGGATATAAAGTTGAATTTAATCCCTGTAGAGGTTAAGAATCTTGAAGCTCTTGATAAGGTCAGGGACTTATTTCAAAAGGTCGTTTATTATCGTGCGGACGGTAGCGGCTCTGCTATATCTATAAGGGTGCCTTCTCATGATTCCAACGTTACCTGCGGCACGATTTGCCAGGCAGGGCATGAGGGGTCATACCAGGCGCTTGATGAACAGCTTTCAAGGAAGTTCGCGGAATATAAGGCCCTATTAGGTATAACAGAAGATAGAGACCTTACAGAATCAGAAGTGGATATGGCTTTAAATAGACAAGGCCATATCCAGGACCCGAACCAGCTCGACCAGATACGCAAATGGGTAAGAGAGCATGGTAGTATTCCCGATAATATAAGCATATTCTTCGGTGTTCCTGAAAATGGTAAGAAACTTTGGTATGTAGGCGAAGATTATGCTGGAGGACATTTTAACCAAGCGGGCACCCGCATCCATATATCTCTTCCTTTAATCTTATCCCAGACTGATCCAAGGCAGGCAGCTCTTGATATAGCACTACATGATTATAACCACATAGTCGGCAAAGGACATTTGAATGATCCAGGGTTGGATCTGGTAAGCAGGATCTTCATGCGCGAGAGAGGTAAAGATGTCCAGGTCATGTCGGAAATTTCCGCTGAAGCGGAAGAGGCTTTTTCGATGCGCCGGGATGCATTGATAAGGAGCGGGATATACAGTAAAGACGACCTCGCCATAGCTCGGGATTTATACGATCGCCTGGCAAAAGGCGAACCGTTAGAAAAATTTTCGGCATATGAAAAATTGGATATATGGAAATACATGATAATGATGAATATGCATTTAGTGGATGTGACGGCGTCGCGGCATCTTTATGGAGGCGGGGCTATATTTAAAGTTATGGAAGACGAGATAAGAAAGATATCGAGAGGCAAAGAAGTCGAAGATCTATTTATAGGATATGGATGGACCGATCGGCTTTCACCTGAATCAAAGGTAGCGTCCTTAGAGAGCAATTTGAATATACGGGCCGGGACCAGGATGCTGGATATAGGATGTGGCCGCGGAAACGTTGTGATAGATTTAGCGGTTAAGAATCCAGGGGCAGAGTTTGTGGGTATAGAAGCAAATCCCTATAACCTCGCTCATGCCGTGACCAGACTTGTGGAGATGGGCGATAAAGCTCCGCGTAACGTGCGTTTTCGTATGCGGGACTGCCGTAGTCCTGTTCCGGGTAGAGAAGTGCCCGGACGCGGTATACCTTATCCTGACGATGAGTTTGATATAGTCTCTCTTCTTGAAGGTGTTATGGATGAGGCCAGCTTTATGGGTTCCTGGCAGGATCTTTTGTGGAGAGAAGCAATAAGAGTAGCTAAAAAAGAAAACGGCAATATAGCATTTTTTGGGCTTGTCGGCGAAGGAGCATTTAAACCGTCCCTTCCGGAAGGAGTGCAAGCCGAGGATAAGCCCAATACCTTCTTTGTGATAGATGGCAAGAGAAAGAAGTACTATTACCCGCCTTGGACCATGGAAGAAGATCCATCTCCTTATCGCAGAGACGGGTGTGAGCTTTGTGTTTGGCAGCTTCGGAAAGGGGCTCATCGTGGAGCAAGTGTTCTAGATGATAAGGGTACCACTCAACCCAGAGAAACGAACCAGGGCGATAGTCCTATAGGACATGGCTCCCAGATGGACATGTTTGAATCGTTGCAATCGCAGACTGTTATCCGGGGATCAGAAATCGGTAAACCGGCGTACCCCGGAGACGGGCCAGGCGGGGCTTCTATCTTAGATCTTCCCGTAAAGAAGATGGAGGAGGCAAAAGATCTCTTTGAAGTTCGCCGGGCCATTAGCCTGAGAGCGGCCGCAACCGGCAGTAAGATAATGGAGATAATAACCTTGCTTGAAGATGCCATGCATATCTTCGAGTCGGTAGTAAGTAAAGGCATAAAAGAAGATAGACGTAGCTTGGGGCGCCAGAATGCAGAAACCGCCAAGCAATTATTGTTAGAGGCAGAGGACATCCTGAAAGAAGCACAGGATCTTTATAACAGGTGGTGGAGTAACCGGCTGCGGCTTCGAGCCACTCCAAGCCACACATATTCCGGGCGGACGATATACACTCAAAGCGTTATGGAAGGGCTGATAGAGGAAGGAGATGTAATAGTAGAGCTCGGCATCGGGGATAAAGATGCGCCGACCTTTAGGGAGTTGAAAAGGTCGATAGACGATAGGGTCATAGTGAAGGCTATAGAATTTAATTCCGGCAACATACCTGATGATCTTAGAAGCGATGTGGTTCAGGATAATATTCTTGCATTACGACGCGGTGGAGAGGCCTCCAGGATAATCGGTGAGGCAAAAGTTATCAGGACAGCCAATCTGGTAGAGACATATTTTGACAGAGACCAGAGAGAGCGTCTTCTTAGAACCCTAGACAGCCTCATGTCCGATGGAAGCTATCTCATCATAAGTAACAATGTGCCGGGCGAAGAAATGTTTGAAGGTGAGGAGGGTTATCTATACCAAAAGAGGGATGGTGGTTTAAGGCTAGATTATTTTATCAGCAGCCGTATGGGTGAAGAGATGTTCAAAGACGGTATTGAGATAGGCTCTATGAAAGCCGTCCCGGCATCTTCCGAGTTTTTAAAAGTTCCGGAAGGCCTGTGGCCCCCTTGGCAGGATAAAGACGCCGGGGCTGGGGAAGATCCGAGTTATTCCATAGTTCCATTGACGAAAGAATTGTTAAGTGACGATATGGTGGCAGAAAAATTACTGGAGTTGCACAAATTAATACCCATACCTCCTATAACCAAAGAAGAGCTTATGGCTGATTTTCGGGAGGAAAACGCTGCTAGGTGGGATTTCGAGGGTAAATGGGAGCATAGCCTTGTTGCATTAGATAAAACAGGCAAGCCTGTAGGGTTTTTAATAGCGTACGAAAGACCGGGTGGTGAAATAGAAGGCGTCGATACCGTATCTTTATATATTCATAAGTTCGCGGTAGATACCGGTTGGCAAGAGAATGGCATTGGCACAGAAATGCTGCGCATGCTTGCGCGCAATATAGAAGAGAGAGGTTTTATCGGACAATGGGATTATCGTGGTCCGCCTTATCCCATTTCCTTGCAGACGCCTTCTACGAACGAGCGTGCTATAAGATATTATCTAAATAGGGGTTTTAAGAAAGTAGGCGTTAGAAAAACACCAGAGCGCACCTACGATGTTTATTTGACTACCTCCAGCAACTTAATAAAGATAGCCGGAATATCCACCTACGAGGTGGATGGGTTTGTAGAAAATATTGACATCGACCATATGCATGAACGCGCCATAGCTCGTATGCGCAAAGTCATGGACGATAAGACTGATGAGAATGTTTCGGCTTCTGCGGAGCCTCGCAATGAATCGACGATGGACGGCGCATCATGGGTTAGACTCCAACCTGCCTTATCCGATATTTTTAAGGAATTAAAAGGACCGATGTATTATCCGGCCGCAGGCAACGACTTCGGGTTCTTATTATGGTCTGTGTATGCTTTCCCCGGTGTGACCGAATACGTATTCCGGGATTCGCTCGACCAGAAAGAAGCTGGCGCATACAGGCCTGATAAAAATGATATTAAAGCCGTTGCTGAATGGATCGAAGTTTGGATTAGGCAAGATCTTGGCAATGAAGTAGAAGATGCGAACAGGGACATCAAAGTAAAGATTAGAGACGATAAGACCGTTAATATATGGATTAAATTCGATAAGATGTCTATTTATGAAGGAAGGGAGATAAACATAAGTTACGAGATAGGCGATCTCTTCGAAAACAATTCACAGTATCCGGTAGTCCATATACAGGAGCCAGGATTAATGGGAAGATTTAGCGAGCATAAATCTTTCTGGGAACACATAGAGCATAATACAGCCAATGAAGGATTGATTTTGGCCAGTCAATGGGCGACAGGATATGCGCAGTTATTAAATTCATCATATATTGGAACCACAGAAGATAGAGTCATGGCCGATATATTGGTTTACCGCAAAGATAAAAAATCTGCATCTGCTCCTAATGAAAACGAGGGACGATTAATGACCCCTCGACAAAAGCTCGGGGTTGTCCCGATAGATAGCCGAGGGACGATAAACGATGAACCCGGACTCCCTCCTATGGGAGGGGGTCAGGATTATGCCACCGTTAGAAACCTTTCTATGACGAAATCTGTGCCCGAACTTGTGGAGGTAGCCCGTGGAATGATACATGACGGTTTGGGGGGACAGATAGATATAATACGCGATGGTTTACGCGAAAGAGATGTGGACATGCTTCAAACATTTGAGACATTGCTCGCAGGCGGTCATTCAGGTGCAATTATGCCCGCTTTTCCTACTAAAAACTCGGAGGAAAATCCTATTTCTGTTAATGTAATGAATTCGGAAGGTGAGGGTTTCGACGATATATTTGTAATGACTGGGAAAGCATCGCCAGTATTGGGGGCTGAGGACCTTAGGCTTGCGAGGTCTGATCTTGATGTATGCGTTGCGGTAAGCGCTTATAATAAAAATACCCTAAAACGCTTTATGGTCCATATTCTGCCATCCGGTCATATGGATAGTCAATATTTTTCGACTGGTAATCTGGATGATCTCCGCATCGATTTTGAGGAGGCCAAGAAGCGTTATATGGCCGCACTCTTTAGCAATATAGACCTCTTGGCGGAAGGTCCTATCAGCGGTTGGAGATTTGTGGTATCGAAAGGGCCGGGCATGCTAAAAGTAGATCCTTCAGGGATTATTTCACCGGAGGATGTTAAAAATTATCTTACCGAGCAAAAGATGGTCGGTGCAGATAATATAGGATTGGATCTTTACAATCCCCCTGGAACAGCGATAAAAAGGGTTGTCCTGGATAAAGACGGCGTAGTTTCGATATTCTGCCGCTTTCCAGACGATGTAGCATTCAATAGGTATCTCTTTGATCTTACCGGTGGATCTATCAGTCCCATCCATCCGGCGTCGTTTGTCCGGCGTTCATCTTCAGAATCATCACCAGAGGTTAAAGACGGCGGGAGCCAAGCCGGATCGGCACATTCAGATATTGAAGAAAATCCCAATGCGATCATGTTTGAGTCCAGAGGGTTATCTGTATCCGATGTCCGGGAACTCGGCGTTTCGGAGGCGGTTATCCCCGAAGCGGACATGGTAGGATTTAATACGGCTTTGAGAGACAGATCTTTGTGGTCAACAGAGATAGATATGGACAGTAAGGAAAAGATAATAGGCCTTATGGTTGAGCTTATCGGGAACGCGCAAAATGCCGTAGGCTTTCAAAATGAAAAGCAGGCAAGGGCCAGGTTATCATATCATCCGGGACCCAAAATTCTAGAGCTGGATATTGCGCAGGATGTTTTACAAGAAGCCGATTTGCTCAAATTAAAAAATAACCATGCAAAATATATCGAGCGCGGCCTGGTATATTTCAGCACCGAATACGCGACGCGTAGCCGCGATAAGTCTCTGGTGACTAACTATGGCAGCGGTCTGGAGATTTTTGCGCAGGTGGCCCTTAAGCACGGGGCCGTCCTTGAGTACCTTCCCGGCGATAAAGGAATGAGGACAAGATTATACGTGCGGGTAGAGGCCTTGCCGGGATCGGAGGAAGATTTTGTAGTTGAGTGGCAATCGAGCGGCAAAGGACAATATAAGACCGCTATATTGCCGGTCGAGAAATCGGATCTATTATACGCTCCCGGCAGAATAGAAGCACCGGTTGCGGTGCGGGGAGGGCTTGGTACGGAAGAGCAGCCGAGGATGACCGATCGTACCGTAAGGACCGAGACAACCAAAGACGGCGCCCGGGTGGTCCTGCGCGATAAAATACCGCCTGTGGCAGAGATGCGGCATCGTATTCCTCCGGAATCCGATGTGTCCGAATCTGCAGAATCTGTACCTGTGGAAAGGCCGGTAATGATAAGCGATGAAAAGGCCAGGGCGTTCTTTGAAGCCCTCGGGATAGAGAGGCAGGACCTTGAAAAGGCAGGTGCTAAATTTCCTCAATTGATAGGCCTTAACCCGGCACGAATTCAAAAAGACTTTAAAGATCATCTTGGTATAGAGCGCGATGACCTTGCCCGTGCAATATTGAAAAGCCCTAATCTTGCTGGCTACAATCCATCTCGCGTAAGAAAAGGCTACGAAGAAGTCTTCGGGATAGGACGCGAAGAGCTTGCCCGCGCAATATTGAAATTTCCACCCCTTGCAGGTCTCGATCCGTCACGTGTGCAGAGAGGCTACGAAGAATCCCTCGGCATAAACCGCGACGACCTTGCACATGCAATATTAAGATTCCCTCAGATTGCAAGTTTTGACCCATTTCGCGCGCAGAAAGACTTTGAAAAAGTGCTGGGTATAAATCGCGACGACCTTGCCCGCGCAATATTAAAATTCCCGTCTCTTGCAGGCCGAGATCCATCGCGCGCGCAAAAAAGTTTTGAAGAGACTCTCGGTATAAATAGCCATGACCTTGCCCGCGCGATATTGAAATCTCCTCAGCTTGTGAGCCTGAGCATGCCTAATAATCTTAAGCCGAAGCTCGATATGATACGCTCACTTGGTATGTCTAGTGACCGTGAAGTCGATGAGCTTATAATTATTTCTATTCTTAACCTGAATGTGGTCGAGTGTATATTTAACACGGCAAATGAGCTATCGGTAAAACTGTCATCAGGTCTCGATATCAAGGCGATCTATAACAGAGTTGAGCGTCAGGTCAATAAAGATATGAAGGTTACTCTAGCCGCGCTTGTAAAGAAGGACCCCGATGCTATTGAATCGATAATACGTCCTTTGGTAAAGAATGCTCTTACTGGTTGGTCAGAAGATCACCCGGGAATGACAGATCGTACCGTAAGGACCGAGACAACCAAAGACGGCGCCCGGGTGGTCCTGCGCGATAAGCCGCCGGCTGAGATGCGAAAGAGCGTTTTGTCCGGGCCTGCTCCGGAGTCGAAAGGATATTCAGAAAACCGTTCTGTCGCACCGCGGAAAGAGGTGGGCTTGTCTATCGTTAATCGTTCATCGTTAACAGCAAAAGAAAACCTGCCTTATAATGAAAACGATAAACGATTAACTATAAACGATGAACGAACACTTCTCAGGGATGCGGTTAGAGTTTTGAAGAGCTACCCCGTCAACATGCCGATAGATATTTCGCTAATCCCGCGTCAGGAAGATGGGTTATCAGCGGAAGAAGCGGCGGGGCAACTGGATGATAATATGGAGACGCTGGCGCGGCTCATGGCGTGGCATAATACGTCAGGGCTTGATGTGCGTTATGCGCTTGTGGACAGCGATGAGGATTACAGGGCCAAAGCTCTCGGGTTGCTGAAAGAAAAATTAACTCGCCTTGCGGCTATGCCCGGCATTAGGCTCGATGTAGAAGCGATGCTTAAACTTCACACCGAATCGAATATGATAGAGGTGCTTTTGGTCGACATGGAAGCGCTGAAAGGCATGAAGACTATGCCGGATAATATGTATCCGGTGGCGTTGCTGCGAGATATGGAAGGCGCAGGAGTGAATATACCTAACTATACCGCCGCGGCGGCGATAGGGTTATCCCTGGCGGGCCTCAGGATTGCAAGTCAAAGAGCTGCCGCACATGAATACCAGAGCAGACTTAAAGAAGCTTTTGAGACGATCGAGCGTATCTACAAACGCTGGGGAGTAGACACGAAAGATTTTAATAAGAGCGTCCTTGACATGATGGTAAATACGCATCTTAATTTTAGCGGTGAATCCCGAAGACAACTGATAATAAGCCTTAAGCTTGCCCTGCCTCCAATGCTCAAGGCCGCCATTGAGAAACTTCACGAGGTCCATCAGGCCATCCAGCTCATGCTGCAATCGGCGTAAGAAATTTTTCAATTTCCCGGCGTTCCCCTCTCGGGATGGGTATTTCGCGGGGACGCTGATTTCCCACAGGGAAATCCAGCTTCGTAAAACCTAATTTTGTTTTCAGCAAAATTAGGTTTTAAGACCCCGCTCCATACCCATCCCTCGGGGGCCCCTTACCAGAAATTGAAAAATTCCTAATGGGGGAGGGAAAAAATTTTTGCCTCGTATTTGAAAGGTCATGCAGCGGTATCTACAAATATAAAAAATTTTGGGTGACGCCGGGGAACCTTTTGTTGGATAGGGCGAGGATGGGACCTGTAGAGAGTAACCTTTTAACCGTAGTTCATATCTAACCAGGTTAGACACAACGCTAATATTAATTATCTAACCTGGTTAGATAAGGACTACGGATTCAGAATCTCCAGACTAACGCTCTACTAAAGAAGCTATAAAAATAAAAGCAGAACCAACAGGTGAGCCTCCGAGCCCTATCCAACAAAAGGTTCCCCGGTGGCAGGACCCAAAATTTTAATACCAGAGATTGCTTCGGCTCGCCGCCTTCGGCGGCGGCCTCGCAATGACAGTTCTTGAATTTTTCGCTACTTTGCTATATAATACGTTTTCTCTTATGGACATCCCGAAACGGATCAGTGTTATATTGTCCCGCTTGAACAAGGCCTACGGAAAACCAAAGTTATTTCCAAGATCGGATCCGGTAGATGAGGTTATAAGGACGGTTCTTTCGCAGAATACCAACGACAGGAACTCGCTAGCGGCTTTTGCTGTATTGAAGAAAGCGTTTACATCGTGGGATAAAACGCTCGCGGCACCTACCCAAAGAATAGCTCATTTAATACGCCACGCCGGACTTTCCAATATAAAGGCCCGCAGGATAAAGGAAGTATTGACGGAGATAAAACGGCGCGAAGGCAGGATAACGCTGAGCGGTCTGGGCAGTCTGGATGCCAAGGAAGCGATGGATTATCTACGATCGCTTAAAGGAGTCGGCCCAAAGACCGCGGCATGCGTTCTTTTGTTTAGTTTCAGGAAGCCTGCGATGCCGGTAGATACTCATATTTTTAGAGTGTCAAAAAGATTGGGTCTTATCAGTTCAAAAACAGATATAGAAGAGGCCCATGAGATATTTACGGAAATGTTCCAAAAAAGACTTGTCCCTCGACGCGGTTTGCTTCGCAAACCTTGCTCGGGATCAAGGCCTGACTCAAAAATAATTGCCTTGATATACAATTTCCATTTATGTATAATAGAGCACGGACGGAAGACCTGCAAGGCGCAGAATCCGCGTTGCGGGTCTTGTGTTTTATACAGCCTGTGCAGGTTTAAAGAGAAATTCAAATATGAAACGAAGGTTAAGGTTTAGGTTGAGGTTAAGAAAATGATACGCAAAGCGACGGTAGAAGATGTGAAGCAGATACAGAAGCTCGTGAATTATTACGCGAAGCGCGAAAAGATGCTGCCCAGATCTTTAAACGAGATATACGAAAATATCCGTGATTTTTTTGTTTATGCCGAGGGCAAAAAGATATACGGTTGCTGCGCGTTGCATGTCGATTGGGAAGACCTGGCTGAGATAAAGAGCCTGGCTGTGGCAAAATCAAAAACAGGCAAGGGAATAGCGTCGAAGCTTCTTCAGCATTGCCTCAAGGATGCGAAGGCCTTAAAACTTAAAAAGATTTTCGCCCTTACATATATTCAGGAGTTCTTCAGGAAATTCGGTTTTGAGATTGTCAATAAGAACACGCTCCCCCATAAGATCTGGAGCGAATGTATTAAATGCGCTTATTTCCCGAACTGTAAGGAAATAGCGATGATGCGTGAAATCTAGTTCGTTAATCGTTTATAGTTAATCGTTTATCGCTAAAAGATAAAACGATAAACGATGTACGATAAACGAATGATGCTATCGAGAGGTACGAATGGGACATACTATTACAGAAAAGATTCTGATGAAACACGCCGGGTTGAAAGACATCCACCCGGGACAGTTTATAGATGCAAAGGTCGATATTTGCCTTGGCAACGACATTACGGCGCCTATCGCCATCGAGGAATTCGAGAAGCTTGGCGTGAAGAAGGTCTTTGACCAGAAGAGGGTGGTGCTTGTGCCGGATCATTTCACTCCGGCCAAAGACATGAAGAGCGCCAACCAGTGCAAGATGCTTCAGCGTTTTGCAAAAAAATACGGAATAAAAAACTACTTCGAAGTAGGCAGGGTAGGAATAGAGCATGCCTTATTACCTGAGGTCGGGTTGGTCCTTCCGGGAGACCTGGTGATAGGCGCGGATTCGCACACATGCACGTACGGCGCATTGGGTGCTTTTTCAAGCGGCGTAGGCTCGACGGATCTCGCGGCGGCTATGGCCACAGGAGAGGTATGGCTCAAGGTTCCGGAATCGATAAAGTTCGTTTTTAAAGGCAAACTTAATAAATGGGTCGGCGGCAAGGACCTTATCCTGCATCTTATCGGGGATATAGGTGTAGACGGCGCGCGTTATATGGCTATGGAATTCTGCGGAGATGCGATAGAGGGTCTTCCCATGGACGACAGGCTTGCCATGTGTAATATGGCTATCGAGGCGGGGGGCAAGAACGGCATAATAGCTCCCGATGGGATAACGTCCAGATATATAAGGTCCATAAAAGACAAGGCACGGGCAGGATCGGGCAGGCTTTATGCGAGCGATAAAGACGCGAAATATGCTATGGTAAGGGAATATGACGTCCGGAAGATCGAGCCTATAGTGGCTTGCCCTAATCTGCCCAGTAACACAAAACGCGCCAAAGACCTTAAGAATGTAAATATAGATCAAGTGGTCATAGGTTCATGCACCAACGGCCGGATATCGGATCTCCGGATAGCGGCAAAGATCTTGAAGGGAAAGAAGATCAAATCCTCCTTAAGGCTGATAGTCATACCAGGTACCCAGAAGATATATCTGGATGCCGTTAATGAGGGACTTGCCAAGATATTTGTAGAGGCGGGAGGTATATTTTCTACCCCTACCTGCGGGCCGTGTCTCGGCGGCCATATGGGGATTCTCGCCGCCGGTGAGAAGGCGATAGCTACAACTAACCGTAATTTTGTCGGTAGGATGGGGGATCCCAAGAGCGAGGTATATCTTTCCAATCCTGCCGTGGCCGCGGCAAGCGCAATAAAGGGCCGCATAGCGCATCCTTCGGAAGTTGTATAATGTCGTCATTGCGAGGCTGAGCCTATGGCGAAGCCGAAGCAATCTAAAAGAGATTGCTTCGCTCATTCCTTCGGAATTCGCTCGCAATGACAATATGGTTTAGCTAAAGTAGAGGTTACAATGAGTTATAAAGGGAAAGCTTACAAATTCGGTAACGACATAAATACCGATGAAATCATACCGGCAAGGTATCTTAATACGATCGATAAGGCGGAACTTGCCAAACATTGCATGGAAGACGCGGATAAAGATTTCGCCTCCAAGGTTAAGGCCGGAGACATCATAGTCGCGGGTAAAAATTTCGGATGCGGGTCTTCAAGAGAGCATGCGCCTATATCGATAAAGGCCGCGGGGGTGTCGTGCGTTATAGCCGAGAGTTTTGCCAGGATATTTTTCAGGAATGCCATAAATATAGGCCTTCCAATAATCGAATCAAAAGAGGCGGCCGATGGCATTAAAGATGGCGACATCGTCGAGGTCGACATAAAGGCCGGTGTTATAAAGAATAGATCTACGAAAGAGACATTTAAGATAGAGAAGTATCCGCCGTTCATGCAGAGGATCGTCAGTTCGGGCGGGTTGATGGAATCATTAAAGAAGCGCAAGGTAAAAAATACGAAGCAATAAATCCGAAATCCGGGTATCGAAATACGAAACAATTTCGAATTTCGAAATTCTAATTTGTTTCGGATTTCGTATTTCGTGCTTCGAATTTTGAAGAACAAAGGAGTGTTAAATACGATGGGAAATAAGACGTATAAGATCGCAGTGATAGGAGGGGACGGCACGGGTCCTGAGGTTGTGCGCGAAGGCCTTAAAGTAATGAAGGCCGCTTCTAAGAAGTTCGGTTTTGATTATAAAGAAGAGATGTTCGACTACGGCGGGGACAGGTATCTCAAGACGGGCAAGACGATATCCGATGAAGAGCTAACCAACCTAAAAAAGTTTGACGCTATATTCCTGGGGGCGATAGGTCACCCCGATGTAAGGCCCGGTATCCTGGAGCAGGGCATACTTCTGAAGACGCGTTTTGCTCTCGATCAATATATAAATCTGCGGCCGGTCAAGCTTTATAATTCCGCTTATTGCCCGCTGAAAGACAAGAAGCCGGAGGATATAGATTTTGTAGTGGTCAGGGAAAATTCCGAAGGCATCTATAAGGGGCTTGGCGAATTCCAGAAGAAGGGTACAAAGGATGAAATCGCCATCCAGATATCTCACAACACACGTAAGGGCGTCGAAAGATGCATACGTTATGCCTTTGAATTTTGCCAGAAACGCAACAAGCGTAAAAAACTTACCCTTGTAGGGAAGACCAACGTTCTTACTTACGCCTGGGACCTATGGCAAAGGGTATTTGACGAAGTCAAGAAGGAATACCCAGATATCACGACAGATTACGCCCATGTCGACGCCACGACCATGTGGTTTGTGAAGAATCCGGAGTGGTTCGATGTCATAGTAACGGATAATATATTCGGTGACATAATTACCGACCTCGGCGCTATGATACAGGGTGGTATGGGTATCGCCGCAGGCGGTAATATCAATCCAAAGGGGGTTTCCATGTTCGAGCCAATCGGAGGCTCGGCCCCGAAATATACCGGTAAGAACGTGATAAATCCTCTTGCTGCGATTTGCGCAGGAGGTATGCTTCTTGATACCCTCGGAGAATCCGCAGCTGCAAAGGCCATAGAGGATTCCGTTATAAAGATATGCAATAAGAACCTTAAAAGCCTTGCCGCCGGCAAGATGGGATATTCGACTAACGAGGTCGGGGACCTAGTGGTAGCTAATCTATAAGTCGTCATTGCGAGGAGGCCGAAGGCCGACGAAGCAATCTAAAAAATGGGTTGCTTCACCCCTTCGGCGTTCGCAATGGCCGCAATGATACGGAGTTACTATGAGTAAAAAAGTCAATGTAGCGGTAATGGGCGCGACAGGCGCGGTAGGTACTTGTTTCCTGAATATACTGGAACAGAGAAAGTTCCCGATAAATAACATAAAACTGCTTGCGTCAGAGAGATCTGCCGGCAAGAAATTGAAATTTAACGGTTCGATTTACCCCGTAGAGGTCCTGACGCACGATTCTTTCAAGGGCATAGATATCGTGCTGGCATCTGCCGGGGCTTCGCGCAGTCTCGAATTCCTTCCAAGTGCCGTAAAGGCCGGCGCGGTCTGCGTCGATAACTCCAGCGCTTTCAGGATGGAAAAAGATGTGCCGCTTGTGGTCCCGGAAGTAAATCCGGAGATGATAAAAAAACATAAAGGTATAATAGCCAATCCCAACTGTTCTACCATACAGATGGTCGTGGCTCTTTGGCCTATACACAAAGCGGCAAAGATAAAAAGAATAGTCGTCACGACATTTCAGTCCGTATCCGGCGCTGGACAATCTAAGATCCTGGAACTGGAATCGCAGGTTAAGGAATTCTCGGCAGGGAAGAAACCGACCATAAAAGAGTTCCCTCACCAGATAGCTTTCAATCTCATACCCCAGATCGATGTATTCCTGGAGAATAAGTATACTAAAGAAGAGATGAAGATGGTCAACGAGACCCGCAAGATAATGGGGGACCAGTCTATAATGGTCAATGCCACTTGTATACGCGTGCCGGTCTTCTATGCCCATTCCGAAAGCGTCAATATAGAGACCGAAAAGCATATTACCCATGACGAAGTTCGTAAGCTTCTCTCTAATGCTCCCGGCGTGAAATTGGTAGATGAACCCGAGAAGAAAGTCTATCCCATGCCTATCGATGCAGAGGGCAAAGACGATACGCTCGTCGGCAGGATACGCCAGGATGAGTCCGTGGCTAACGGCATTTCGATGTGGGTAGTCGCAGACAACATCCGCAAAGGCGCCGCCCTCAACGCCATCCAGATAGCTGAAGAGTTGGTGAAATGAAATTTTCGACCCGGAGATGTCCCCTCTCCGGGTCAGTATCTCCGGGGGACTTGAAATTTCCAAAGGAAATTTCACTTCGTAAATCCAAATTTTTCTTTGTAAAAATTCGGATTTAAGACCCCCGTCAATACTGACCCGTCGGGGGCCCCAGCAAAAGTCGAAAATTTCCAGGATGACGATGGAATTTTTCACCAATGTTGCCAGGTGGTCACCTTTGGCCGCTTGGAGCGACTGGCGGCCAAAAAGTAACCGCCTATCGATTGGTATCGAAAAATAATATAAAATTTCGGGTGACACTACCGAGGCTTTTGTCGCATAGGGGCTCTACGGCGCTGGAGGGGACACGACCGGATCGGTAGTCCTAATATAGTGTTGATATACGCCTCGAGGCCGTTGAAAGCCCCTATAGAACAAAAGACGAGGTAGTGGCAGGACCCGAAATTTTAATGCCAAGGTACCGACTTTGTGAAAGTCGGCGGTAAAAAATTTATGCGGAATATTAAGCTGACGCTGCAATACGACGGGACGCGGTATGCGGGCTGGCAGATGCAGAAAAACGCCACCTCGATACAGGAACTTGTAGAAAGCGCCGTTGCCAGGATCACCGGAGCTAAGACACATGTGACCGCGTCAGGCCGTACCGACGCGGGCGTCCACGCCAGGGCCCAGGTAGCGAACTTCAAGACCAGACATCCTATACCTACCCAGCGCTTGCAGATGGCATTGAATAGCGCGTTGCCAAAGGACATAGTAGTAACTAATGTTGAGGAAGTGACCCCGAGTTTCAATGCGCAGCACAGCGCGAAATCCAAGATATATCGCTACGCGATAGTGAACAATAATTTCATCGATCCTTTTATACGCCGGTTTGCGGCAAAAGTTTTTTTTAAGTTGGACTTAAATCGCATGCGTCGCTCGGCGCGCTATCTTATCGGCAAACATAACTTCAAGGCATTTCAGGCGGTCGATTATCATGAGAGGACTTCAGTGCGGACCATAAAAAGTATCAGTATAAAAAAAGACGGTGACATAATATCTATCGATATGGAAGCCGACGGTTTTTTGTATAATATGGCAAGGAATATCGCCGGAACGCTTGTAGAGATAGGCAGGGGCAAATTCCCGGAAACCAGGATCAAGGAACTGCTCAAGACCGGTAAACGCAATGCATGCGGGCCTACAATGCCGGCGAGAGGTCTTTGCCTGATGAAGGTGAAATATTAGATGAAAAAAAATTATGATGTGATCGTATTCGATCTGGGTAATACGCTTATCAGGTTTGACCACAGGATAGCGGCCAGGAAACTTTCCGGACGTTTCGGGCTAGATCCAAAAAAGATATACGATGCCTTTTTTGATTCCGAAATAACTAGGGCTTTCGAGAAGGGCGAGATCTCTCCCAGGGAATTCCACCGTAAGGCCGAAGCCCTGCTCGGTTTTAAACTCCCTTACAGGGAATTCGTGAATATATGGAACGATATATTCTGGGAAGACGAACATGCCTGCGACATCGCCAGGAGATTGAAAAAGGATTACAAGGTATTTCTGCTTTCAAACGTGAACAGGCTGCATTTCGAGTTTATAACAAAAAAATTTGATATTATGAAGATATTCGATGAGATAGTGGCGTCTTTTGCCGTAGGCGCTATGAAACCCGACCGTAAGATATATGACCATGTTGTAAAACGAGCTGGATGCGACAAGTCCAAGATACTTTATGTCGATGACAGGGAGGACCTTATAAAGGCGGCAAGGTCGCTCGGCATCGATTCGATAAAATTTGAAGGCGCCGAAAAGTTAAGAGAAATTATGCGGGAAATCGGCATTTTAGGTTAAATATTTTTTATTTTTTAGATTGACAATAAATTGATGTCATGATAACATTACTTGCCTATATAAATAGGCATTTTTTATCCGCCTTCCTGTGCCTGTGTGATCAGCGAAGATAGCGTATGGCGGATTTTTAATTTATAGGAGCCTTAAGAACGATATGAAGACCTTTATAGCTAAAGAAAAAGACCTCAAGAAAGCCTGGTATATAGTCGACGCCAAGGACAAGGTCCTCGGACGGCTTGCTACCAAGGTGGCTACCATTCTGATCGGCAAGCACAAGACCACTTACTCTCCGCATCAGGATTCCGGCGACGAAGTCATAGTCATAAATGCCCGGAAGATAAAGGTTACCGGAAACAAGATGGCCTCTAAGACTTATAAGCGTTATTCCGCTTATCCGGGAGGTCTTAAAGAAGAGAGCATGGCCAAGGTGATGGAGAAGAAGCCGGAACAGGTTATAATACACGCGGTGCACGGCATGTTGCCCAAAAATAAATTAGGAGCGAAACTCCTTAAAAAACTGAAAGTTTATCCTGATGACAAGCATCCGCATCAGGCCCAGAAACCGGTAGAACTTAAAATAGCATAACGAGGAAATAAATAATGAAAGAGACAGCACAATACGCCGCAACCGGAAGACGGAAGAATTCCATAGCGAGGGTACGACTTGTTGCCGGAGACGGCAAGATCACAGTAAACGGCAGGCCGTTCGAAGCCTACTTCCCGCGTGAGTCCAATCGTCTCATTATAATGCAGCCCTTGGAACTCGTTAAGATGGAGTCGAAGTTCAACATATTCATCAATGTTTGCGGAGGCGGGCTAACCGGTCAGGCCGGTGCGGTCAAACTTGCGATAGCGCGCGCATTGAATAATTACGATGCAAGCCTAAGGTCTTCTCTTAAGAAGGCCAAGTTCCTCGTCCGTGACGCCAGGAAAAGAGAGCGCAAGAAGTACGGCCGGAAGAGAGCCAGAAGGAGATTCCAGTACACGAAGCGTTAATAATATAGCGGCATAAATTAAAAAGCCTATCTGGTCAACTCCGACGGACATTTAAGTTGACATGATAGGTTTTTTAATTTAACATATAACGATATTGAATATATTAAGACATAATATATCCTAAAGGAGCATGTGATGGTAAAAGTAGGCGTGGTAGGCGCGACAGGTTATGCCGGGGAAGAAGTGATCAAGATACTGATGAACCACAGCGGGGTTAAGATATCTAGCCTGCAGGCGGTTATCGATAAGGAGGAGCCGTTTTCCAGCATATTCCCGTATTTTAAAGGCAAGGTAGACATCATGTGCAGGAAGCCGGATCCGGACGCTATGGCTAAAGAGGTAGATCTGGTATTTCTGGGTCTGCCTCATAAAGTGTCGATGGATGTTGTCCCGGCTTTTATCAAGGCGCAGAAGACCGTAATAGACTTGAGCGCCGATTACAGGCTTACTCCCGAGCTTTACCTAAAGTGGTATGGCGTATCGCATAAAGACGTATCTAATCTTCCACAGGCCGTATACGGGTTGCCCGAACTCTATAAGGATGAGGTGAAGACCGCAAAGTTGATTGCAAATCCCGGTTGTTATCCCACAAGCGTTATACTTGGCATGGCGCCGGCGGTCAAAGGCAAATATGTACGTACCGATACTTTAATAGCCGATTCAAAGAGCGGTGTAAGCGGCGCCGGGCGGAAGGCCGATCTGGCTTTGTCTTTCTGCGAAGTCAACGAGAATCTTAAGGCCTATAAGGCCAACGAGCACCAGCACAAGCCGGAGATAAATCTGATACTCTCGAAGGTAGCCGGTTCCGATATAGACGTGGTATTTACGCCTCATCTTATACCCATGAACCGCGGGATACTTTCCACCATATATATGAAACTTTCCAAGCCGATAGATACCAAAGGCATCGTCGGGGTATACAAGGATTTTTATAAGGATAAGCCGTTTGTCCGAGTGTCGGATGAGGGCAAGTTGCCGCAGATACGCGATATAGTGGGTACAAACTATTGCGATATAGGGCTTAAGGCCACCGGCGATACCCTTATAGTGGTGTCGTGCATAGACAATCTGAAGAAAGGCGCGGCAGGCCAGGCCGTGCAGAATATGAATATAATCTGCGGCTTCCCCGAGACGGAAGGGTTGATGTAGCGTTTAGCGGTTAGAGCATAGCGATTAGCGGATAGGAAAGAAAAATGATAATAGTCAATGGCGGAGTTACGGCGGCTAAAGGTTTTCTGGCAAATGGCGTGAAGGCCGGAATTAAGAAGTCCGGGAAAAAGGATCTCGCCCTTATATATTCAGAAGTTCCCGCCGTTGCGGCGGCCAGCTTCACAACAAAAGGGTTAAGGGCTCCCCCGGGGAAGTTTACCTGGCGGAATGGGCGTAATGGCGCCCACCGGGCCGTCATAGTAAATAGGGGAAAGGCAATTGGCGCAACGGGAAGAGGGGGGATCGTGACGCCATGGATATGACGGAACTTGCCGCTGCCGGTCTCGGGCTTACAGGGAAAGAGGTTCTGGTCGCCTCAACCGGTATAATCGGCAGGCCTCTGCCTGTAGATAATATACGGTCGAATATGGTTAAGCTAATAGGCGGACTTTCCGAAAAAGCAGGCGGCTTATTTGCCGAAACCATAATGACTACCGACACGGTAAAAAAAGAGTTCGCCGTAAAGTTGAGGCTCGGGGATTCGGTGGTAACCATAGGCGGGGCGTGTAAAGGCGTTGGGATGATCCATCCTGTCATGCGTGTTGAACGGCATGCGACTATGCTTTGTTTTATAACCACGGACGCTGCGATATCAAAAAAAATACTCGAATCCGCCCTGGAGGAATCGATAACCGACTCTTTTAACATGGTTTCGGTAGATGGCGATATGAGCACAAACGATACATGTTTTGTAATTGCCAACGGTCTGGCCGGGAACAGGCGCATAACTTCTAAAGCTTCTCCGCACTATAAAAAGTTTGTCCAGGCTTTGACCTTGATGGCTTCGGAGCTGGCTAAGATGCTTGCCAGAGACGGAGAGGGGGCTACTAAATTTGTCGCCATAGAAGTGTGCGGCGCAAAGAATAAGCCGGATGCAGTCTCGATAGCCAGAAAGATATCAACGTCAAATCTTTTAAAATGCTGTATATTCGGTCAAGACCCCAACTGGGGCAGGGTAGCGGCTGCCGCGGGCGCAAGCGGGGTCGAGTTTGACCCGGATCGGGCTGATATATATCTTGGCGGGGTAAAGGTTTTGTCTAACGGCGGCAGCATACCGTACAATAAGGAAAAAGTCGCGAAATTATTTCGCGGGAAGGATATATCTATAAGACTTGACCTTAAGGCGGGTAGAGGTAAAGCGACCGCTTGGACATGCGATTTTTCTAAAGAGTATGTGGCGATAAACTCAGAATACAGCACATAGTGCAGGGCCGTGAGCTTTGGGCTATGGGCTGTGAGCTAAAAGAGATCTTATGAAAGAAGCGATACGTAAAAGCAAAGTTTTGATCGAGGCGCTGCCTTACATAAAGAAATTTTACGAGAAGGTAGTGGTTATAAAATACGGTGGATCTGCCGTAGATGAATCAGGTATAGAGAAGAGCATCCTCGAGGATATAATGTTCATGAACTACGCAGGCATGAGGCCCATAGTAGTGCACGGAGGCGGCCCTTTTATTTCCAAGATGATGAAGAAGGCCGGCATAGAGCCAAAATTCATAAACGGACGAAGATATACCGATACCCATACCGTAAATATCATAGACAAGGCATTAAGGATAATAAACCGCAAGATAGTCTCCGGGCTTAAAGATATGGGCGCCAGAGCTTTCGGCATGAGCGGCCGGGAGAATGATATGATCAGGGTTAAAAAAATGAAGCTCGGTTACGACCTTGGTTATGTGGGGGAGGTGACTTCCGTCGATACCACAGTTATACGGCGCCTTATAAAAGATAGTATAATCCCGATAGTCTATCCTTTGGGAATCGGCAGGGACGGAAACATATATAACGTTAATGCGGATGACGTTGCCTGCGAGATCGCTAAGGCCCTAAATGCTGAAAAATTTGTACTTTTGACGAATGTGCCTGGCATAATGAAAGATAAGAATGACCCGTCGACTCTTTATAACACATTGAAGGTTGCGGAAGTGGAGCGGTTAATAAAGAGCAAAGTGATAAATGCCGGGATGATACCTAAGTCAGAAGCCTGTATAAGGGTTGTTAAGGGTGGCGTAAAGAAGGCTCATATCCTGGACGCATCCATACCGCACGCGCTTCTTTTGGAAATATTTACCGATAAAGGTGTCGGTACAGAAATAGTAAGATAGGAGAGAAGATGTCTAAAACCGATAAGATCATTGGGCTATATGACAAATATGTGATGAAGACCTATACGCGCGTACCGCTTTGTCTTGAGAGGGGTAACGGTACAACCGCCTGGGACATAGACGGGAAAAAATACCTGGACTTCTTCCCGGGATGGGCCGTGTCAGGAATCGGCCATTGCCATCCGACCGTGGCTAAGGCGGTGAGCGCGCAGGCTAAGAAACTTATGCACGTATCAAATAACTACTATGCCGAGCCCCAGGCGCTTCTTGCCAAAGCTATAATAGAAAACTCTTTCCCGGGGAAGGTATTTTTTGGTAATTCCGGGGCCGAGGCTAACGAAGCCGCAGTTAAGCTTGCCAGAAAATACGGTTCGGCGACAGGGCGATACGAGATAATCACGACTCTCAAATCTTTCCACGGCAGGACGATAGCCATGATAACAGCTACCGGGCAGGATAAGGTAAAACACGGGTTTGAACCTTTGCCGGCCGGGTTTGTACACGTGCCGTATAATGACCTCGAGGCGGTAAAGAGCGCTATTACGGATAAGACTATAGGCATAATGTTAGAGCCGATCCAGTGCGAGGGGGGCGTAAATATAGCCAGACAGGAATATCTGGAGGGGCTGAGAAGGATTTGCGATGAGAAGGACCTCGTCCTTATTTTCGACGAGGTACAGACCGGGATGGGCAGGTCCGGAAATATGTTCGCCTTCAAAAATTTCGGTGTTCTGCCGGACGTGATGACGCTTGCCAAGGCTCTCGGCGGCGGTCTGCCTATAGGGGCAGCTGTTGCGCGCGGGAAGTTCCAGGACGTTCTGACACCAGGCACGCATGCATCAACTTTCGGAGGCTCTCCGATAGTATGTTCCGCGGGGCTTGCTGTTTTTGAGGCGATAAAGAAGGAGAAGCTTTTAACCAATGCCAGGAAGATGGGCGATTACCTGAGAAAGAAACTCTTAGCGCTTAAGGCTAAGTATCCATTCATAAAAGATGTCCGTAATGTCGCTCTTATAGTTGGCGTGGAGCTGGCCATAAAAGGAGACGATATATACAAGGAATGTCTTAACGAGGGGCTTTTGATAAACTGTACCCAGGAGACAATACTGCGTATCATGCCTCCTCTTACGGTTAGTAAGAAAGAGATAGACCGGGCCGTAGATATTCTGGACAAGGTTTTATCGAAGCTTAAATAGGGGTATTATGAAGATTAAAAAGGACCTCATAGCCATAGAGGATGTCAAAACCGAGGAGATTTTCGGTATACTTGACCTGGCGCATGACGTTAAATCCGACAGGGCGAAGTACTCTGCCAGTCTTCAAGGCAAATCTCTTGGATTGATCTTTCAAAAACCATCTAACAGGACAAGGGTCTCTTTCGAGGTGGGCATGTTTCAGTTGGGCGGACACTCGCTTTACCTTGGGCCGAACGAGATAGGTATGGGCGGGCGAGAAGCCACTAAAGATGTCGCCCGTGTCCTTGCCAGGTATTTGGATGGCATAGTGGCCAGAACTTATAAACACGAAGATGTTAAGGAACTTGCCCGTTATGCCGATATACCGGTCATAAATGGGTTGAGCGATATCGCGCATCCTTGCCAAGCCCTTACGGATATATTTACGATAAAAGAAAAGTTAGGGCGGCTGAAAGGGGTTACGCTCGCGTATATAGGCGATGGGAATAACGTATTGAATTCACTTATGTGCGCTGCGGCGAAGGTGGGTCTGGATATGAAGATCGCTACTCCGGAAGGATATGAACCGGTAAAATCTATAGTGGCAATGGTTAAGGCATTCGCCAAGCAGTCGGGTTCCAAATTGGAATTTTCGAACGATCCGCGCAAAGCTTCGGTCGCTGCCGATGTAATATATACCGATGTTTGGGTTAGTATGGGGCAGGAGTGTGAGGCCAAGAAGAGAGAGAAGGCCTTTAAGGATTTTCAGGTCAACGACAACCTGCTGAAATTATCGAAAAAGTCATGCCTTGTCATGCATTGTCTTCCTGCCCATAGGGGGCTTGAGATAACGGATTCTGTCATAGACTCGAAGGTCTCCGTCGTGTATGACCAGGCCGAGAACAGAATGCACGTAGAGAAGGCGATTTTACTCAAGTTATTAGGAGAGAAGGCTTAGGTTAAGGTTAAGATAAAATCTACCTTAACCTTAGCCTTGACCTTAACCTTTATAGCTAAAAACAGGAGTGTTATATGCGTCAAAAAGTGGTGCTTGCATATTCCGGCGGGCTCGATACGTCGGTGATTATAAAATGGCTAACAAACCGCGGTTATGACGTTATAGCCTATATGGCTGATGTCGGGCAGGATTCCGATTTCGCCACCTACAAGAAGCGGGCTCTTGGTACCGGCGCGGTCAAGGTCATAGTGGAAGACCTGAGGAAAGAGTTTGTCGATGATTTTGTATTTCAGGCGTTGAAGGCGGATGCCGTTTATGAAAATGGCTATCTTCTGGCTACCGCGTTATCGTGCCCTATAATCGCTAAGGGGCTGGTGAAGGTGGCTCATAAAGAAGGGGCCGATTATGTCGTTCACGGCTGTACAGGCAAGGGCAATGACCAGGTACGGTTTGAGGTTACAATCCGTTCGCTGGACCCAAGATTAAAGATACTCGCCCCGGTCAGGGAGTGGGAGCTCAAGACCAGATCGGAAGAGATAGAGTATGCGAAAGAGAACAAGATACCTATAGATACAACCAAGAAAAAACCCTACTCGATAGACGTTAATCTGTGGGGGATATCGATAGAAAGCGGCAAGCTCGAAGACCCTTACTATGAACCTGATGAGGATATATATCAGCTCACCAAAGGAGTGAACGAAACACCGTCTAAACCATCATACGTCGAGATATCTTTCAGTAAAGGCGTTCCGGTAAAACTTAACGGTAAGATGATGGGAGGGGTTGACCTGATTAAAAAACTGGCCAAGATCGCGGGTGATAACGGAGTGGGCCGAAGTGATATGATAGAGAACCGTCTGGTTGGGATCAAGTCGCGTGAGATATACGAAGCGCCTGCGGGGTGGACGCTATATACAGCCCATAAGGCGCTGGAGTCGCTGGTCCTGGACCGGGAGACGGTGCATTTTAAAGATGCCATAGCTTTAAAATATGCGGAAATGGTTTATTACGGTCTTTGGTACACGCCGCTCAAAGAGGCCCTGGATGCTTTTATCGACAAGACCCAATCAGTTGTTAGTGGAGTGGTTCGTCTGAAGCTGCATAAAGGTACATGCTCCGTGGTCGGGCGGTCTTCCCCGAATTCGCTTTACAAAAAAGAGCTTGCCACTTACGAAGAGGGCGATCTCTTCGATCAATCTCTTGCCAAAGGGTTCATAGAGCTCTGGGGCCTGCCGTATCGGGGCTCATATAATAAGAAAGTTTAAAGTGAAAAGTGTAAAGTGTAAAGTTAAGGTGTCGCTATCGCGACCTTGATATTTGGGTCCGAAGGACACAGCCGCTTTTCACTTTGCACTTAACGCTTTACGCTAAAGAGGTGATTATGACTAAGAAACTATGGGGTGGACGTTTCGGAAAGTCAACGGATCCTATCGTGGAGGATTTTACCCGGTCCATACAGTATGATTACAAATTGGCCGAATGCGATGTCCTTGGTTCGATAGCCCACGTAAATGTCCTTAAAAAATGCGGATACTTAAAACCAGGCGAGGCGTCGAAGCTGATATCCGGACTAAAATGGATCAAAGCGCAGATAGCTACGGGCGCATTTAAACCGGATCTTTCGGTGGAGGATATCCACACCCAGATACAGAATTTGCTGGAAAAGAATGTCGGGGATGTGGCCTTAAAGCTGCATACGGCCCGTTCGCGTAATGACCAGGTCGTATTTGCCACTAAGTTGTATTGCAAGTTCGAGATAGCGATGCTGCAGTCCGAGATCATGGCATTGGCTGTAGAACTTCTAGCCAAGGCCGGCGCTAATAAGGGCGTTATAATACCGGGCTTCACCCATATGCAGCATGCTCAACCTGTATATCTTTCTGATTACATGAAAGCTTATTCTGTAATGCTCACGCGAGATTCGGCCCGGCTTAACAATATATTTTTAAATATACACCTTACGCTCGGCGCCGGGGCTATTGCCGGCACGCCGGTCGAGGCTTCAAAATACAGACTAAAGGCCGCGGAATATCTTAAAGAGTACTGCCCGGACAGTTCCTTCGATATAGAGCCGACGATAAATTCCATAGACTCCGTCAGTGACAGGGATTTTGTCATAGAGATAATATCGGGTTTATCGATACTGGCCACGCATCTTTCCCGGCTCGCGGAAGACCTAATCATATGGTCGACCAAAGAATTCGGTTTCGTAGAGCTGGACGACGCATATTGCACCGGGAGCTCTCTGATGCCTCAAAAAAAGAACGCCGATGTACTGGAGCTTGTGAGGGGGTATGCCGGCCGTCTTTACGGGAACCTGGTTAGCGTCCTTACCATGATGAAGGCGCTGCCCTTATCGTACAACAGGGATATGCAGTTGGATAAAGAGTCTTTGTTCAGTTCTTTTGAGACAGTATCCGGAGAACTGAGAGTCCTGAAAGGATTGGTAAAGACCCTGCGTTTCAACAAAAGCCGTATTGAAGAATATCTTAAGGACGAGTCCCTGTATGCGACCGACCTTGTTTATTATCTAGTGGATCTCGGCGTTCCTTTCAAGAAGGCCCATTCGCTGGTCGGCGGACTTGTGAAGTATTCTATGGAAACAGGCATCCAGATAAAGGCTATGCCCGAGGATGCGCTAAAATCCAGACTACATGGGAATGTGTCTAAGAAAGAGATCTTGAAACGCTTTGATCCGGATTACTCGGTGAAAATGAAACGTTCTATAAAAAGATAGGAATAAAATGCACGAATTTACATTCAAAGATAACGAGCTCCACTGTGAAGGGATAAGGGTGGGAGATATAGCCTCTAAGGTAGGCACACCTTTCTATCTTTACAGTTACAAGACCCTGATCGACCATTTCAGGAAACTGCAGAATGCATTCAAGCCGGTCAACTCCCTGATATGTTTTTCCATGAAGTCTAACTCGAACCTGGCGGTGATCAGGGCTTTGGTTAAAAACGGCGCCGGATTG
>JAGOLR010000058.1 GCA_017993955.1 Candidatus Omnitrophota bacterium
CTATAGAGGTGTGTATGACCCATTATCATATTACGGATCACGAAAAGCTAAAGAAGATAATAGAAGCGACCGGGATATCGCGCTCGGAGCTTGCCAGGCGCCTTGAGGTGGGCTATAAGACCGTATATCGCTGGCTCGATAAAGATATCCAGCCGCATCCGGCGCAGTCGAAAGAGATCGACCAGCTCTTCAAGGAGTATGTGGATCTCCGGCCGGTGGTGGAGCGGTTACGCTCCTCCATGAAAAACCCGCTCGGGTTACTCAAAAAAGACACTGTCCTGCGCGATAGGTTTATCCTGGAGATGACCTACCATTCTAATGCCATCGAGGGGAGTCGCATGACTATCCGTGAAACCGAACAGGCATTTGCCGGAAAGCCCATCAGAGGCAAAGAGTTCTTCGAGGTGCTGGAGGCGGTGAACCACCGGAACGCGCTCTTATACCTTATGGATACGATTACTTCGCATTTTAAGATAGATGAGTCGTATATTCTAAAACTCCACGAGATCATCCTTTATAATTTTAACAATAAACTCCCGGGACGGTATCGCGATGGTTATGTAAACCTGACCAATACCGAGAAACGTTTGCCTTCGGCGCAGGAGGTACCGCTCAAGATGGGCTCGCTCTTAAAGTCGATCAACGCTTATGGGTCGGACCCGGTCACAAAGATCGCGCGTGACCATTATGAATTCGAGGCGACCCATCCATTCTTTGACGGGAACGGCCGCGTGGGGCGGCTGTTAATGATTACCCAGCTTCTCGTTAAAGGATTCGCCCCTGCCATTATCAAGACCGAAGACCGCTATGCATATTACATGGCGCTTGGCAAGGCAGACGGCGGCGATTACAAAAATATCATTCAGATGCTATGTAACAGTATAATCTCCGGATATAGTCTGCTGGATAGAGCGTCGTCATGACTATAAAAAAGTTAAGGCGCAAAAAGTAAGTTCGCAAAGCCTTGTCCGCGGTCGCTGAATAGCGTATACTTATCGGTGTTATCGCTAAGCAATCGTAATAAATTACCGGCGAGAAGCGGTATTTTTTTTGCATGCTTTGTAAAAACGTTTAATAACCGTAAGACTAACTAAGGGAGGAAAATATGAAATGTACATGCTGTAATAAACATATCGATGAGGTTGACTGCGCATGTAAAATGTGCACCATATGCGGCTGGAAACTTCCGGAAGAAGAGCTTGTTCGCAAAAATGAGGAAAATGCCAAATAGTTACCGATGAAGATTATGCAAAATTTTTTTATTAATAGTAAAGCTTTACTTATATTTTCTCCATAAGTTAATAAGCTTTTTCTTCTCACCATCGGGAAGGCCTACAAAGCACACCCCTATAATAAAATATTTCTTATATCTTCCTTTTACCTGCTTAAACCACTTTATCGTTCCTGTAGCGCGTATCATATTTAAGCTCTCTTCGTCCGGGATGAGCATCTTCATCTGTATCTTTGATTCTTCGGGCAGGGGCTTTGAACACATGATCTTAATGCCGTCGGGGCTGAAGTCGAGCCCGGATTCATCGTAGAACTTAGGGTTTGACTTGATGGCGTCGAATTTAAGATGTTTTCCGTCGGTATCGCAGGATACGATGTTTATTGCAAAATACTTCTTAATCTGTTTTGCCCTTCGTCTTTCTTTCATCATTCACCTACAAGATATTTGAGTGTATTTAAAACAGCCTGTAAACTGATAGGTTTTTCTATGTAACCTTCTATATTCAAGTCCGCGAGGTGTATATCCGAAACATCCTGCGGATGTCCGGTTATGACTATAATAGGGACATTGCTTACCTTGCGTATGATCCTTATGACCTCTATACCATCGATGTCCGGCATCTTTAAATCCAGCAGCACTATGTCTGGCCTTATCTCTTCGAAATATTCCAGTCCCATCTGTCCGTTGAATGCTAAAAAAACTTTATAGTTATGGGGTATGAGAAAGGAGTACAGCATTTCAGCTATCTCCTGCTCATCATCTATGACCAATATTTTTTTAGCGTGAAGATTCATTTTTGGGGGAGGGGTCTGAGGAAGGACTCCCTTCTTTTTCTTCATGGCCGCGATATAATCGATAACTCCTTCCACATCGTTTGCGTCAAGCTCGCTTATCTTCTCTCCGTCTATATATATGGCATTTTTGGTTATCTCAAGCTTACGGTCTCTCGGCTGTGACAATAGCCTATTGATGGTTATATTTAAAACAGAGGCCAGCCGGTTTATCTCGCCTAGCTTTGGCGTGCGTTGCCCGGACTCCCACATTCCTATAGTCGACTGGGCGACATTAAGCTTCTTAGCCAGCTCTTGCTGGGAAAGATTTTTTTCCTGCCTGATCTTTTTAAGATTTTCACCGAAATTCATAGTAAAAGTATACCATGACTTTTTTTAAAATCAACACAAAAAGTGATATTAATAATTTGACATTATCACATTTTGTGATATAATAATATATAAGAGAGGCGGTGATGTGTATGAAGGTTTTAATAGTTGTGAGATGCAGCCCGGCGCAAAGGTTCCTGGTGACGCTTAAAACAAAGAAGCTTTCGGAAGAGGTGATGACCCTTTTGCGGAAGAACAGGCGTTCTCAGGCGATAGCAAAAGCACTGTCACGAGGCATATTTGAGAGGGAGGTAGGATGCGATGAGCTTCCTGGTGTTGGGGTGGATCTGATAATATCTGAGGATGGGGCCAGTTGGGACTTTATGACCAAAGCCGGTGTTACGGCAAATTGTAATCTATAGCGTCTCCACGAAGACGTCTTAAAATCTATACACATCAGGCACGTTCCCGCATATAATCCAACTTTAAATTCCATTTATGTATTCGCATCTCTTTTTTTAACAATAAGTTAAGGTAGAATTATTGTAAAAAAATATTGGAACACTTTTTGCTTATATAAATATAAGGACTAATGATATTTATAAACTAATATATGAACAAACAGGAAAGGAGAATGGATATGAAAAAAGTTTTGGCTGCAGCAGGCTTTTTAATTGCCATTATATTTTGTTCTCTATCGGCTTACGCAGCGCCAATCAATCTGTATTATGATGTTGAGTCTGCGGGTGGCGGCCTTTACGACTACCAATTCCAGCTTGTAATGGATAATAACGACAATAGCTGGGTGTCTGGGCAAGGGTGGGGGTGGATCATATTCGGCGACAGGCTTAATTCCCCGTCGCTTTTGACAAACTTTACAGGTGATGTTAGCGATCTACCCATAGGACCATGGACTGAGTATACACACAGCGGCGGCGGGCATAATGGTCCTACACTGGGGTATGTCTTCGATTACTGGGTACCGACTTATGTCGGGCAATCTTTAGAATGGTCCGGTACATCCGATGCGTATCTTGGGCAAGGAGAGATGCTTTTCAGCTCTCTGGCTCAGATCAATAATGCCGAGCGCGTAGATTTTAAAGTAGCCGATATGCGCGATTTTAATGGCGCAGTCCCCGAGCCTGCCACTATGGCATTGTTCGGTATCGGCGGGGCTTTGGCTGCATTATTCAGGAAAAAAAATAGATAGATAATAAGCTATATAAGATCAAACATAGGAGATTTAATGAAAAAGTTTTTAATTTTATTTTGTGCCGTAACGATTATCGCAATATTTTCTAATAATGCATATTCGGCGATCATAGATGTGACTTATTCATATTCCGGCACGGAGGGTAATTATTTGCTCGATTTCAAAGTGACAAATAACATGCCTGTTCAAAACGGGGAAAATAGCGGTCAATATTTGTATTTTTTCGGAGTCGATATGGCGTATGACGTATCTCAGGGAATTCCGGCAGGATGGGAAGATTGGACGGATGGCAATGGCGGACACACATGGAATAACTCGTCTTACGGGGGTAGCAATATAAACTATCCAAGTACATGGTATACCGATTATTGGTTTGACCATGGTATTGCGCCTGGCAGCTCGCAGTCCGGATTTACCGTTCACTCAAGTTTTATACCAGATACTATACATTATTATGCTTATACGGCAGGATTTCCCGAATATTACGGTGACGATGCTTTTTATAAAGGCTGGAATCCCGGCTTTGAAGGTTTGGTGGGGCCCGGCGGTACCACCGTACCGGAACCTGCTACCGTGGTGCTTTTCGGGATAGGAGGTCTGGTAACAGCTTATTTTAGAAAGAAGGAACGTACGTAATAAAACCGATAATCGTAATCAAGGGCTTAAGCTTAAACGCTTAAGCCCTTTTTTATTGATGCCATAGTGTGAAGTTAACCCTGGTAACCGAAGGCTATAGGTACAGGTTAAATCTATTCTTCTTGAGGTGATCCAGTTTAGCCTTAAGATTGGTCTTGGCGGGGTCCGGGTATATCTTGAATCGTGAAGCCATTTCCGCGATATCGATGTCTTCGTGCCGCAAGTAATAATCCACCCATATCTTCTTGCCGTTCAGATATGTCTCAAAAGCGTAACTGTCCCATCGATTCAGAGGAAATGATCCCACAAAAAATATTACGACTGTAAGTGCCAGTACGTAGTTTTTGTACCTTTCAAATGCTTTTTTGCCGGTCACCTGTGTTATTTGAAGGTATACGGCAAAAAACCCCGGGATGAGATACGGCATATACCTCGATATAAAAGGGCCTTGTTTTACCCTGCCTATTGCAGTCAATACGCAGAAAGTCAAGGTGTATAAAGTTAATATCACGATGCTTCTCGAAAGCCAGTGTTGCCTATCGCCGGTATTCCCAGCCAAAAGTTTTTTTATGTTTAACAGGCAGATGAATGCCATCGACGCAAAAACGGTAAAACCTGCCCACATCGTGGAGGCGGCATAGCCGGCCTTGAATTGCAGAAAATTGGCCAGCAAAGAGAATATGAATCTAGGGTATCTTGCCAAGAAATCGGCAGCCGGGAATTTAAAATCCGCCACGCCGGGGTCGAATTTATATCCGGCTAAATATGATACGCAGGATAATACGGATACCGCAAGAGCCAAGAATGCGGATACGAACCCGATTTCATCTTTATCTATTAGGGCCTTTATCATATCTATGGCGAAAAGGAGCGGTGTAACCGCAAATACCGACAACCCGAAACCGGTGAATATCAGCAGAAAATTTAACGAAAGGACCGAAATATATCTAAGGGGCAACCTTTTGATGGTCCAGGCCATTGCATAAAGCACTATAAGCATCAGCGGTATCGCGCTATGGGACATATTGGGCGTCATGGCGAATATTTCTGATTGCACCGGTGTTAAAAATATCAATGCGATTACTACGTCCGACCAAGTTATCTTTCCGGCGAGCCTCTTCTTGAGGATAATGGCAAGACACATTGTTAAAAATATTAACCCGCCGATCAGAAGACATTCTATCCTGGTGTCCCAACCAGAGATTTGCCCTACGGTTTTTGTTAATATAAGGCCTAGTCCCTGCCGATGTGGGCCATGCTGCCATTTGAATGTATCCCATATGCTATTTACGCCGAAGAAGGCGTCAAAAAAATCCCACTGGTCCCAGAACATTATGTTTATGCTGTATCTATCGACATAAACGAACCATCTGACGGCGACTACTATAAAAAGGAGGATAGAAACGGATTGTAATATAGAGGTTATCTTTATGCGGGATTGTGTGATATCCATATATAATAATATATAAACGATGCGACGGCGCTAGTCAAGCAGTGAATTACAAATATCTTTTGTACGATAAATTTTTGTCATATCTGACTTATGAGTGTATACTATATCATAATATTGATATTAAGGAGGTCTATGTCTATAACGCACGCTTTATTGTTCTATATTCCTTCATGGTTACTTGGATTATTGATAGTCGGCGGCATGACGGTCTTTTCTGTAATAGGCCTTATGTTTGTCCGCAGGATAGTGCCCCACCATAAATTAAGGGTCCACCATGATGTCGCCGGCCCAATCTTCTGTACATTGGGGGTTATATATGCGGTTCTTATTACCTTTGTTACGGTGATGGTTTGGGGGCAATTCGATAAGGCCAGGCATGATGTGGAAGAGGAAGCCAGTTGCCTTATGTCCTTATATAGGGCTAGCGACGCATTCCAACAGGATTTTAAGATAAAGGTCAGATCTGATATAGCTAACTATGCGAAGGCTGTATTGGAAGAGGAGTGGGGGTGCCTCGCAAAAGGTAATGGTTGCCCCAGCGTGGATCTCCTGCTTAAAAACCTTTGGACCTCTTATACCAGGCATCTTCCCAATCCCGGGATCGAGGAGATATTTTTTAACGAATCGATAACCAGGCTTGAGCAACTGGAGCGGTATAGGACTATGCGGATAGTAGATTCCAAGACAAGTCTTCCGGGGCTTATGTGGGCGATACTTTTTATAGGCGGCATGGCGACCATATCGTTCACATTCTTTTTCGGTGTGGAGAATTTTAAAGCCCAAGCTATAATGGCGTCTCTTTTAGTTATAATAATAGGGCTTATGCTCTTCGCGATATTATGTATGGACTATCCCTTTACCGGCAGCGTCTCTATAACGCCGGAACCTTTTAAACAAATAGAGCGCATGTCTTTAATATGAGTGATATAGGATTAAAAGAGAGATGGTATTTTAAGACCGCGTTCCTGGTAGTAGCTTTTTTATGCGTAGGGCCGTTTGTCTTGCCGCTTGTGTGGCTTAAGCCCGATCTCGGTATCCGTAAGAAGATAATAATAACTTTAGTGATTTTGGCCTTAAGCGTATCGCTGGCTATGCTATTGAGCAAATCTATCGAATCGATAAACGAATACTATGAAATGCTCCAAATATGAAAGATAATAGTATTAACGAAAAGGCCGCTGCCTTTGACAGGATGATAAGGTCGTTTGCCGCCGCTATTAAAAATAGCGCCCTGTATCCCCCCGGCCATCCGTCACTTTCCGAGTCTATAAAGAGCTTTCACTCCGATCTTCTATTATGGCTTGGTTCCTCTGAAAAACTGGAATTGGGCATAGCTCCTAACAACCTTCTGGCGAATGGGGAATATATCAAAAAAGAAGGCTCTGATCTATATGCCGAAGTTGCTTCATACCTGCATCAACGCGGTCTTATAGCCGTAAATTTCAGGCGCGCCGTCACTGAAGAAGAGCTTGGCGCGTTTTTAAACCTGGTGAAGGCGGACCCCAAGATATGCGCGGAATCAGGCGGCATATCCAGGAATATGCCAAAGTCTGATAGTCTTACCGTGCGCGAGATAGACTATAGGGGGCTCCTCAAAAGCTACAGATCCGGATCTTCCGGGGCCCGAGAACCCGACGATAAAGACTTTTGGCAATCTCTGGTGGCCTTGTCCACCGGCCCGGTTGGCGATCTGCCGCTTTCAAAAGCGGAATTTATAGAAGGATTCATCCGTAACCCCGAAAGATCTGCCGCGGTACTGAATAAAGTTTACAGAGAGGCCTTGGCCAAGGTGGATCACAAAGCCACCTTAAAAAAGATGCGCGCCGCTTTAACAAAAGTGGCGCAGTATTTTGAGGCCAAAGGCGATGCGATGCCGGAAGCGTCTCATAAAGATATAATAGATATAATACTTAAACTCGATCCCGGATTGATCGTCCGACTATTTGAAGACGACAAGGAAGGCCCGGGCGAATCGAACTTTTCAGAAGATCTTGCCAAGGCCATGCCTGACGATGCTGTTGCGGATTTCATAGCATCTCTGGTAGGCAAAGAGGGGGTGTTGAACGAGCAGTTTATAAAATTATTCGAAAAACTGACATCCGAAAACGGACGGGCTTCTAATATAAATACCATGATCGGCGACAAACTTCTTGGCATGGCCTCCGCGGATAAGGACTTGATAGCCCGCCTTCAGAGCTCTTTTAAGGATATGCTTAAATCCAATCCTAACAGCGGTTTTGTAAATGAGATATATAAGATGACCATAGATACATTCGCGGATTCGGGCGTAAGTCAGATACCCAGGTCTGACGAATATCTCCGCATATCCCGAGAGGCTGCGGAAGCGCTTAAAGAAGACAGTGTAAGGCGTCAAGAAGTGCGCCTCATCTTGAACCTTATCTGGCTTGAAAGATCGCCCGAACAGTTTCGTAAGCTATGCGAGCTCTTGGTCGGTAAATTGAGCGTATTGTTCGATACTCTGTCCGTGCAGGTCCTTAAGGATGCGTATGAGCTATTTACATCTTCTCTGGACGAGAAGGTGAGGTCCGATCCAAATTTTGCGGAACCCATATCTATGGTGACCGGAAAAATAATGGATGATGCAGCTATCGCAAAGGTTATAGAGCTGATAAAAGGATCGGGGCCTTCCGAGATAAATAATATAAGCCGTATCCTCCGGATGGCCAAGCCAAAGAGCATAAGGTTCATGGCCGACGCCTATATGTTGGAGATGGATACCTTCGCTCGAGGGAAGATATCTAAAGTCATGAAATCGATTGGAGTAGATATTCTGGACGAGCTTTTGACCCGGCTAAAATCACCCGGTGCCCTAAGCCCCGAGATAAGATCGGGGCTCTTGGATATCGTGAATGCCGTTAATCCGGACGAGGCGCGCAGGATATCCATGGAGATGTTAAAAAGTAAAGACCTCAATATAATATCCCAAGCCTTGGATGTATTCACCGTTAAGACCAAGCCAGACGCGCTCCTTCTTCTCGGGATATTGTCGGACCAGAATACGTCGGAAGATACGGGTCGCCGCGTCATAGCCAAGATACTATCTTCCGGAGAGAATACGTCCGTGGAACTTTTGTTTAAGACTCTGATGCGGGGCCGGCTTTCGCGGGCGTATCTGACCGATGCGATAAAAATGTGCGGCGATATGAAGATAAAAGAGTCTTACGGCTTCCTGAGGAGTGTTTTTATGCGAAGGCCGTTTTTTTATAATAAATTTACGGACTTGGCGCGGGTGGCATCGGTGGTAAGTCTGGCGCAACTAGGAACGCCGGAATCGATGGCTATAGTTAAAAACGCAATATCAGATCCAAGCGATGCGGTGCGCAGGATGAGCGGCATAATATTGGAGTTGGACAGGGCCGACAAAGAAGGCGGAGAGGCAAAGTGAGAGAGCTTGTAGAGAGGCTTATAAAAGAGATGGTCAGCGCCGCGCAAGCCAGAGGGATGTACGGCCCGTCCCATAAACTTACAAGTCAGGCAGTTAAGAGCGTCCACGGCATATTGGACGAAATATTTGCGAATACGGAAGAGATAACCATAGGCGTAATAGGCGATGAGATAGCTTTCGAAAAAGAGCCGTTTTATAGCCTGAGCCAGAATATATCGGGTTTTATAAAAGACCTGAAAGACCGAAAGATAGAAAAAATAACTTTTTTAAAGGCGCCTGGCGAAGAAGAGATCGAGGCCTTCCTGGGGTTGGTGACTAAAAATCCCTCGGTCATAGAGGGGCAGGGCGGTATCGATAACGCGATAAAATCTTCAGGTATTGCTCATATCTTTACCGGAAATATAAATACGGCCGCCGATGCGGGTTCCGGTATATCTTCGGGCGACCTCGCAGAGATGGCCAAGGGAGTCTTTAGCGAGGGCGAGGATTATCTCAAAAGCGCTTTCGCCGATATCGCTAAGAGAAAGACTATCGACATATCGGCCGCCAGGCTTTTTGTAGTAAAGCTGATATCGAGTCTCGCCCGCAACCGTCATTCTTTGTTGATGCTTACCTCGATAAAAAGTCACGACGAATACACTTTTATACACTCTATAAACGTCTCTATATTTTCCGTTATACAGGCAGAGGCTCTCCGTCTTGGTGAGCGCGCCCTCACCGAGATAGGCATAGCGGGCCTCCTCCATGACAGCGGAAAACTCGCCCTCTCGAGCGA
>JAGOLR010000059.1 GCA_017993955.1 Candidatus Omnitrophota bacterium
TGATAAACAGCGCGCTCATTATTAAAGCCAAGGTCTTTGTGGTATTTAGTTTTGGTTTCATGTTCGCTTACCCTTTTACTTCTTGCTGATAATCCCTAATCGGAGATTCGGGATGTTTGGGATTTTCATGAGAAAATCCCAAAACAAAAAGCCCCATCTATATCATAGATAGGGCCTTCTAAGAAAGTATTTCGGCAACTGACTGCCATATCTCCACATCATGGAGAGTTAGGCTCTTAGAGTTTTGCGCCCTATCTTTTCAGATAGTTTGCCGTGTACCAGAACTTGCGTTCGGTACACGGCACCGTGAACCGAACTTGTTCTGGTTCATGGTGCCTTTTCGTCTACTTTGTAGACTTATTAAACTTCTAAAAGAACTGTATCAAAGATAAGGCGCTTTGGCTTTTCTCAGCGCCTATATAAAGTATATATTATAATATAATATATACAATAGATTTGGATATAAGTATTTTATCTCTAACGGTTACTTGTCGTAGGAAGAGTAATAATATGGCGTGTGGGCCTTAAACTCGGCTGCGCAGGTATCGACGAGCTTGAAATCAGGCCTGATATTGTGAGATTTCCGTATTTCATATATATCCGATTCACTCCGTCCGGTAAGTGAGGCGATCTGTCTGTCGCTGAATCCATACTGCTTCGCTTTTATTAGAAGGCTGATTGTGATGCCTTCTTTCTTGTCGGCTATTTCCCTCTCAAGGTCGACTATCTCTTTTATATTGTGTATGAACCAGCGGTCTATTTTAGTTAGATCGTATATTTTTTCTATGCTTACTCCTGCGCGCAAAGCGTCCGCAATATAAAAAATCCTGTCCGCGCCAGGCCGCCTTACTTTTTCATATAGCGCGGCAATGGCGTCTTCATCGATATTTTTTTGCGGCTGGCAGTCTTTGAACGTAACGGTTTCGAGGCCGCTCTTCTTTATTTCCAGAGAACGCAACCCTTTTTGCAGGGCCTCTTTAAATGTCCTGCCTATCGCCATCGCCTCACCTACAGATTTCATGGATATGGTTAGCGTAGGATCGGCGGCCGGAAATTTTTCGAAAGTAAAACGCGGTATCTTTACTACGCAATAATCTATAGCGGGTTCGAAACAGGCCGGAGTCTCTTTTGTGATGTCGTTTGGTATCTCATCCAGCGTATATCCGACCGCAAGCCTTGCGGCGATCTTGGCTATGGGAAAACCCGTAGCTTTAGATGCCAGCGCTGAACTGCGCGATACCCGAGGGTTCATCTCTATCACAACCATGCGGCCAGTGTCAGGGTTTACCGCGAACTGTATGTTGGATCCGCCGGTTTCTACGCCTATCTCGCGTATGCACGCTATGGCGGCATCCCGCATGTTCTGATATTCGGCGTCTGTCAGGGTTTGCGCAGGCGCTACCGTGATGCTGTCGCCGGTATGTACCCCCATAGGGTCGAGGTTTTCTATCGAGCATATTATGACTACATTGTCCTTAAGATCGCGCATTACCTCGAGCTCGAACTCTTTCCATCCTATAACGGATTCTTCTATCAATATCTCGCTTATCATGCTCGATTCTAGCCCGCGCTTGGCCAGGACTTTGAACTCTTCGATGTTATAAGCCACGCTTCCGCCGGTTCCTCCCAGGGTGAAACTGGGGCGTATTATGATTGGAAAGCCTATCTTCTCGGCTATAGTTATAGCTTCAGGGAGAGTGTATGCGCGACCGCTTTTTGGTAGATCGAGGCCTATCTTGGTCATGGCCTCTTTGAATAACTGTCTGTCCTCGCCCTTCTTTATGGCTTTTATATTGGCGCCGATCAATTCTACCTTGAACTTCTTCAATATACCTGCTTCGTGCAATCCTACTGTCGTATTGAGGGCTGTCTGCCCTCCAAGCGTAGGAAGCAGAGCGTCCGGTCTCTCCTTTTCGATGATCTTGGCTACGGACTCCACGGTGATAGGCTCTATATAAGTCTTGTTTGCAAGTTCAGGGTCGGTCATTATGGTGGCGGGATTGGAATTGACCAGTATGATCTCATATCCTTCGGATCGAAGGACCCGGCAGGCTTGTGATCCGGAATAGTCGAATTCGCACGCCTGCCCTATAACTATAGGACCGGAGCCGATTATCATTATCTTTTTTATGTCGGTTCTTTTAGGCATATTATTAAACTTTTATGGTTAATCGTCATTGCGAGCGATAGATTGCTTCGTCGGCCTGCCGGCCTACGGCCGGCGAGCCTCCTCGTAATGACGCGCTTTATATTCCTATTTTTTCATTAACTCCACAAATCTTCCGAATAGATACCCAGCATCCCTCGGGCCGGGGCCAGCTTCCGGGTGGAACTGCACCGAGAAGACCGGGAGTTTTTTATGGCGCATGCCCTCGAGGGTATTGTCATTAAGGTTGAGATGCGTCAGTTCTATCTCTTTTTTATTGAGGGTATCTATATCCACGCAGAATCCGTGGTTTTGCACCGTGATGGCCACCTTGCCGGTCTTCACGTCCTTGACTGGATGGTTACCTCCGTGGTGGCCGAATTTCAGCTTGAAGGTCTTACCTCCAAAGGCCTGCCCCAACATCTGATGGCCTAGGCATATTCCGAATATAACGGTCTTACCCAGGAGTTCGCGAACCGTATCTACTACGTATGGCACAGCTGCAGGGTCTCCGGGGCCGTTAGAGAGCATGACCCCATCCGGTTTTAAAGCGAGTATATCTTTCGCAGATGTCTTAGCCGGAGCTACTGTAACTCTGCAATTATTTTTCGATAGCTCTCTTAATATGTTAAATTTAACCCCGCAGTCGAGCACGACTACCTTGTATCTTCCCTCCTTGCTCCAATCGTAAATTTGGCCGCTAGCCACTTCTTTTACCAGGTCTATGCCTAATAAACCCATGGATTTTTTGGCTTTTTTTACAAGGCTATCCTCTGAATGGTCTATGGTCGATATTACCGCCTTCATAGCTCCTGCCTCGCGTATGTGGAGAGTCAGGTCGCGCGTATCGATACCCTCCATGGCTACTATGCCGTTTTTTTTCAGGTAGTCGCCTAAGGATGAAGTGCTGCGCCAATTACTGCGGATCTTGGAATACTCCTTTACGACGAAACCTTCCGCGAAAGGCTTTATGGACTCGACATCTTCCTCGTTTACGCCGTAGTTACCGATCAAGGGATAGGTCATAGTGACTATCTGCCCCTTGTACGAAGGGTCGGTTATTATCTCCTGATACCCGGCCATGGCGGTATTAAAAACGACTTCTCCGTAGCATTCGCCATTGGCGCCAAATGACTCGCCTTTATATATCTTCCCGTTTTCGAGCGCTAATATCGCTTTCATAAATCGATTTTGTTTATCCTGCGATTGCGAGTAATCTATTTTTTTAGATTGCTTCGTCGGCCTGCCGGCCGTAGGCCGGCAGGCCTCCTCGCAATGACGATGTCTGATTCGTCTATTTTATACAGCTTGTTTTTAACGCTGCCCTAACAAATTCCCTGAATAGCGGGTGCGGTTTATCCGGCTTGGATTTGAATTCCGGATGGTATTGGACCGCTATGAAATACGGATGGTCTTTTATCTCGACTATCTCCGCAAGGTCTTTTTTAGGGTAAATTCCGGAGAGGATTATACCATTCCGCTCCAGGATCTTTCTATATTTATTATTAAATTCATATCTATGCCGATGGCGCTCCGATACGGTAGTATTCTTATATACCGAATAAGCAAGGGTGTGCCTTTTTATCTTGCAAGGGTAGCTTCCCAGACGCATCGTTCCGCCCATGTCTTTTACCTTGTGCTGCTCGGTCAAAAGGCTTATCACGGGATACCGGGTTCTTTTATCGAATTCTGTCGAGTTGGCGCCCTTAAGTTTACATACGTTCCTTGCGAATTCTATCACGGAACACTGCATGCCAAGGCATAGTCCGAAGAACGGTATCTTATTTTCTCTGGCGTACTGTATGGCCTTGACCTTGCCTTCTATGCCCCTATAGCCGAATCCGCCGGGCACCAATATTCCGGAGACGTCCCGGAGGTGCTTTTCAGGCCCCCCTTTTTCTATGTCTTCGGAGTCGACCTTCTTTATTATTACCTTGGCGTCGTTTGCGATGCCGGCATGGAGAAGCGATTCGTATATGGATTTATAAGCATCCTGCAGCATTATATATTTACCTACTACGGCTATATTTACCTGATACCTCGGGTATAAAGCGCGGTGGACCACTTTAGAAGCCCATTCTTTCAGATCTGTAGTTTTACATTTCATTCCGAAATGCCTGAGCATTATCTTGTCCAGCCCCTGGTCTTTAAATACAAGCGGTATCTGGTATATGGTCTCGACATCCGGTGCTTCTATGACGGATTCTTTGCTTACATTGCAGAAAAGGGATATCTTCTCTTTTACGTCGTCTGAGAGCGATTTTTCGGTCCTGCACACGAGGATATCCGGCTGTATCCCTATCTCGCGCAGCTTACCTACGCTATGTTGTGTAGGTTTCGTTTTGATCTCTCCGGCCGATCGCACGTACGGTATAAGGGTGAGATGTATGTAAAGGGTATTGTGATAGCCTGCGTCTATACGGAATTGCCTGGCCGCTTCGAGAAAAGGCTGGCTTTCGATATCGCCCACCGTTCCGCCTATCTCCACTATTAGTACATCGGCACCGGATACATTGGCCGCCCTCTTTATCCTCTCCTTTATCTCTCCGGTTATGTGCGGTATGACCTGGATGGTCTTGCCCAGGTAATCGCCTCGGCGTTCTTTGGATATTACAGTGTTATATACCTGCCCGGTAGTTGTATTGCTGAATTTTGTGGTGGCGGTGCGGGTGAACCTTTCGTAGTGGCCGAGATCGAGATCTGTTTCTGCGCCGTCATCGGTCACGTATACTTCCCCGTGCTGGAATGGGTTCATCGTGCCCGGATCTACATTTATGTAAGGGTCCAATTTCATAAGGGCTACTTTTAGCCCCCTGGATTCGAGTATCTTGCCTATAGATGCCGATGCTATACCCTTGCCCAGGCTGGAAATAACCCCGCCGGTAGTGAATATGTATTTTGTCATGGCTCGATCTCCTATATATACAAAAAAGGCGTTTTGAGCGCCGATAGAACGGCCTCAAAACGCCTTCGTTTGTGTCGCAGTAGTTCTACGACGAGCTACTTTCTAATGATAACACAATTAGTTCAAAGTGTAAAGAGAAAAATGAAAAGAGGACTTAAATAACTTAACTTTATCTTTTCACTTTACACTTTTCACTAACTTTAGTTTTTACGTTTTACACAAGCCCCTGATCGATCATGGCATCGGCGACCTTGACGAATCCGGCGATATTGGCCCCGGCTACGTAATCGATCGTTTTGCCTGACTTGCCGTATCTCACGCACTGTTCGTGGATGGCGATCATGATGTTGTGCAGTCTTTCGTCGACCTCTTCCCTGGTCCATGAGAGCCTCATACTGTTCTGGCTCATCTCAAGGCCTGATGTGGCTACGCCGCCTGCATTTGCCGCTTTGCCGGGCGCATAAAGTATGCCAGCCTTCTGGAATACCTTTACTCCGTCCGGAGTCGTAGGCATGTTTGCCCCCTCACCTATGGCTATACAACCGTTCTTCACGAGGGCCTTGGCGTCTTCGCCGTTTATCTCGTTCTGGGTAGCGCTGGGGAATGCTATATCGCACTTTACATCCCACGGCCTATGACCTTCGACGTATTTACATTTGAACTCTTTGGCGCACTCTTTAATACGGGCGCGCTTTACATTCTTCAAATGCATTACGCATTTCAGTTCCTTTTCATCGATACCGCCCTCATCGTATATGTAGCCGTTGGAGTCTGAAAGCGTTACGACCTTGGCTCCGAGCTGGTGCAATTTCTCTACCGTGTACTGAGCGACATTGCCTGACCCGGATACAGCGCAGACTTTACCCTTAAGTGTCTCGCCGCGGGTCTTCAACATCTCCTGGACGAAATATACGCAGCCGTAACCGGTGGCCTCAGGCCTTATCAGGCTTCCGCCCCAGTTCAGGCCCTTGCCGGTCAGGACGCCGGTGAATTCGTTGCGTATTCTCTTGTATTGGCCGAACATGTAGCCGATTTCGCGTCCGCCCACTCCTATATCGCCGGCCGGTACGTCCGTATCGGGGCCGATATATTTACAGAGTTCCGTCATGAAACTCTGACAGAATCTCATGACTTCGTTGTCGGATTTGCCTTTCGGATCAAAGTCGGAACCGCCTTTTCCGCCGCCCATAGGCAGCGTCGTGAGGCTGTTCTTGAATACCTGCTCGAAAGCGAGGAATTTAAGTATGCCGAGATTTACGCTGGGATGGAAGCGCAAGCCGCCTTTGTACGGACCTATGGCGCTATTCATCTCTATGCGGAAACCTCTATTGACCTGTATCTGACCCTTATCGTCAAGCCATGGCACACGGAACATTATCACCCTCTCCGGCTCTACGATGCGATCCAGTATCTTCTGGTCGGCGTATTTGGGGTTCTTCTCGATGTAAGGTGTTAAGGACTCGACTACTTCACGTACCGCCTGGTGGAATTCCAGTTCACCCGCGTTTTTTGCTACTACTTGCGCTATAAAATCTTCCGCTTTCTTTACCACGTTTCCTCCTCCTTAAAAAGGATTACAAAGATTTTTAGATAGATTACACAGATTAACTTAAATCTGCGTAATCATTTGTTTTGTAGTAAATAATTCACTATACCCTGGGCGGCCTTCTTGGCCATTCCCATAGCCTCTATGACCGTGCCTTCACCTCCTACTATATCGCCACCGGCGAATACGCCTTTTATGGCCGTTTCCATATTCTCTTTATTTACCACTACATCCCCGTATTTGTCCGTCTTAAGATCCGGCGTTACTTTTGTAAGGAGCTCATTCGCCTTCAGTCCTATGGCTATAACGGCCAGGTCGCAGTCGATCTCGTATTCGCTTCCCGGTATCGGTACCGGCCTTCTCCTGCCTGAGCTGTCGGGTTCTCCCAGCTCGCATTTGAGGCATCTCAATTTCTTTACCATTCCGTTCTCATCCCCGATGAAGGCCTCGGGCTTCACGAGCATAGAGAATTTTACACCTTCTTCTTTGGCGTGTTCTATCTCAAGCCTTCGCGCCGGCATCTCTACCTCTGTCCGCCGGTAAAGTATCGTGGTGCTAAGAGGCATATTCTTCATCTTCTGAAGCCTTAAGGCGACCCTGGCCGCATCCATGGCGGTATTGCCTCCGCCGATCACCACCATGTTATTCCCTACGTTTACAGGCGTATGGAATTCCGGAAATTTATAAGCCGACATCAGATTCACCCGGGTAAGGAATTCGTTTGCCGAATATATATTACATAAGTTCTCGCCCGGTATCCCCATAAAAGAAGGTATGCCTGCGCCGAGTCCTAGAAAAACTGCAGAATAACCTTGGGCGAAGAGCTCATCCAGGGATACGGCATTACCTACTATAAAGTTTGATACGAGCTCGACACCCATCTTTTTAAGCGACTCTATCTCGAAATCCAGTATATCGCGCGGCATCCTGAAAGGCGGTATTCCGTAGCGCAGTACCCCGCCCGGCTTGTGAAGGCTCTCGAAGACCGTGACTTTTATGCCGATCCTGGCCAGCTCTCCGGCGCAGCAGAGGCCCGCAGGTCCGGATCCGACTACGGCTACTTTGAATTTGGATAGTCTTGGGTCTTTTACCACGGCCGGGGCTATGTTATTTTTCATGCCGTGATCGCCGGCGAATCTTTCAAGAAAATGTATATTTATGGCTGATTCGGAGGCGTATGGCTGGCCTTTTTTACTGAGGACGCAGCTAAGCCGGCACTGGTATTCCGCAGGGCATACCCTGCCACATATTGAGGGGAAGTTATTCGTCTGCCTTATCGTGGCATAAGCCGAATCATAATCTTTTTGGGACAATTCTTTTATGAACTTCTTTATATCGATATTTACCGGGCATCCGTCCTGGCAGAAAGGTTTTTTGCATTGCAGGCATCTCGAAGCCTCTTCCAGCATCTCGGATTCCGAGTAGCCCTCGACGACTTCTTCGAAATTTGCGGCCCTTTTCGAGGCCACTACTTCACGTACTTTGACGGGTTCTTTTTTCATATGATCTTAGATAGATTGCAGATATGCTTCTCTTTGTCGGTATAAACTCTGTTTCTTTTTATCAGTTCATCCCAGTCCACTTTATGGGCGTCGAATTCCGGACCGTCTACACAGCTGAACTTTACCTCGCCCCCTACGGCGACTCGGCAGCAGCCGCACATACCTGTACCGTCGACCATTATGGCATTAAGGGATACTATCGTGTGTACGTTAAATGGTTTTGTCACTTCGGCGGATCGCTTCATCATGGGGATCGGACCTACGGAGTATACAAGCTGATAAGGGCCTGCCGACAGAAGCTCTTTAAGGACATCGGTGGTAAAGGCCTTCCTTCCGTAAGAGCCGTTATCTGTAGTGACATAAAAATTATCTGCCTCAGCCTTGAGCTCTTTTTCGAGTATAAGGAGCTCTTTGGTCCTGGAGCCTATTATGACCGTAACGTTGTTCCCGGCATTTTTCAGGGCTTTCGCGACAGGGTATATCTCAGCTATGCCGACCCCGCCTCCCACCAGGATCACCTTGCCGTAGTTTGTTATATGGGTGGCATGGCCTAGCGGACCTACAAGCGCATAGAGGCTATCGCCGGCCTTTATGCCTTTCAAAAGGCCCGTCGTCAACCCCAGTACCTGAAATATTATAGTGACCGTACCTTTTGCCTTATCAGTGTCGACTATCGTAAGGGGTATGCGCTCTCCATGCTCGTTTACCATTAGGACCACAAATTGACCCGGCATGGCCTTCTTGGCTATGTGCGGAGCCGATACGACCAGCTTTATTATGTCGGTACCCTCAAAAGAACCCAGGACTTCTCTGGCTATCACATTCATCTAAGACCTGCTTTTAGCTTTTCCTTTGGACTTTTTATGCCTATTTTGTAGGCATCGATATAAATAAAAAAAGACGCCCCTTTATATTTATGGACGTCTTTGTCTCATATAAGATGTCTTCCAAACTATATTAATAATTATATCAACGGCTTTATTTTTGTCAAGAAATAATTTTAAGCCAGATCATACGGGTGATAGTGTTTATTTATAGTATATCAAAGATTTTTATCTTCGAAGATGCGCCTCGCGAAAGAGATACCCGTGATTTAGGTATATCAAAATATTCCGCCAGGGCCTTAACTACGGCGTCATTGGCCCGGCCTTCTGTCGGAGGGGCCTTTACCCTTATCGTGAATTCACGTTCGGAAATTTTTTCTACAGATTCGATCTTGGAGTTTGGCATTACCCTGACCGATATCTTCATAGATATAGGCCTTCCATTAAGCCAGTCTTCGCATCATCTCTTCCAGGAGGTCGCGGTGGTTCTCTTCTTCCTTCACTAAAAAATCGAACGTCCCGCTTAATGACGGGTCCTCCTTTCCCAGCCTTTTGTATAATTCTATAGCCTTAAGCTCCTCGGCCAGCGCTATCTCCAGGGCTTGTTTGGGGGTCATGGAGGCCTCCTATCGATGCGATCTTACCTTGTCCTGACTTTTTTCAACCCATCGGCCGGTCTTTGATATCTTTGCCTTGGGGAGCTTGCTTATCGCTTTCAACGATTCCGATAGATCCTCGTCGGACAACGCGACATCCTCTATTTTGCCGGAGAGATATTTATCGTAACCGCCAAGGTCAAGAAGACCGTGTCCGCTGTAGTTAAATAGTATAACCTTTTCCTTGCCC
>JAGOLR010000060.1 GCA_017993955.1 Candidatus Omnitrophota bacterium
GGCTGAAAAGATCGGTAGGTAGACATTACGGCCGTCAGATAATAGTTATAACCGACCCCAAGTCCGGCACTCTGCGCGCACGGATCCATGACGAGGAGTCTAAAGATCCCGAGAGTTTTCGAAGCTTTCCTGTGATGAAAGGGGTGGGAGGGCGTTTTTCCGAGCTCAATATAGGGCTCCTCCATCTTTCCATAATAGGGGTCGATATACCTAGCGTGCTAAAGGGCGCCAGGGCTATGTATAATAGATGCATGAACTCAAACATGCTTAAAAATCCGGCCCTACTTTACGCTGTCCTTCACACCATCCTCTATCAGCGAAAAGGCAAACCTATATCGGTGATGATGCCATTCTCAGAGTGCCTTAAATCCACTGCAGACTGGTATGTGCAGCTCCTGGCCGAAAGCCTGGGTAAAAAATACGCCCGGCGTATAAAGACATGGTCGGATAAGACAGAGGTATGGGAGCCGGATCGTAAAGCAGTGCTTAATATAGGCAGGACTCCCATACCGGCAAGGGGCACCAATGACCTTCACTCTATACAGCAGAATAATATAGAGGGCGAGAATAATAAGGTGATAACATTCATAAGGGTGGATAAGTTCAGGCGGGACATATCTATACCGGAGGATTGCGACATATTATCCGGCAGATCGTATACCAGGCTCCTTGGACTCGCCGAAGAGGCGACTGAGTGGGCGTTGGTACGAGAATCCAGGCCGAACTGTACTATAATAATGCCGGAGATATCTCCTTTTAACTGGGGAGAGCTATTGATGTTCTTCGAGATGGCAACAGCTTATGAGGGCGAGTTATTAAACATAAATTCCTTTGATCAACCCGGCGTGGAGGGATATAAGAATTACATGTACTATAAATTACGCAAACCAGGCATATCAAAAAACCTCGAGAAAGAGATTGGGAGTCACCCTCTTAAGAAGTCTCGTAAGTACGTAGTTTAAACGGCCTAATATAATAAAAGTTGCCAAGCTATGGTAAAGATAAGATACGAGACAGACCCTTACAACAGGCTGGTGGTCAACACCAAACAGGGCCGGTCACCCCTATCCCGATATCGTCGGGTTATCGATGGCCGCTTCAAGATAAAAAACGGCAACACGCTTACTTACGTCGTCCGCTCCCCTCAAGATGTCTCATTTAAAACGCCGCACGAAATCGACCTTAAAGGACTATGGTCGCTTACAAAAGATCACGATCTGAAGATAGAGCTTGAAAGATCGGGAAAATCGGGACATGAAGGATCTTTGGTTATAAGCGGGTCAATAATAGAGGCCGGCAAAAATTTTTTGCGGTTTGCCGTTACCTCGAGATCCGCTGACGGGGTAAGTACCTCATATTTACTGGAACTTTCCGGCTCTTGGCAAGCTGACTCCGGCAACCGGCTCACATTCCGGATAACCAAGGGCCTTGCGTCGACGGGCATTCTTACATTCTACGGTGTTTGGGATATCAATAAGGATAATATTCTGGTGTATCGTTATGAGAAACGTACCGGTTTAAATAAGACCAGCGATCTCCACGAAGTTGTATTCAAGGGCAGGTGGGATATAACACAAACCTTTGGGCTTACTTATACGATAGATCGTAAGAGTAACTCCTCTTTTAATTTCAGATCCGGCTTGGCCTCGTTTAAAAAAGATCGGATCGAGTACGAGATAGGGGTAGGATCTTCCAGGAAATTACGCCCATCTATCAAGACCGTCATTATATACGGAAGATGGGTAATCCGACCGGGTAGCGCTCTATCTTTCGAAGTCGAGACTGCCGGCGTCCATCTCTATTCGTTAAGTTTTAATGCTCAAGCGTCTCTTACGGATAGAGATACCGTGATCTTCCAGTTTAAGGCAAGTCCGTATATGCGCGATAAAGCCATATCATTGGAACTCTCCCGCAAGGTGCTTGGAGGGCAGGGTGAGGCCTTCATAAAATACCTTAAGGATAGAGAATCTCATAGCGTCTTTGTCGGCATGACGAAACCATGGTGAAATGAATAATAGTAGATACGGCCTGCTGAAGAGACTCACAAGGTTTGTCTACGCAAAGCTCTTCGCAATCAACGATACCCCGCAGAAGGTAGCGATAGGAGTTGGCATCGGAGTGTTTTTAGGTGTATTCCCGGGGCTGGGGCCTCTCGCGGCTTTATTTATGGCATTTTTATTCAGAGTCAACCGTGCCGGGGCTTTGCTTGGAAGCGCGCTTACCAATACCTGGATAAGCATACCCATCTTCGTCATGGCCTCCGGCTTAGGATCGGTGGTGACAGGTGTAAACTACGGAGACGTCAAGTGGGCATGGCGCTCATTCATTGATAATCCAAGCTGGGATTATTTTTGGAAATTGTCGGCCTCTAAGGTATTTGTGCCGATAATTACCGGGTATTTAATAATCTCGCTATTAATAGGTGTAATGGCTTATCTTGCGGCTCTTTTTGCAATGAAGGCCATAGAAAAGACAAAAGCGCGCCGCGCTAAAGGAAGAGATGCGCAAAAAGATATTGGTTCTTTCGGCCAGTCCTAAGAAAGACGGCAACACCGCTTTTCTCGTCGGTTGTTTCGCTGAGGGCGCACGCTCGCATGATGCAGACGTGGATGTAATAAATACCGCTTATCTGAAATACAAAGCCTTGGGGTGCACTTCGTGCCGCGCATGTCAGACATCCGAGGCTTATGAATGCGTAATAAACGACGATGCCAAAAAAGTTCTCGCTAAAATTATTAACGCAGATGTGGTAGCCATGGCGACCCCGCTCTATTTCTGGTCGGCAAGCGCGCAATTGAAGGTATTGCTGGACAGGATGTTCTCCCTTTACAAGTGGAACAACAACGAAAATACTGTCAGAACACCCTTGACTGGCAAGACCCTGGTCCTCATCGCAAGCTCCTATGATCCCCAAGGTTTAGATATACTGGAAAGGCCTTTTCTGGAGATCGCAAACTACTCCGGCATGAAGTACGAGTCGCTGCTTATCCCTTGCGCCGGAATATCGGGAGCATTGAAAGGACGGAAAGAGGTTAAACAGCAGGCTTTTAAATTAGGCCAGAGGGTATCATGACATTATTTACAGAATTCGATATACAACTTTTCAGGGAAGGCAATCACTTCCGCCTTTACGAAAAGTTCGGGTCGCATATAATGACTGTGGATGGCAAGGGCGGGGTTTATTTCGCGGTATGGGCGCCCAACGCCGAATACGTATCCGTCGTAGGCGAATTCAATAGATGGGACGCGACGGCAAACCCATTGGCTGCCAGATGGGATGATTCCGGGATATGGGAGGTGTTCGTTCCCGGGTTGGGTAAAGGGGCCTTATATAAATACCATATAAAGTCCAAATACGGAAACTACGCTGCTGAGAAAGGGGATCCGTTTGCATTGCGCTGGGAGACCCCTCCCAAGACGGCGTCTATTGTATGGGATATCGATTATAAATGGAAAGACCAGCCATGGATAGAATCCCGGCCAAAGAATAACAGCCTCGACTCCCCGATGACGGTTTACGAGGTACACCTCGGATCCTGGAGAAGGGTTTCGGAGGAAGGTAACAGGCCGCTGACCTACAGGGAGGCCGCGCTCCAGCTTGCGGATTACGCAAAGGAGATGGCCTTTACGCATATAGAGTTCCTGCCGCTTACAGAGCACCCGTTTTACGGTTCCTGGGGCTACCAGACTACGGGGTATTTCGCTCCGACTTCAAGATACGGTTCTCCGCAGGATCTCATGTATATGGTGGACCATCTCCATAATAACGGTATAGGAGTTATAATGGATTGGGTGCCGTCCCATTTCCCATCCGATGAGCATGGTCTTATATATTTTGACGGCACCCATCTTTATGAACACGCGGATATGCGTAAAGGGTTCCAGCCCGAATGGAACAGCTACATATTTAATTACGGCAGGAACGAAGTCCGCAGCTTCCTCTTAAGCAGCGCAATGTTTTGGATAGATAAATATCATGGTGACGGCCTTCGAATAGACGCGGTAGCATCCATGCTGTACCTGGATTATTCCAGAAAACCAGGAGAATGGATCCCCAACCAGTTCGGCGGCAAGGAGAACCTGGAGGCGGTTGGGTTCCTTAAGCAGCTGAATGAAAGCATTTATAAAGAATATCCGGCTGTGCAGATAATCGCCGAAGAATCTACTTCCTGGCCGATGGTGACCCGCCCGGGTTATTTGGGAGGGTTGGGCTTCGGAATGAAATGGAATATGGGATGGATGCACGATACTTTAGACTATATGTCTAAAGACCCGGTATTCCGTAAATACCACCACAGCTCTCTTACCTTCAGCCTTATTTATGCATTTTCAGAAAATTTCATGCTTCCGCTCTCTCATGATGAGGTGACTCATGGTAAGAGCTCTCTTATTGAGAAGATGCCGGGGGATAAGTGGCAAAGATGCGCAGGCCTCAGGCTGCTTCTGGGTTATATGTACACTCATCCCGGAAAAAAATTACTTTTCATGGGGGGTGAATTCGGCCAGGAGAAGGAGTGGAATCATGACCAGAGCCTCGACTGGCACCTATTGGGGGATCCAAGCCACTCCGGCATACAGCTGTGGGTTAGAGATCTTAACTTGTTTCTTCGAAATGAGCCTGCTTTGCACGAGCTCGACTTCTCCTCTCAGGGATTCGAATGGATAGACCTTAAAGACTATGAAGAAAGCGTCATATCCTTTTTGAGAAGCGGGCGCTTTAAAAGGTCGGGCGCGCTGCTTATATTATGTAATTTTACTCCTATAACGAGGTACAATTACAGGATCGGCGTGCCCTTTGGCGGGTTTTGGAGGGAAGCTCTAAATAGCGACGCCAAATGTTATGGCGGTAGCGGCCAGGGAAACTTAGGCGGCGTAGAGGCAGAGGCTGTGAATTTTCACGGCAGAGCGTTTTCCGTTTCGGTTACCTTGCCGCCTCTTGGGGTACTTGTGTTGAAATGCGAAAAAGCATGATAGCTGTTGCCAAGTTCGGTTTTATCGAGTATACTTATTGAAAAAGGAGGTGTATATGTGTAAAACGTGTGCATCTCATAGGAAAAAAGCGAAAAAGAAAAAGAAGAAATAGGCGATTTATGTTTTCCAATAAACCCTGCTCGTAAAAAATCAATACGGGCGGGGTTTATTGTATTTATCTTATTGTAATATTGATAATATAGCAATATATAAATATGGAAGAGAGAGATCTGGCGCAAAGACAGGAAGAGGAATTAACGCGATATGAGTCGTTATGCAGATGCTGTGGAGTATGTTGCGGCGCTAAAGACAACGACCCTTGCATACATTTGAAAGAACATGGTCCCGATAAATATTACTGCGAAATATACCATAATAGATTCGGGGTCCAAAAGACCGTTACCGGCAAGGAGTTCACCTGTGTTATGATAAGGGACGTAATAAACTTTGGAGTCCGCTACGAAGGGTGCGGTTATAATGTATAAAAAAAAGAGATTGTCGCGTTATGTGCTATCGTCGGCCCTTATCCTAATCCTGTTGTTTAACCTTGAAGCAGCCGCTTATTCTGCCTCCGAAGAATCCGATGCGCCATCCGGCAAGAATCCCGACCTTTTTACTTACGACGAAATGAACCCGCCGGAAGTCTTCTTCTTCCCTGCAGATAAGGCCAGATGGGACGGCAATAAGATAACCGTCCGCGAATGGTATATGCTAAGTGACGCCCAAAAACAAAGATTTATCTCGGAATATATGGGCGAGATCCGGAAACAGTATAATTCCCCTGTAGACATTGCCAGCATGGATTATCTGAAGGCATTAAACATGTTCTCATATTTCTCTTCTGACAGAAGCTCGTCGGAGCCTACGACCAAGATCATAGATAAACTGCTCACAGGCCAAGGCAAGATAGCGACCAGGTCCACAGATACCGCGATCCAGAAAAGATAGAAAGATACGGTAAATGCGTTTTGATGAAGCCGAGTTTTCAATATTTGATTTTGAAACGACCGGGTTATATCCTTATGCCGGCGACAAGATCTGCGAGATAGGGGCCATCAGGGTGAGTCAGGGAGGTCAGATCAAGGAGAAGTTTCATACAATGGTGGACCCGAGACGCCCCATATCTTATGGCGCATACAGGGTTAATGGGATAACCGACATTATGGTGCGGGGCCAACCAACCATAGAAGAAGTCTTGCCGAAATTCGTATCTTTTATAAAAGACAGCGTACTTGTAGCGTATAATGCCGGTTTCGATCTCGGGTTTTTAGAATACGCTATGGCGGACAAGGCGGATTCGTTAAAACCCTATCACGTGATAGACGCTCTCAAGCTGGCAAGGCGTGTATTCCCGGGCTTAGAGAGATACAATCTGGGTTCGGTATCGCATTCTTTAGGAATATGCATGACAACCGAACATAGGGCGATGGCCGACGTATTTGCGACATGGAAGGTATTCTCAAGAGAGATAGAGCTGCTAAAGGCCTCGGGGGTTAACGATGTGGAAGATGTGGCCATGGTCCGCGCGGATAGCCTTAACCATAGGAGGACCGCGGAGAGCGCGAAGGTGCAGATGATCGAAGACGCGATACGTCTTAAAAAACGGCTGGCAGTGACATATTTTTCTATGTGGGCCAACAGTTTTACGAAGCGCATGATAACCCCGCACTCCATCCAAAGAACCGGAGATACCTCTTACGTATTAGCCCATTGTCATTTGCGCGATGAGCTCCGTAACTTTCGGCTGGATTGCGTCATCGATGTATGGGACAGTGATACGGAAAATAAATAGGCGATAGTTGCGATCGGCATCAAAAAAAGGAGGTGTGACATGGTAATAGCTGCAAACCTTGGCAAGGAATTAGTGGTTACGACAGACAATAAGGTAGGGATCCTTGCAAATATAACAAAGATCCTCGCTGACCATGGAATCAATATAGAGGGGGTGGCCGGTTATTCTTTAGATAAACTCGCCAAGATAATGGTGGTGGTGGATGATACCCTTTGCGCTAAAGAGGCCATTATTAAGGCCGGGTACAAAGATACCAAGGAAAGTGAAATAGTAGTCGTAGATTTGCAGAACAAACCCGGAGCCCTCAAAGGAGTTTCAGCCAAACTGGCAACCGAGAAGATAGATATAAAATATATGTACGGGACGACTTGTTCGGCCGGTTGTCCGGCGAGGTTAATATTCGCCACGACCCAGAATGAGAAAGCCGTCGTAGCGCTTAAGTCGAAATAATAGCGTTTATACTGCGAAAGGTTAAGGTCAAGGTTGCGCGATAATGTTGACTTAAGGTTAAGGAGATAATTTTCTCAACCTCAACCTTATTGATGGTTATCTACTACCTAAATTAATTATGAAGCAACGCTATATAGCACACGCCGACATGGACGCCTTTTTCGCGGCCGTTGAACAGCGCGATAACCCTTCATACCGCGGTAAGCCTGTGGTTGTCGGGTCCGATCCGAAAGAAGGCAGAGGCCGTGGAGTGGTGTCGACTTGCTCATACGAAGCGCGCGCCTACGGGATACACTCGGCCATGCCGATATCGCTGGCCTGGCGGAAGTGCCCGCATGCCGTATTCCTTCCTGTTGATATGGAGAAATATTGCGCAGATTCCAGGGCTGTGTACAAAATATTTTATTCCTTTACGCCTGATATCGAACCCATAGGCATTGATGAAGCCTTTCTGGATATTTCGGGAAGCTACCACCTGTTCGGCACCCCTTATGAGACCTGCCTTAAGATCAAAGCCAAGATAATGAAAGAGACGGGGCTGATCGCTTCCATAGGACTTGCGCCCACAAAGATGGCGGCCAAGATAGCATCTGATATAGATAAACCGGACGGTATGGTTCAGGTAGCCCAGGGAGAACTTCTAAAGTTCCTATGGCCATTGGAGGTGCGCAGGATCTGGGGGCTGGGTCCAAAGGCCGAAGAAGCGCTGGCAGGTATAGGCGTAAAAACTATAGGAGAACTTGCCTGCCGCAATCCGCGAGAGCTGGAAACGCTGCTGGGTAAAACCGGCCTTCAATTCTGGCAGCTCGCAAACGGGTTGGATGAACGCGATGTAGAGACGGAAAGGGAGTCAAAGTCCGTATCAAATGAGTTGACATTCGACGAGGATATTAGCGACAAGAAGAGGATCGAAAGCACTTTTGCATACCTTACCGAAAAGGTTTCGGGCAGGCTAAGGAAAGATAATCTCGATTGTCGCACGCTAACGATCAAGATAAGACTTGCCGATTTTTCAACATTTACCCGTTCGGTCACAATGGCTTATCCGACCAGCCATTTTGACGAACTTTACAAAGAAGTTAAAGGGTTATATAATAACTTCGACCGTTCCAACATATCGGTGCGGCTTGTAGGGGTAAAGGCCTCGCAAATAAGCCCTGCGGGATTTCAAAAGGACCTTTTCGCTCCACGTAAATGCGGCAAGGCTGAGATGGCCCAGAAGGCCGCAGACAAAATGAATAAGAAGTTCGGAGAAGGCTCGGTCTATCACGCCGCGAGCTGCAGAGCTTGCTAAAAAAGGATGCCACTGCAATGAAGATAAAAGAAGAGTCTAATAATTCGGAGCTTGCGAAGACTCACAAAATATATAAAGACATGACCTCTAGCGGAATCAGACTCTCCTTTACCGCAAACCGCGAATATACCCTGGCCAAGGATAAATACACCGCTACGCTTCATGATGATTTTTTGGCGCTCTCTTTTGCAGTAAGAGACAGGATAGTGGCTCGATGGATAGTCACCCAGCAGCGATACCATGACAATAATTTGAAAAGAGTTTACTACTTTTCGCTGGAATTCCTCATGGGACGCCTCCTCGGCACCAATATAATAAATCTTGGATTATGGGACCAGGTATCCGAGGCCATGGGCGAGATGAGTCTGGACCTGGAAAATGTCCGCGACTGCGAATCTGATGCCGGGCTTGGAAACGGCGGCCTTGGCCGGCTTGCCGCTTGTTTTCTTGATTCAATGGCCACCTTGTCCATACCGGCCCATGGGTACGGCATACGGTATGAATACGGAATATTCAATCAGAGGATAGTGAACGGCGGTCAGGTCGAATATCCCGACGAGTGGTTAAGGCGTGCCAACCCCTGGGAATTTCCGCGTCCGGAATATAACGTAAAAGTGAAATTCTACGGACGCGCATATTTAGCCCACGACGAAGACGGCAGGCTTACCGCCCATTGGGTAGACACCGAGGATGTTTTAGCCACACCATTTGACACTCCCATCGTAGGATACAAAAACGACATCGTAAATACATTAAGGTTATGGTCAGCGCGTAGCACTGAAGAGTTTGACCTGAGTTATTTTAACGACGGAGATTATGAGCGGGCAGTAAACAGCAAGGTCCTTACCGAAAATATATCTAAAGTCTTATATCCGAACGATAACGTGAGTCAG
>JAGOLR010000061.1 GCA_017993955.1 Candidatus Omnitrophota bacterium
TACAGCCTCCTCACCCGAAGAGCTTCTCGTGGCATGGCTCGACGAGCTACTATTCCATTTCTACACAAAGCAGATAATATTATTCAAATTCGATATAATAGAATTATCGGACACCGCCCTCAAGGCCAAGGTGCAGGGAAGGCCTATAGGCGCGAATCGTAACCGTCTTAAGACAGAGATAAAAGCGGCGACCTATTCGGATCTTGCGATAAAAAATTCAGCAGATGGATATTTTGTCGAGATAATTTTTGACGTGTAGTAAAGCAGAGAAACTAAAGCAGGTCAAGGTTGAGGTTTGAGGTTAAGAAAAAGCTTAACCTAAACCTAAGCCTTAACCTTCGGAGTGATACGCGTGGTACAATGGCATGGAGCAATCGAACGCATAGACGAATTCAGATGGCGGATACCCAAGTCCTATAAGACCGGCATGCGGGTCGATGGCATAATATACGCCGACGAGCATATGATAGAACAGATAAGGTCTGACAGGGCGCCGGAACAGGTCGCCAATGTCGCGACTTTACCAGGCATCGTGAAAAGCTCGCTGGCCATGCCGGATATACATTGGGGTTACGGATTTCCGATAGGCGGTGTCGCCGCGACCGATATCGATGCGGGGGGTGTCATATCTCCTGGAGGCGTAGGTTTTGATATAAATTGCGGCGTCAGGCTCATGAAGACGTCACTTTGCGAAGACGAGGTGAAGCCGAAGATACGCGATCTTGTTTATGCTCTTTACAATGACATACCGGCGGGCGTCGGATCCAAAGGTGATATCAAGATAAGCGAAAAAGAGGAGCGCAGGCTTCTGGTGGACGGCGCCAAGTGGGTGGTATCTCATGGTTACGGCGAGCCTTCCGATATAGAATATACCGAAGAAGAGGGCGCGATAAAAGGCGCAGATCCCGATAAGGTATCGGCCCGTTCGTACGAGCGAGGGAAGAACCAGTCCGGCACGCTCGGTTCGGGTAATCATTTTCTGGAGATCCAGGTAATCGACGAGGTATACGACGACTTATCCGCGGGAATATTCGGCCTGGAAAAGGGGCAAGTCACGGTAATGATACATTCGGGGTCGCGAGGCCTGGGTTATCAGGTGTGCGACGAGTATTCAAAAGACATGATACGCTGTCTTTCCAAGTACGGCATAGATGTGCCGGATAGACAGCTTGCCTCGGCGCCGGTGAACTCCGATGAGGGAAAATCTTATCTTGGCGCCATGAAATGCGCGGCAAATTATGCATGGGCTAACCGCCAGTGCCTTATGCATTTATGCCGGCAGACGATAATGAAACTCTTCAAAAAAAGCCCAAAAGATCTCGGTATGGAGCTTGTGTACGATATAGCTCACAACATAGCCAAGATCGAAAAATATAACATTGCAGGCAAAGAAAGATCGCTCTGTGTCCACAGAAAGGGCGCTACCAGGGCATTTCCGCCGGGACATCCGGAACTTCCGGCAAAATATCAGAAGACCGGGCAGCCTGTTATAATCCCGGGCGATATGGGGAGGAATTCATATCTGCTAGTTGGCACAAAGAAGGCCGAGGAGACATTTTACAGTACATGCCACGGAGCGGGGAGGGTGTTGTCGCGCTCTGCCGCTATAAACGCATGCCGCGGCAGATCTATATCGCGCGAATTGGAAAATAAGGGTATAATAGTGAAGTCGAGCGGCCGGGATACGCTTGCGGAAGAAGCGCCGGAGGCTTATAAGGATGTGAATGAAGTGGTAAACGTAGTCCACGGGGCCGGCATATCAAAGAAGGTATGCCGGATGAGGCCTCTTGGAGTAATAAAGGGATGATAAAAGGCAAAGCGAAAAGCGAAAAGTTAAGGTAAAACTGTCATTGCGAGCGACCGAAGGGAGCGAAGCAATCTAAAAAGAGATTGCTTCAGGCGCTTCGCGCCTTCGCAATGACGACACGAGGAGATAAGATGTTAGATATTAAATTTATCCGTGAAAATACCGATGTTGTTAAAAATGCGCTGAAGGCCAGGAATAACAAGCTCGATATAGATGAGGTTTTGAGGCTGGATGAAGAGCGTAGGAAACTTTTGATGGAAGTCGAGACGCTTAAGGCGCAAAGGAATAAGGCAAATGACGAAATAGCATCAAAAATAAAGGCAAAATCTAATCCAAAAGACATTATCGATCAAATGAAGGTAGTTTCCCAAAAAATATCAGATTTTGACTCAAAAGTGGGTGAAGTAGACGAAAAATTGGCAAATTTGTTATATATAATCCCAAATATACCCCATATTTCAGTACCTGTAGGTAGTCCAGAAGCCAATAAAATAGTAAAAACATGGGGCAAAAACCCGGAGTTTGCCTTCAAACCAAAGAGCCATATCGAGCTTGCGGATATGCTAGGGATAATTAATTTTGGTGTTGCCTCCAAGATAACGGGTTCGAATTTCATACTTTTCATGGGTATGGGCGCAAGACTTGAGAGGGCGCTCATAAATTTTATGCTCGACCTCCACACAAAGAAACACGGGTATATAGAAGTCTATCCACCTTTCCTTGTCAACCGCCGAAGTATGACGGGCACCGGGCAATTGCCGAAATTGGAAGAGGATATGTATCGGCTTAAAGATGACGACCTTTTCCTGATCCCAACTGCCGAAGTCCCGGTCACTAATATACATGCGAATGAAGTCTTGGAAGAAGAGAGGCTTCCTATATATTACACGGCTTATACCGCATGTTTCAGGCGCGAGGCGGGTTCTTACGGTAAGGATACCCGCGGGATGGTGAGGGTTCATCAGTTCGATAAGGTAGAGATGGTTAAATTCGTAAAGCCCGAGACTTCGTTTGATGAGCTTGAGAAATTGCTTAACGACGCCGAGGATGTCCTGCAGATACTGGAGCTTCCTTACAGGATACTCCTTCTTGCCACGGGCGACATATCGTTTGCCGCGGCTAAATGTTACGATATCGAGCTCTTTGCGCCGGGCACAGGCGGGTATCTCGAGGTTTCGAGCTGTTCGTGTTTTACGGATTTTCAGGCGCGCCGCGCGAATATCAAGTTCAGACGAAAAACGATAAACGATAAACGAGTAACGGAGTATGTTCACACACTGAACGGCTCGGGCGTAGCGCTTGCAAGACTCGTGGTTGCCATAATGGAGAATTATCAGAACGCCGACGGGTCTATCAGGATACCGAAGGCGCTCGTTCCTTATATGGACGGCCTAGAGGTTATAAAACCGGCAGGATAATTCCATAATGATAAAGCTTGTGCTTCAATTCCTCGCAGCATTATTGGCCATGCCCATAGCGGCCGGCGCTTCTATCGCTTTTTACAAAAACTTCCTCCTTGTGAAAGAATTATCGGTAAGTATTAATTATTTTATAGGGGGCATTATAACCTACGCAGTTATACACCTTTTATTTTATAAGCCGACATTTCTTTACGTATTAGGGCATGAGGCCGTGCATGCCGGCGCCTCGTGGATATTCGGCGGAAAGATAAAAGGTTTTAAGGTATCGAAAGAGGGAGGGAGCGTCGCCACAGATAAGACTAATGTAGTCGTGGAATTAAGCCCTTATTTTATACCGGTATACGCTATAATAGTGACGCTTGTGTATTTTTTGGTAGCGTCGTCCTATACTATAAACGGTTCGGTCTTCGTGTTCCTAATAGGATTTACCCTTTCCTTCCATCTGATATCTACCGTGGAAGCGATGAAGCTTAAACAGCCGGATTTTATGAAGACGGGGCATCTTTTTTCCATAGTTCTGGTGTATATACTTAATATCATAGTGATATCCGGGATATTTAGCCTCCTCTTCCCGTCTTTCTCTATGAAGAGGTTTTTTGTAGACATATTCCTTTCCTCAAAAGAGATGTATATGGCGGTATTGCGCCAACTCTTCTCCTAATACTAATAATACCAATCGTATCCCCGAAAAAAATAAAACGGTCAAAAACTTGCCACTTTCGAAAAATGAAGGCATACTTATCATGATATACTATTAGTATATGAAACAAATTATGATATATTATCATGCGAGGAGGCATTATGGCAGGCGAAAAAATACTGGTCGTGGAAGATAGCGATACTAAAAGGGCTATATATGCAGATGTGTTACAGGATAAAGGATATCTGGTCCTCCAGGCCAAAGACGGAGAAGAAGGGCTTAAGATAGCCCAGGAAGATAATCCCGACGTTATAGTGACCGATATATCTATGCCCAAGATGGACGGATTCCAGATGGTCCAGCGTCTAAAGTCGGATGAAAAGACAAAATATACACCTATCATATGTATATCGGCCACATACCAGGACCTCTCTTCGAAGATGAAGGCCTTGACAGAAGCGGGTGCGGAGGAATATTTCTACGCCGTACAACATGCCGAAGAACTTCTCGCAAAAGTCGCGGTTATGCTCAGGATAAGGGCTATATATCTGGATCTCCTCAAAAAGAATGTCCAGCTCGAAAAGATAAATCATCTCGCCGTTGACAGAGAGCTTAAGATGATAGAATTAAAGAAGAAGATAAAAGTCCTCGAAGAAGAGCTCCAGAAATATAAAGGCGGGTAATAAAAAATGGCTAATAAGAAGATACGCGTCCTGATAGTGGATGATTCGCCTTTGGTAAGAGAGGCGCTTAAAGTCATCCTAGGTTCAGATCCGGACTTGGAAGTGGTGGGACTCGCAAGAGACGGCAGGGAAGGCGTCCAAAAGACCCTGTCATTAAAGCCCGACGTCATAACTATGGATATAAAGATGCCTCTTATGAACGGGCTTGAAGCCATAGAGAAGATCATGGAAGAGTCTCCGACTCCCATAATCGCGGTCAGTAGCCTCGACTCCAAATTGGTGGCCTCGGCGCTTTCGGTAGGTGCCATGGATTTTGTAGCCATACAAGACAACATCGAGGAGCTCGCCGCCGACCTTCTCGAGAAGGTCAAGATTGCATCCAGGGTCAGGCCGATGCGGCGTTTTAAAGTGTCAAAAAGGGCTCCTATCATTCCCGAAAAAAAGGTTATTAAAAAAGAAGCCGAGAGGGTGATATCGATAGGTGTATCTACCGGAGGGCCGCAGGCCCTGCAGATACTGTTTTCTAAGATGCCGTCGGATATTAAAGCCGGCGTGCTTGTCGTGCAGCATATAGCTAGCGGATTTATAGGGGGGCTGGTAGAGTGGCTTATATCGAATTCCAGCCTAGATATAAAGATCGCCAAGCACGGTGATGTTATAAAAAGCGGTACGGTTCTCTTCGCCCCGGACTCTTTCCATATGACTGTTTCCGAAGAGGGGAAGATACTATTGAGCGAAGATACCCGCGGCAATAGCTTATTCGTCCCTTCGATAGATGTGATGATGAAGTCCGTAGCAGATGTCTATAAAGACAGGGCTGTGGGTATAATAATGACAGGTATGGGCCACGATGGGGTAGAGGGCATAAGGGCTATAAAAGAGGCCGGTGGTATCACCATAGCTCAGGACGGAGAATCATCCGCGATATTCGGAATGAATAAGCTTGCCATAGAGGCCGGTATTATAAACAGGATCGCGTCTTTGGAAAAGATGGTGGATGAGATCATCGCCGTGATAGGCTGATAGAATGGTTAAGGCTTGTATTTGTCTATAAAATAGTATTTCCTTCCGGAGTCGATTTAATCCTTAAGGAGAAGCTTTCGTTCAATGTCTGTTGAAACTAGCTCCATACCCGAAGATCTGCGGATAAGATTTAAAAGCTATATAAATAGCCGCACCGGGTTATATTTTAAGGATTACGACCTTAAAGATCTCGATAAGGTAATTCTTACCAGGATGAAAGAGCGCGGCATCGATTCGCCTCTTTCGTATTACACCTACCTAACCACGTCTGATAGCAGAGAAGATGAGCTGAGAGAGCTCTTAAACCGCATTACGATAAAACACACATATTTTTTCAGGAACGAACCCCAGTTTAATGTATTGAGAAAAGTAATATTGCCTCAGTTGGCCGAAAAGAAACTCAAAGAGGCCAGAGATGCAGGTCGGGCAAAGCCTACGCTTAGAATATGGTCTGCGGGTTGTTCAACGGGAGAAGAGCCATATACTATAGCCATGGTCATCAGGGATTCCATCCCCGACATAAATTCCTGGGATATCCATATACTCGCTACGGACGCCTCGCAGGAGGCCCTGGCCAGGGCCAGCAAGGGCATCTATTCGTTAAATTCGATGCGGCTTGTCGATATGGAGCACAAGGGGCTGTATTTTAAAGAGAAAGGGAAATCCGCTCAGGACGAGAGATACGAGATAGATGATAGCATAAAAAAGATGGTTACATTCGGATATCATAATCTCATAGACGATGATTACCCCGCTGGGTTCGATATCGTATTCTGCCGGAATGTCGTAATATATTTTGAGCTTGAGACCACCATTAAGGTAATGACAAAGATCAGGGATAGTCTTAACGATAACGGATACCTTTTTATAGGTTATTCAGAGACCCTCTACTTCCTTCACGATAAATTCAAAATGATAAGCCGGGACGAGGCTATCTATTACCGCAAAGTCGGGCACGCGGAAGCCCCTAAAGAGGAGGTATTGCTCGCCAAGACGGTAGAAGCTACATTCGAAGAAGCGCTTGAGGAGATATCTAAAAAAGAGCTTGAGGCCGAGCTCGATAAAATGAAGGCTGAATCTAACGCGCCGGCCAAGGATTTTAAAGAGGTTCTCCTACAGGCTATAAAATGTACACACCTTAAGGAGTATACCAGGGCGATGGCCTTTCTGGAAGAGGCCTCTTTGCTGGACCGGAATTCCATAGACCCTTATTATCTGGCCGCCGAGGTATATGTAAACCAGGGTAGATTCCGGGAGGCCAAGGCAAAATTAGCGTATGCGTTGAAGCTAGATCCCCTTTTTGCCCCCGCGCATTATCTTCTGGGCTGTATATTTATGGAGGAAGGAGATTTCGACAAGGCCAAAGACAGTTTGAAGAAATCGTTGTATATAGATAAAGACATGGCGCTTGCCCACTTCTATATGGCGCAGGCCTATAAGGGTGAAGGAAAGATCGATGCCTCCATACGTGAGTATCGAAATGCGCTCAAGGGCTTGTCGATAGGTAAACCCGGTGATATACTTGCCTACGGCGGCGGGTTTGATGTCTCTACGTTGATGAGCATATGCAGGGACAATATAGAGCGGCTAAAATTAGAGCCGGCTTAATAATAGTGTAAAATGTAAAGCGCAAAGCGTAAAGTTTAGAGTAAAAGTCATGGGATCTTTATGATAACAGTGGTATTCAATATAGCGGGCAGGGAATACGGCGCCGGCATAGACCAGGTCCGGGAGGTCATACGCATGAGAAAGGTGACTCCAGTTCCCGATGCCGCGGATTTCGTAGAAGGCGTGATCTCTTTAAGGGGTAAGGTTGTTACGCTGGTTAATCTGAGGCAGAAGCTTGGCGTGGAGAAGAAGCTACTCGACAAGACCACCAGGATAATAGTGACTGAAGTAGAAGGTCATGTGCTCGGCATGATAGTGGATAGTGTAAGCGATGTCACGGATATAAAAGAAGAGAACGTATCCGAACCCGACGAAACGCTTAAGGAAGCAGCATACCTAAAAGGCATCGCCAAATTGGATAACCGCATAATACTGATAGCCGATATCGGCAAGCTTTTGAGCGTAGAAGAGAAGGCCGGGATAGGAAAGGTCGCCACGCGCGTAGAGATAAAGAAGAAATAGCATCTTATGAATGAGGATAATAAGATAATAATAGAATCGGAAGACCTGGACGTCATGGAAGAAAGACGCCTGAAAGGCGTATCTTCTATCCGCGTCCTTAAATTCATTTTAGGAGGAGAGAATTATTGCGTTCTCATTACTCAGGTCAAAGAGGTCATAAGAGTCCCGGATATGACACATATACCCATGGTCCCATCTTTTGTTAAAGGCGTCATGAACCTCCGGGGCGAGATAATATCGGTTATGGACATTAGAGAATTTTTCGGCCTAGAGGAGTCTAAGAAGGCCCTAGATGCCAGGATAGTTATAACGGATGTCTTGGGTTACACCGTAGGTATATTGGTCGACGGCGTTCGCGGCACAGAGGATATAGAGGAGAGCTCGGTGCAGGCTCCGCTCGCCACTTTAAAGAAAGAACTCATGGCATTTACCAAAGGCCAGGTTCAGTGGGGCGAAGATATATTTACGCTTTTAGATCTGGAGAAAGTCCTGGGTTTTAGCGAGATAGAGCGGTTAAGAAAAGGGGAATAGCCAAGATGAATATAGGAGAAAGACTTAAGATAGGATTTGGGGTACTGGCAGTCCTGCTCATTTTAGTTGGCATAATAGCGTATTTCTCATTCGGGATGGTTGGTAAGCAAGTAGCGATAGTGCGTGAGCATGCCGATGAGATTGAGATTTTAGGAGATTTACAATACACATTTAGCAAAATGCTTATGCCGGCAAATGATTATATTTTTACCGGCGACGTGAAGTATAAAAAGGAGTTTGATGAAATAGACAGTAAAATGGAGGATATTTTAGGAAGGGTGGAGGCCTTAGATTTGACATCCGAAGACAAAAATACGGTAAGGGATATAAAGAAAAATTACGCGGGCATTAAGGATCTGGCCCAAAAGATCTTTGCTATGGAGATCCAAGCCGGAAATCTTGAAATAACTAAACTGATGGAGGAGATGGATTATAAATACGGATATCCTACAGCCCAGTTAGCCGAAACGCTTCATGATACTGCGCGCAAGGATATGGATGAGGCTTTTAAAGTTGGCGTTAACATAAGGACTAATATGACGGTGCTGATAATAGTCAGTTCACTCATCTCTATATTGGTCAGTATATTTTTAGGGATGCAGATATCTCGGAGCATTACCAGGCCGGTAAGATATTTAGTAGATACCACTGCCTCGGTGGTGACTACGGGCGATCTCAGCCAGGAGATAAAGACGGGGTCGGATGACGAGGTTGGAGAATTGGCCAAGTCTTTTTCCGAGATGATGAAATGGGTGAAAGATATGTCTGCCGTCGCTGCAAATATTGCCGAGGGAGATTTACGCGCCGATGTAGATCCAAAATCGACTAAAGATACTTTTGGCAATGCCTTTAAATCTATGATAGAGGGTCTAAGGCAGATAACGTCTAATCTTATTAACGCGATAGCTCAGATTACCTCTGCTTCTAACCAGATCCTCGCCGCAAGCCAGGAGCAGGCCTCCGGGGCAAGAGAGCAGTCCTCGGCAGTGGCCGAGACTACTTCTGCCGCCAAAGAATTATCCATGACCTCCGAACAGGTAGGCGACAGCATTAAGAG
>JAGOLR010000062.1 GCA_017993955.1 Candidatus Omnitrophota bacterium
GCATACGTATAGTGTACCCGAGCGCCATCCCTCTAGGGAGTATGGAAACCTTATGGAGAGGATCTGCGCCAGGTATTATAAGAGCCAACAGAGCATGGCCTGATTCGTGATACGATATTATGAGCTTTTCCTGTTTTGAAATAACTTTAGATTTACGTTCGGGACCTGCCATGACGCGTTCTATCGATTCCTGGAGCTCGTCCATGGTAACGGCTTCTTTGTTGCGCCTGGCAGCAAGAAGCGCCGCCTCGTTTACAAGATTTGCAAGATCCGCCCCTGAGAACCCGGGGGTCTGCCTCGCCATCGAGTTCAGGTCCACTCCTGGGGCAAGCTTCACGTTACGAGTATGAACTTTTAGGATGGCCTCCCTTCCGATTATGTCGGGCCTGTCGATAACTATCTGCCTGTCAAACCTGCCGGGACGCAAGAGCGCCGGGTCGAGTACGTCTGGCCTGTTTGTAGCGGCTATCAATATGACACCTTCCTGGGTATTAAATCCGTCCATCTCGACAAGTAACGCGTTAAGCGTCTGCTCCCTTTCATCATGCCCGCCGCCTATGCCGGCGAAACGCTGTCTTCCTACGGCATCTATCTCATCTATGAATATTATCGCGCCGTGTCCGCCCTGTTTTGCCGATCTCTTAGCCTGTTCGAAAAGATCCCGGACCCGCGAAGCGCCGACACCGACAAACATCTCCACAAAATCAGATCCGGAAATAGAAAGAAAAGGGACATTGGCCTCACCGGCAACGGCTTTGGCAAGAAGGGTCTTGCCGGTACCCGGAGGTCCCATAAGAAGAACTCCTTTAGGTATCTTGCCTCCCAACCTCTGAAATTTCATAGGATCTTTAAGAAACTCGATTACCTCCTTGAGCTCCTCTTTAGCTTCATCCACGCCTGCGACATCCTCAAATGTCACTTTCACCCTGCTATCGGATGCCATTACCACGCGGGACTTCCCGAATGACCAGATCCTGCCACCGCCCGCAGCCGAGCTTCCCCGGTAAACGAATATCCAGAGAAATATCATAAAGAGTATCATGGGGCCAAGCGAGTAAAAAAGATTCATCCACATGGTCTTCGGCGGTTTTATATCGAAGTCCTTGACATTCTCCCGAAGCGCCTTCAAAAGATCCTGGTCATTGTCCGGAACATTAACTACGAACTTGCCGCCATCGTTGTATTCACCCCTTACTATATTCTCTGTTTTTACCGCGGATTTTATCTTTTGATCTGCGGAGTTATTCTTGACGGCCTCGAAGAACTTGGAATACGTAACTACCTGGACCGGCTTATCGGCTGTCTTGGTCCATGAGTCAAAAAGGTAAAATACTCCGAAAGCGATAAGGATCCACAAAACCAGGTTTCCGCCGCCCCCGCCAGAGCGCGGCGCTTTATAGTCTTTTTTATTATCATCCATTTAAATATCTCCAATCTACGTTTTTAGAACAGCATGTATTTTATCAGAATAACATCACCATATCAAGTTAGCGCTTGCGAAATACGATTGACCGCTCGGTCCTTAAGGCCCTTATATCTCCGGGCAAGTCAACGGCATTGCCCTTCCTGCCCTTGACTATAAGCTGCTCCACGTCCTTCCAGTGCCGAAAAGAAAGCTTTTTAACCTCTCCGCCGGCCTTCTCAAGGGAATCGCGCAATATCTCCTTCTGCAACGCCTTCGGTTGGACCGCTATATCTTTAAGCATTATCTCGACCGCGCCGTTTAAAATAGATACGAACTCCTTGGACTTAGAACGCTCAGCCTCTATGAATTCAAAATCTTCCCTAAGATGCTCTGCCAGATTGAACAGCACCCTTTTAAGGCGTGGGTTATACCGCTCAAGAAACGGCAATATCTCTTTTCGCACGACATTCCTGAAATATAAGGGTTCAAAATTGGTATGATCTATCCGATATCTGATACCCTCCGCATCAAGCTGCTTTGTTATGTCTTCCTTCGTTATCTCGATAAGCGGCCTCACTACTGCGATACCGCCTTCCCAGCGGACCGGCATCACCCCTATCATTCCTTTGAGCGATGCGCCTTTGATGAATCTCATAAGTATGGTCTCGGCTTGATCATCCAGCGTATGGCCGGTAGCTATGACTCTAGCGCCCTTTTCTCTGGCAACTTCCGTAAAAAACCGGTATCGCACTTGCCTTGCGATCTCCTCCGTGGAAAGGCCGCTCTTTTTCACCTTTTTTATATCTACCCTCTTATGAACACATTCCAATCCAAGATCGCGAGCCTTGCGAATGACAAAAAGAGAGTCCGCCCTGGACGCCTTACCGCGCAGGCAGTGGTCCAGATTACACACCACCAGTTTTGCTATCTTTAGTTTATTTTTTAGCCTATACAGTGATTCGAGAAGGAATATCGAATCGGGCCCGCCCGAAACGGCGGCCAGTACGATATCACCTTGCCTTATCATGCCATAATTACGTATGGTCTTAAGGACCTGCTCGGTAAGATTAAACATAAGCTATAGACTAATATCAAAATCCTACATGGTCAAGATAATTATAACCTGTTCGACAAAAAGTCTCGCGCGATATATAATATTAACATGGTACATAGATCATATTTAAAAATAGCTGCGCTACTGATCATATCCTCAGTGCTCGATAATTACTCTTTGGCGGAGACCAACTTCGGTCCCGCTACGCGTGAAACAGATCGGGCAGTAAGCGACTCCGAAACGCGCAAGCTCATGGACAAGACAAGGCCGCCACGAAAGATATCTATCTCCGTAGACACCTCGGGCACTCAATCGACAGAACCATCCGAAGATCTTAAGTTTTATATTAATGATATAAGATTCACCGGTATGAAATCTTTAGCGCTTGAAGACCTTTCTTTTATAACAAAAAAATACGTAAAAAAAGAGGTCTCCGTAAAAGATATGAAAAAAATGACCAAAGAGATAGAGCTGGAATACTTAAGACGCGGGATAATAAGTTCCGTGTTCGTCCCCTCACAGGAAGTCACCGATGCGGTCCTTAACATACAGGTGCTCGAACCGGATACCCAATAGGCTAGGAGGCTCCCACTTCAAAAGATTCCACAATAAATTCCCGATTATCCACCATGGCGATATCGGAGTTGCCGCACAAAGCGCAGGAAAATGTAGGCTTAAGAATCTCAAAATTACCCCCACATCCATTACATCTCATCTTGACCGAGAGAGGTTTTATATCCAGAGATATTTTGTCCAATTCGGTGCCATCGACTATCTGTTTAAAAGCCTCGGAAAGGGTTTTTGCGGTAACATGGCAAAGCGGACTAATCCCGACAGATACCGCCACTATCTTTTCGCCGCGTTTCAGTGTCTTCTGTCTTTCATTTATCAGCCGCACTATCTCTTTTGAAAACGTAATATCGTGCATATATTCTCCTAGATAATCCCATAGAATGAATTTGACAAGTCTTCCCACATATTGCTTTAAAAGTATTTTTTAATTTTTTAATTTAACTCTCTATGATATAATAACGACCTAAATTCGGCGGGGTAGCTCTCCTCCTTCGCCCTTCGGCATGCAAAGCTACGTTATGGCTTCGGAGAGATTCGCCAATGTTCTTATTCTATAATTCCTATATGTTATTTTCTGGCGGGGTAGCTCAGTCTGGCAGAGCAGTCGGCTCATACCCGGCGTGTCACAGGTTCAAATCCTGTCCCCGCTACCAACCCTTCAGGTTTTACAAAATAAATTTTCTTTTGGATGGAAAAAACTTTTACCCCGCCTCGTGCATGCTGCCTGTTCTGTACCCGACAAGGTCCATCGCGACATAAGTAAACCCGAGTCTTTTAAAACACTTCGAAACCAGTTTGTTTTTAGAGACGACCTTGCGAAAATCAGAAGGCAAGACCTCTATCCGCGCAATGTCACCGTGAGATCTCACGCGCACCTGCCTAAGGCCGAGACTCCGCATTAAATCTTCCGCAGTCCCTACCCGGTCAAGGCCCTTCTTAGATATTATGCTGTGGAACGGAAATCTTGATGCCAAGCACGCAAAAGACGGCTTATCCCAGGTCGGCAGCTTCAGCATCTTGGAAACCTTACGTATGTCGGACTTCCGCATTCTCGCTTCAAGAAGCGGGCTCCTGACGCCCAACTCCCACGCGGCCTTGCGACCATAGCGTATATCCTTAAGGTCGTCATAATTAGTACCGTCAAGCACATATGACATCTTGTACTTTTTGCGCAATCCATCCAGCTTCTTGAATAACTCTTTTTTGCAATAGTAGCACCGGTTTACGGGATTCTCTTTAAAATTCTTTATCTCAAGCTCTTTTGTTTTTATCGTAACATGGCGGACGCCGAGACCAGATGCGATAGCTCTTGCCTCCTTGTATTCCGACAGCGGGTACGTCTCGGACCGCGCCGTGACCGCTATTACATTGTCTTTACCCAGGGTATCCACTGCCACTTTTAACAGGAACGTACTGTCCAACCCGCCCGAGTAGGCCACTACCACCCTCTTGAGCCCTTTCAATGCCGTCTTTAAAGTTTTGAGTCTGCCCACACACTACTCCTGCTTTTAGCATGTTTAGGTTAATTGGCCGATCAAAATTTTGCCACAGTAAATTTCCATGCCTAATGGAAATTTACGGCAAGCGGAAGGCGGCCAAAAAGTAGCTGCCGCTTGAATGCAAAAAACTATAACGCCTCTTTAATCCAGCCGCCACCGACTACTATGTCCTTATCATAGAACACGACCGCCTGGCCTGGCGTTGGCGCTTCCTGGGCGGCATCGAAATCTACCCTTACCGTGCCATCGCCCAAATTAGTGACCGCAGCAGGCGACTTCTTCGTATTATACCGTATCTTAGCCATAACCCGCACCGGCTTATCGATGCCGTCAACGGCTATCCAGTTCAATCTATCAGCTATCAGGCTTTTGCGTAAAATATCTTTTTTGGTACCGACGATAACCTTATTCCGGAGCACATCGATAGCCGTTACATAAAGCGGCTCTTTGTGCGCTATCCCAAGACCCCTTCTCTGCCCTATCGTATACGAGGTTATTCCTTTATGACGGCCAACCACCTTGCCCGATATATCGACTATGTCGCCAGGCTCTATCTTCGCGGCTGTTTTTTCTTTTATATAATCGACATAATCAAGGTCACGTATAAAACAGATATCCTGACTCGAAACGGTGCTGTACGTTCTTACCTTGTATTTTTTGGCCATGGCGCGCACCTGCGCCTTCGTAAAATTTCCGAGTGGGAATATGACGGAGCGCAGCTGCTCCTGTATAAGCCGGTAAAGAAAATATGACTGATCCTTCTCTTTGTCCTTGCCCTCCTTCAGAAGATACCGACCGGACTTTTTATCGAAAGCAATATTGGCGTAGTGGCCCGTAGCAATATGCTCGGCGCCGAGAGACCTTGCCTTATCCAGCAGGGCGTCAAATTTTATCTTTTCATTACATACAACGCACGGGTTCGGGGTAAGGCCGCTAAGATATTCTTCGCAGAAATAATCTATAACCTGGGATTTGAATTCTTTGCTAAGATCGAAGACATAATAAGGTATACCCAGGTCTTCGGCCACCGCCCGCGCGCGCACAACCGCTTCAAGATTGCAACAAGCCCTCCCGACACTAGACCCGCACTCCTCTCTGGGCCACATCTTGAAAGTTATACCGAATATATCATAACCTTCTTTTTTTAATAGCGCAGCGGCCAGGGATGAGTCGACTCCTCCGCTCATGGCCACGGCTATCTTACCGGACACTTTCATCTCAGGCTTATTTCTGGAGGTCATACCTGGACTCAAAATCTTTAGTCATATACGTACTCAAGCCATTATCTTCTTTTATAATTAGCATGGCATCGATACCATTAGATACGGCGAGTCCGAGTCCGCCTTTTCCCGATACACACAAAGCTGTGGCAAATATATCGGCCGTCATCGAATCCAGCGCCACTACGGTCGCACTCACAATATTATCTCCTATGGGCATGCCGGTTTTTGGGTCTATTATATGCGAATAACGCTTACCGGCTATAGTAAAATATCTCTCGTAATCACCCGAAGTATCGACTCCTTTGTCGGTAACGTTTATAGTATAAATAATTTTAGATCTATCTCTCGGATGTTGAATGCCTATCTTCCAGCGCTTTTCTTTTGATCTCGCGCCTATGCAAAACATATCGCCGCCTGCGCTTACTACAGCATTCCTGATCCCAAGATCTTTCAAAACTTTCGTAGCACGGTCAACAGCGTAACCTTTAGCCACGGCGCCTAAGTCAAGCTCGACGCCTTCTTGAGCAAATTTTACCGTCCTGGATCTATCATCCAAAAACACCAAGTCAGCCCCTACCCTAGATCTGGCATCAGTAATAGACGCTTCGGAAGGAGGCTCACCCGACTCACCAGCACGCTTCCACAGGTCCCTCAAAGGCTTCACGGTTATATCAAAGGAACCTTTGGTCTTTGCGGAATATTCGAGCGATCTTTTTATAACAAAAAATAATTCTTCTGAAACAGCGACTGCCCCCTGTGCAGCCGAACGGTTTAGGCGCGATAATTCGCTATCAGGTTTATAAGCGCTGAACACCTCTTCGAGACGGGATATCTCATTAAATGCGGCTGATATAGCCGATTTTGTGTCCTTGCCTTCCTCAAAAGGCACCTCCAATCTTACCAAGGTCCCCATCAGAAAACGTGTGGCACTGACAATTCGAGCGTCTTTAACTTGCCGTAAGGCCATGAAAGTCGAAACGGAACTGACTAAAACAAGAAAAAATACTGCGGACCTTAGAAAATCCCTGGGTTTCATCGAAGGCTTGCTATCACATCGTCAATATTTAAATACTTTTCAACCATATCGACGATTATCTTGATCTTTTCGGTATCCTGGGGCTTTAGCTTTACAACCATTGAATGTATGCGCGCGGCGACAGAGTACGTATCTTCCTTGGTGATGAGGGCTGGTATACCGGCCTTCTCGATATCATCCAGGTTTTCGGGCCTCGGCATCATGCCTCCGCTTAATATGATACCGGATATATTGAACCTTTTTTTCAGCTTCCCGGCGTGGACCCTGCATACAGACTCTATCATGTCGTCCCTGTCGCCTGGTATTATCATTAACGAATTATTCTTTATATACTCCATAGCGTCTTTGACATTCATCGCGCCTATAAGAACATTTTCCACCATGGTGTCCAGGCTCTTGCCCTTGCTCAGTATATCAATCTTCAATTCTTCCTGTATCTCCCGCATGGTCGGTATGTCCAGGATCTTCTGGTACGGCAGAACCCCTACAACGGGCAGGTCTTTTTGCAATAGCCCCTTTTTTACCAATCTGGATATTCTGTCGTATTTTTCCGGAAGGACCTTGTTCACTACGACACCAGCGAGTTTAACACCTTCTTTATCGAGAAGCGCCTTGTTCAGCATAACTTCGTCAATTGGTTTACCTACGCCTCCCGAAGATATCATAATGACATTAGCGTCTAAAAGCCTTGCTACAGTAGCATTAGAAAGCCCGAATACCGAACCTACTCCGGCATGCCCGGTCCCCTCTATTATCACGAGATCGTTATCTCCGGCTACTTTCTCGTAGGAATCCCGTATAAGCTTTGCGTAATCTTCCTCGGCGCCTTTATCGATAAAACGCTCTGTAAACCCACGCTCTATGGCTACGGGCGACATATCCTTTATATTACATTTTATGCCGAAGACCTCTTCTATCAGGACTGAATCCTCATCTACTTTATAACCCTGTTCCATAAGATAACGCTGGCCTATCGGTTTTATAAAGCCTATGCGCTCAAACCGCTTTTTGAGAGCGGCAATAAGCCCTAATGATACCGTAGTCTTACCGTCGTTCTGCATGGTAGCCGCGATAAATATCTTTTTTGCCATATATAACTAGATAAGCTTCCCTTCCCTGAATGCCTTTATATATTCGCCGCAATATTCATCGTTTCCAAGAAGGGCGCTTGAGGCCTTTAATATGGACCTTATATTAACATCTGTGGGGTCAACTATTGCCGCATCAAGACCCGCATATATGGCCATGGCAAGAAAGGCGGAGTTTATAGCGCTTCTACGCGGCAAACCATACGATACATTGGAAAGCCCGCATATTATCCTGACCTCACCCAGCGTCTTTATAAGAGGAATGGCTTTCAAAAATTCCGAAGCCTGGCCGGGCTCGGTAGATACCGGTCTTATCAATGGGTCGAAATACAGACGATCCTTTTTAAAACCTTTCCTTCTCACTTTCTCCATAATAGAAGAAGCTATATCTGCCCGCTCGGAAGCCGTATCGGGCATGCCTCTTTCGGTCATAGTCAGCGCCACAACGCTTGCGCCGTATTCCATAGCAAGCGGCAGTATAGAATCTATCCTGTTATCATCTGCGGTAATAGAATTTATAAGCGTCTTACCGTTGCCCTTGTATACTTTAAGCGCCCGGTCGATTGCAAGATAATTTGGGCTGTCTATACATATACTGACATCCGGCATTTCGCTCTGTATTACGCTTATAACCCAATCTATATCCTGGACTTCATCCCCCGAAGTAACGGCGCAATTCACATCGATGAATTCGGCGCCCGCGGCGGTCTGATCTCGCGCCTCTTTAAGGATGAAGGCAGCGTTTCTGGATTTGATCGCTTCGTTTATGCTTTTACGGGTAGAGTTTATTCTTTCTCCTATGATAAGCATTTAAGGCCTCCTAGATGACGGATTTTTTATAACTCGACTCGATGGTCTTGACCAGATTGGTGAGCACCTCGTTTGCGGGGGTCGGTATACCAAGAGTCTTCCCCTGCCGGACAATGGCTCCATTTATAAAATCGATCTCTGTACGCTTTTTATTGATCACATCCTGAAGCATGCTGGATATGTTCTCTGCCGTAGCTCTGCATACACCTTCGACTTTCTGGAAAGCGTCGTCGTAGGCAAGTTTTATGCGCTTACGTTTGGCTATTTTTACCGCTTCCTGCACAGCCGCCCTCATCACCGCCTTGGTCTCTTCATGTTCCGCAAGTGCACCGTTAGGCAGCCTGGTTATGGCGCTTAGCGCATTTATACCCACATTTACTATGAGCTTACTCCAAATCACCGAGTCTATATCTTTGGATATCTTGGTATCAAATCCGGCCTTTGAAAGTATCGTAGCCACGGTCCTTATCTCTGCCAGAACCCTGCCCGCGGCATTGCCGATCACGGTTTCGCCTTTACCGGCATGGCGCGCCACCCCTAAGCTCACTAGCGTCGATCCGTGGT
>JAGOLR010000063.1 GCA_017993955.1 Candidatus Omnitrophota bacterium
GACGTAAGATACGGTTCTGTTTTAGGCGTAACCGGGCTATGAAGATCGGCGGGTTTCGACGTGACGGATTTCAAGGCCTGAGGATCGGGGATCCTGGTTTGGGCGCTCTCCGGGCTTTCTTCCCAGCCTACATTATCCAGAAATTCCTGATAGGTACCGGGATAAAAAAATACCCGGTCATTTTTAAATACTATGAGCTTCGTAGCTACCTCTTTCAGCAAATGCTCGTCGTGCGCGACCACAAGCGCCGCGCCCTCAAAATCTCTCACGGCATCCATCATGGCCTGGCAGGACTCCATATCCAGGTGATGCGTCGGTTCGTCCAAAAAAAGTATATTGGACGGCGCAACTAGAAGCTTGCCTAATAGAACGCGGCTGCGCTCTCCCCCGGACAGGACCTTCACCTTCTTCTCCGAATCGTCCCCAGGAAACATCATTGCCCCGCATATACCCCTGAGACGGGTCTTCTCGATAAAGGCCAGGCCTTTTCCTATCTCCTCTTCCACGGTAAGGTCATCGTCCAGATCTGCGGTATTGGCCTGTTCATAATAAGCGGGCATCGCGGTTGGATGGGTCTTTACGCCGCCTGCGAGAGGCTTCAAACGGCCGGAGAGGAGCTTCAAAAGCGTGGTCTTACCCTTGCCGTTCTTGCCGACTATGCATATCTTGTCGTTTCTATTCACGGTAAAATTGAGACCGCTTATAAGATACGGCTCTCCGCCGGTATATGAGAAGGCGAGATCGTTCACGTCCATCATCTGCGAGGCGCGGAAAGGCTCGTAATTAAAAGAGAAGGAGAGCCTGTGTATCTCCTCGAGTTTGTCCAGCTTCTCCATCTTTTCGAGTTTCTTTATTGTGGACTGAACGCCCTTGGCGTGAGAGGCCTTGGAGCGGAACCTGTTAATATAATCGGTCATGTCTTTACGCTTCTTCTCGTCTTCCAGCCTCCTCTTTTCATGGAGTTCCTCGTCGGCGCGCAACTGGGCATAGTATTTAGCTGTTGCGCCCTGCATCTTCCTTACCATGCCTCGGTGTATTCCCACTATATGCGTCGTTACGCTGTCTACCAGATCCCTGTCATGGCTTATAACTATCATCTCGCCCTTCCAGGACCTTAAAAATTTTTCAAGCCACCTTATCGAGACTATATCGAGAAAATTGGTCGGCTCGTCCAATAATAACATGTCCGGCTCTGACACCAGCACCTTGGCGAGCGCTATGCGCATATGAAAACCCCCGGAAAATTCAGAAGGGTTACGGCCGAAGTCCGACTGGTTAAAGCCCAATCCCGACAGGACCTTCTCGACCTTCCATTCGGCCTCCGGCTCATGGGGGCCCAGGCCCATACATCCTTCTTCCAGCACTGTGGGCTTTGTGAAAGTAAGATGCTGGCCCAGATAGCCTATCCTGTAATTTTTCGGCATCAGCACCCTGCCGCTATCGGGCTCCTCCTCGCCTGTCATGATGCGAAATAGCGTGGTCTTCCCGTGGCCGTTGCGCCCCACAAGCCCTATCCTTTCTCCGGCGAGCACGTCGAAGCTGACATCCGAGAATAGCACCCTTGTACCGTAGCGTTTAGATATATTTTTTACCGATATCATATTTTTAAAATTGGTTAGGTTTTAAATGAATATTATTTTAAAAGCGACAAGCATTCCGGCTCTAAACGACGACCCAGGCCTGCCGCTATCCCAAAATGCCTGGAAGCCTTGTCCATGCGGTTACTTCTATAATAAAGCACTGCCAGATTATAATGCGTGTCGGGGTCTTTTTGATCGAAACTAACAGCTTTCTCATACGCCGCTATGGCATCGTCAGGTTTATTCATGCCGGAATACGCCACTCCGAGATTGTAATAATAAGGCCCCGCGGATGACGGATTTATTTTAATCGCCTTATTAAGGAACTCGACGGCCTCTCCGTATCTTCCCAGAAGACAATATATGCCGCCCAGATTATTGTATGCTACCGAATATCCGGGATTTAACTCTATGGCCTTCTTAAAATATCGGATCGCCTCCTCGTACTTACCCATCGCACTGTAAAGTTTGCCCATACTATTCGGCATGAACGCAGAGCCAGGCTCTATATCCATGGCCTTACGTATAACCGCCTCCGCCTCCTCATTCCTGCCCATAGATATATACAGCTGGCCCAGGTTATTAAGCGCAAAAGCGTTTTGCGGATTGAGCTCTATAGACCTTTTATACGCTGCCAGAGCCATATCCTTATCACCGGCCTCGTCATATTTTACGCCCATGCCGTTATACACGCGATAACTATAAGGCGAATATTGAAGCGTCCTTTTGAAAAAAGTCATGGGATCTTGCCAATACCCGTTCTGCTTTACAGTAAGATATATATAAAATACCGGCAACGCCAAAATAACTACCATGAAAAATATGGCAAACCTCTTCCTGATATATTGCAGAAAAATAGCGAGTGATAAAAAAAATCCGACCGAAGGGACGTAAAGCCAATGTTCCGCCATATAAGCGTTAACCGGATATATAACGTTAGATACCGGCAATATAGCTACGAATATCCATAATAACCCAAGAGAAATAAGTCCGTTCGTCTTTCTGATCCTTACGGCATACGCGATTGCTGATACGAATATCGCGATACCTAGGATAGATTGCGGGTCCGTAAAGCGGAAGGTCTTTATGCCGTATTCCATATGCAGCCCAAACGGCGCTAATAGAAGCTTTGTGTAACTTGTTATGGCCGCGAAGAAACCGGGCAGCCTCTCAAAAAACGGCTGGGGAGCTATCTTTATAGGCGAACCCTGCAAGACTGACAGCCTCAAACCCGCATATAAAATGGTTGCCAGCAATATACAAAAAAACGGTTTTATCTTTAACTTTTCCCTTAATGCGTAATGGTAGATAAGCGCTAAAGCCGGAAATACAAGGGCGCTCTCCTTTGAAAGAAGCGCCAAAAGATAGCCCAAAAACATAACTATATAAAAAAATGGCTTATCAGTTCTTACGGCTCTTATATAAAAGATCAAGGCAAGAATAATAAATATTAAGGCGAGGCAATCGGCTCGTCCCGATATATAAGAGACCGCTTCGGTATGTATCGGATGCAATAGAAATAACACCGCGCCTGTAAATGAAGAGGGCCATCCCGCGCCGATAATAATAAAAAATAGGAATACACATACTGCGGCTCCTATGTGGAGCAGGATATTTGTTAAATGATAACCCCTCGCGTCCAGCTTCCATAATGAGTAGTCTACAAGGTATGTTAATATCTGAACGGGCCGGTAGAACCTGAAGTCTATCCCCCCGCCTGCGCCTATATACTCGGTAAATATCCTTCCCGTATTCGACCAGTCCGTTATATAGGTATTTGATTTTACCAAATACTCGTCGTCATAAAGAAATTCGCCCTTTAAGGAATTACCGTAAGCTAAAAATCCGAGGATAGCTATAAGGGCGATCGACAATGCTATTATGTGAGGTGTCTTATTAATATGAAGCATAATGGAATGCGGCTATTATGAAATAGCGGGACCGAGGATACATCGCTACTTTATCCCTTCCGCATACGGGGTGGTAATATCGAATTTTTCGTAAAGCTCCTGTATCTGCCGGACTATGGCGGGATCACTCCCCTTTACGGCCAGGATGCTTACAAGGTGGTATATCTTATTATAGGCCCACTGGCGGGCTATCTCGGGCGTGCCCTGCCGCGCCCTCTGGAAAGAGTCTGCGAATATGAACTCGAGCCGGTCATCGGCCCCTTCTCCGGTTATCTGCATGGAAAATTCGCCTTCGGTCTCGTATGTACCGTATATTACGAAGGAGACCCCGCGGAAAAAATCGCTTAGGTGTTTTGGATATACCTCTTTCGTGTCTATACCGGAAAAACGGTACTTTGGCGACAATATGATGGGGTCTTTTATCTTGTCATAGAAATTTAATAGCCCCTCATACATGCGCTCGGATTTACCGGAATATTCGGCCCAGGCCCTGTTTGAAAAGGTGAGTATGTCCACAAGGTATCTGTTCACCCTACCCGTCCCGCAGAAGAAGAATATCGGTCTGTCGGACTTGTTCTCTGCGGTAACTCTTGATATTATCTCCCGCGAATTCCTTACGCCTGACGTAGGGCGACCGTCGCTTAAAACGACTATATAGGAAGGCCTTCTCCCGGCATCGATCCGTATCGATTCATCGAGAGCGCTGTACAGATCGGTTATGCTGGAGGGCCTAAGCTTATCTATAAAGAGCTTTGCGGAATCCAGAGAAGTTGGAGAGGTATCCAACGGAGATCCGCTTAAAGCCCTGGTGTTGGAGTCGAACTTGATTATGTTGAAAGTATCGTCTTTACCCAGCTTTTCAAGGCAACGGTTCATCCCTTCCTTAAACCCTGCAAGCTCTGATTGTATGCTAAGCGAACAATCGACGAGAAATAATATATCCTTCGGTATCACTTTGAACTTTTCAACTTCGGTCCCGGACATTATGGTGATCTTGAAATATTTCTTCCCGTCATCCGGGTCCTTATAAACGACCAGATCCGCCATAAAATAGTCGTCTATGCCTGATCCGCCCCCTCCGCCGCCTCCGAGCGCGCCGCGGCCGCCGTAGCCTTTCAAAGGCTTATAGGAAAAAGCGTCGCCTCTGCCTCCGGACGATACGGGCGTGAAACCTGGCATCTCCGTCGTAAATTCCTTGGGCAGTTCCACCTCATCCTGGCCGGCCTCCATTTCGGTCTGGCTCTCTATCAAAAGCGCGTTCTTGTCGTCGCTTATGACGTCATCCCGCACCTTGCGTTTGGAAACAGTCTCTGTGCTATATACAGGAGCGCGCTTATCCGGCAATGCCCGGCTCTCTTCGGTCTGTCCCCGAACCATGAAGTCGGTAAAATGCTCGTCCCGCTCGAGCCCGCTTCCGGTCTTGTCATCGTCACCGGTAGAAATGGTGTCCGATACCGGCCCTCCGTAACCAGGAAAAGATGTGACCGGGCCTTCGCTCCCGGCGCGCGCTATAGGCAGACGTTTCAAAGGCTTGTCGGAAGATATCTTTACATGGAATTCTTTTTTAGGCTCAGGCGCGGGCGGAGTAAAAGACCCCAGATATATAAAAGACGCCGCGCCTATCAAGGCCAGATGGGCCGCTATCGAAATAGCGATCGATGTTAAGAGGTCTCTATCTTTGAACATTTTCTATCTTACCCAATATTTGATTTATCTCGGTCGACCTTTCATCTCCGGGAAAACGCGCCAGAAAATCCCTGCACGCCTTTTCTGCCTCGTCCTTCTTGCCCAGTTTCTCGAAAGCCAGTATGGCTTTGTATAAAGATGAAGGCACAAACGAATTGTCTTCGTACAATATCGCGACCATCATGTACATCTTCGCGGCCTCATCGTATTTATTCTCGCCCGACAGGATATCCGCCAGATAATAACGGGATCTCATCACCACCGTATTATCCGAAGGGTTGAAGGCTATGGCGCTTTCGAAAGATTTTCGGGCTTGGTCGATATCTTTTTTGGCCAGAAAAACAAGGCCCATACCCTGATACGCGGCCCCGGTAAATACCCCTTGCCCCTCTTCATCCATCTTGACGCATCTTTCGTATCCTGCTATAGCGGCATCGTAATTACCCAGGCCCCGTTCGGCCTCGCTCTTATAATACTCGATCGCTGTCTTATTTTTAACCGCCTCTTTGTGAGCCGACGCAACATCGAGTACGCGCATGGCGTCTTCGTATAGTTTCGCGTCTATATAACGCTTCACCACCCAGAGGTAATTTTCGAACGCTTTCTCATTCTCGCGATCACTGACCAGAATATCATCCATTATCTTCGCGGCTTCCAGCTCGTTCTTCATCGCGATATAGTTCTGGGCGATGTTAGTACGCGCTTTATAATATAACTCTCCTGCGCCGGGAGTGTCCTTGGCTATCCTGGAAAAGTATTCTGTAGAGCGCGTGTGATCTCCGGCGGCCTGATAGCTGCGAGCTATCATAAAATAGACTTCCGCAGTCTTGGGGTCGGCAGGATAACGGGCCAGATATTCTTCATATACCTTAATAGCGTCGGAATATTTTTTAGAACCGCCGTACAGACGGCCGAGCAAAAGTCTCGCGGCTTTAGCGTCTTCTCGGTCGCCGTATAGCTCGATATATTTTTTGGCATGCGAGATGCCTTCCGCGGCCAGCCCCAGTTCTTCCTCGAGCGCGGCGGCTGAATACAGCGCCTTCCCAGCCAACTCATCATCGGGAAAACTCGACACTATCTTCAGGAAGACATCCTTTGCCACATGTTTCTCGTTATTATACATAGCGGCAAAGGCCATGCCGTAAAGAGCCTGCGCCTTTAACGGAGAGTCAGGATAAGCAAGTAAAAAATCGTCATAGCCCTTTCTTGCCTTGGCGTAGGATTTAAGGTAATAATCCGTCTCGGCCTTTAAAAATGCGGCGCGTGACGGGTCTATATAATCTTTCTTGGAATCAAGGAGAGAGCGGGCCTCTTCGTATTTTTTGGCAGCTATGAACGCTGAGACTTTAGCGAAAAATACCGATTCCGACTCGGATGGCGTAAGGCTTGTATCTGTCGATATGGCATCCAGGATCGCCGTGGACTCGGCATCCCTTTGTTCTTTAGTATAGGCCTGGGATACAAAAATAACCGTCTGCATCCTAAGAGACGGCGAACGCATCGAACCTCTTACCTTTTTATAAGAATCTATAAGTTCGCCGTAAGCCTTCATGCCGTATAGGGCGCGGGCCAATCCCAGGACCGCCCTGTCCTTGGTTTCAGACGGGCCGGAATCGCCTAAAGCCAAAGGCCTGAGCATCTCCGCGGCCTCTTTAAAATTGCCAAGGTCTATCCTGGCCTCAGAGCCTCCGATCCTCGACAGGGCTTTGATCTCGTCTTCTTGAGCGAGCGCCGCGGACTTATCAAACCAATCTATTGCCCCGGTAAGGTCCTTTGCGTCCCGCGATATGCGGCCGAGTTGATACGCAGCGACTGCCGCATATGTCGACTCCTTACCTATGTCACATGCCTCTTTAAAATATTTTGCGGCCGTCTCTTTGTCGCCGCATGACAACCGCGAAAGTCCGATCAGATACAAGGCCTCACTCCGTATATCGGGCGGTTGCCCTTGAGATATAAATTGCTCCGCTTCGGCCATCGCCCTGTCGCAATCTTTAAGTTCTATGGCAGAAGCTATGATGCGTAGCTTAGCGTGGACGGCGTCCTTATCGAGCGCGAAACGCTTCAGGTATTCGTCGTAAGCTGTGGTCGCCGAGCGGTAGTCGCCTAGATAAAAGAGCGACTCGGCCACCATGAAATACACGCGCGGAATCTTCGGGTCTTCCGGATAGGATGATATGAATTTTTTATACTCGTCCGCGGCCATCTTATACATCTTCCGGCTGAATAATCCGCTGGCGAAATCGAGCTGTTCGGAAGATTCCGATTGCGCGGGTTTAGGGTTATCTTCGGCTAAGGCGAAAGGTACAAGCCCCGGCGTGAACGCAAATACTGCGGCGACGACTGCGGCTGGAAAGATGCTTCTTTTTATTAAGGATTTTCTCATTTATAGGAGTATGAAAATTTTTACAGGCGCGCTTCTAAGGATATCTACTTCTTTCCGGTCTTTTTAGCCGGCTGGGCCGGCGTCTTTCCGGATGGTTCGGTATTTACCGCTATATTAAGGTCTTTAACACCGGCGGCATTCAATATGCCCAGCACCGAAGCGACGTTCTTAAATGAAGCGGCTCCGTCAGAGAATAGCACAACCATAAGATCGGGATTATAAGAACGCATCGCCGCGATCTTGGTCTCCAGGTCTTTGTGGGAGACCTTTTTATCACCCAGATATATGCCGTCTTTTTCCGTAACGGTTATTATGACCTGGTTTACTATCTTGTCGCTTTTCGCGCTGGTCACCGTCGGAAGATTTACCTTTATATTGGACTGCAATATAAGCGGCGTCGTTATCATGAAGATGACCAGAAGGACCAGGACAACGTCGGTAAACGGCGTTATATTTATCTCGGTTATCGGCTTTTCCTTGCCGGCCTTAGCTTTTACGCGCATTTTTACCCACCGTCATATCCATAACTTCAGAGGCGCATAGCTCCATATCGGTATTAAAGTCCCCTATGCGTTTTAAAAAATAATTGTAAGCCATAACAGACGGCACTGCCACTATAAGGCCCGCGGCCGTGCAAACCAGAGATTCCGATATGCCTTTGCTTACGACATTTATGCCTCCGGTGCCGCTAGTGGATATATCCATAAAGGCCCTTATAATCCCAAGGACGGTGCCGAATAGCCCTATATAAACGGCCGTCGAACCTATCGTCCCCACAATACCCGTATGTCGTTCTAAGAGGTTATTTTCCACTATAGAGGCCCTATCCATATTATTGGATATCTCTCTTTCAGGGTGACCGTGTAATGATAAACCCGCATGCGCGACTTTAGCGAAAGGAGTGTCGGTAGTTTCGCATACCCTCAGGGCATGGTTCAGTTCTCCGCGGTCCATCTCCCTCTTCACATTCGACATGAAATCTTGTCTCTTTATTTTGGAAAGCCGTTGATAGTACCTGTAGCGCTCGATAATGATTCCCAGCGATATAAGCGAACAGAGCGCCAATATCACCATCGTAAAACCGCCGGTCGAAATAAGCTGCAGTAAAGTCATCTTTTCACCCCCCGTAATAAAATTATATTATGTCGCCAACTCATATTATATACCAGCCGCAGGCTTTATCAAGCTATTTGAAATCCGCTGACTGATTCAGCGCATGCAGTACAAGAGTCCGTCGTATACGTTATAATATAAAGGCGTCACTTTAACCTTAGGATATTTTCTGCTCAACCTGTAAACCTCGCTCATCGCGAAATCTATTTCGTTACCTATCTCGTGCATGGGAGCAAGATTCATAAAATGCTCTTCCGCCGACTCTTTGGTCCATCCGGCTATCCTGACAAGCCCTTCTATAAAAGGTTTTTTCTTTGATATCAGATTTGTCATGCCGCAATTATTATGCGCTATGATGGCTATATGCTTCACTCCCCCGACCGCTATAGCATACGATACCTTAAATTCGCTGTATCTGAGGTTCGCCCCGCCGGAACGGATTATAAAAGCAAAATTATCCGG
>JAGOLR010000064.1 GCA_017993955.1 Candidatus Omnitrophota bacterium
TCTCTAGGCACCTCTCTTCCGAGGCAAGATTTTCGACTTTTATAGTCCTGGCAATGGCCGGGAAATCCTCTCCCGGGACTGTATGATATACCACCTCGGCCCTGAAGCCGTGCTCCGCAGACCTCTCTTCTATCCTGAATTCGTGGCGCGATATATACATGGTCTGCTTCGGTCTGGATGGGTTTTCGGAAGGATGCATCGAAAAAGGTTCGTATATGCCGCGCCTGCCGGATTTATTCTCGTATTTTATGAATGTCCGGAAGCCTTCGATAGACGTGCGCCTGTATGCGGTATTGGCGGGGTAGAACTCCATTATGGCGCCGTCTTTGGAGTTGGCCCCGAAAGATGCCACGCATTGGCCGCGGTTCACATAAAACGCCCAAAGGGGCTTTCCGTAAATACCCGCTATCCCGGGAAGAAAGCTTGAGAAAGGTCTCGCATTGTTGTAATCTTCTATTACAAACTCTCCGTCTTTCATGTAATATTTAGGACTCATTTTACCCTCTTGACCTTAACCTGAACCTCAACCTAAACCTTCTATAGCAATACGTACCTATTAAATTCTAACTGCGACTCTACTCTAGCGACAACGGATTGAATCCGCGTTTCGCAAATATCGCATACGCGGTCGCCGAAACAGACCCTGTATGAGCTCCGGCTGGCGTCCTCCAGCCATGGCCTGTATCCGCGCCCGGCTGAGAGGCGTAAGGAAGGCATCCCGCTCCTTGTCCGCTCGGTGAAGGGCTTGATATTATCATCTTGTCCAGTTCCGAAAGATAATCTTCGTATTTTTTAAGATATCCCTGTGACTTCTTCGAATCTCCGAGTCCGAAATAATAATCGGCCATTATCTTGAAAGCCAATGCCATCTGCGCTGTCCACTCCGTAGATATGACCCCTCCCCTTGGAGCGTTTGCGGACTTTGCAAAATCAAAACCCCTGACACTGACAGTGCTTCCGTCGGAACGGGTAAACATGGTCGTGGTTACACAATTGTCTTCGGCAAATTTTATTATGCCGTCAGGGTCCATCCCTTCCCTGGACAGAACGGCCGGACCTATCGCGGCTATAGCCCAGGACATCGTATCCGTAGCTATGGTAGCATCACCCTTGCCGCGCCTCATCCCTCCGTCTTTCTCGGAATAGGTATTCTCCTTTATCCACTTAAGAGTGCTGTCTCTCTCTCTGCAGTATAAATCCTTTTTGGTCATCTCATATAGCATATTAAAGAGGGCGTACGCGTCCAAATTGTGCTCGGTAGAATACCAGGTCACGTCCTTGCCGCCCTTAAGACCGCCCTCCCTGTCCTTCATGGATATTACCCACCCGGCAACGTCTTCCGCAAGGCTCAGGAAACTGCGATCTTGAGTATGCTTGGCATACTGCAGGGCGGCTATACCTATCCATATCGTGGGCCCGGACCGCACAAGATCTTCGGTAGGGCTCATGGAATTGGCATTGTATGCATTCATGAATGCTTTATCCCTGCGAGCAGCCTTATCCCTGTAAAACAATAGGATATTCTCGGCCCTTTCGGTATCATTGAATAGCATGAATGTCTGAAGAGCAAGCGACTGGTCGTACGTAAAAGCCCAGTCCTTCACTGCCTGATCGCCTTCAAAGCTCATCATAAGGCCGGTCGACTTATTCTGGTGCGTCTTGAGCCATTGATACATATTTTTAACCGTCTGGCCTTCGAGCTCCTGCCTCCTCTGTCTGACCTCATCCAAGAGATGACCTGTTTTTTCTCTCTTGTCGAGCGTAGAAGAGAGCTCCTTATCAAGAAGCCCTTTCTCGGCCTCGGCGTCTTTTAACTCCGATAATAGAACCGTCTTTCTTGTCTCGGTCTCCGGACCGGCGGATACCGACCCTATACCGTCCAGCTCTTTCTGGAGGCTGGCTATCTTCTCCTCGTTCTTTTGCGATTCCAGCTTCAACGCCGCGTATTGCTCTTCTATCTTGGAAAAACTCCGCTTGTATATCTCGCTCGTATCCTGTACTTTATAGAATCTGTTAATGAGCTCCGTATTCCTCATCTTGAGAGAGTAGCTTTCGTAGAAGCTGGCCGTAAGAAGCGCCATAAGGATTATTATGGAAAAGACGGCTATGCGCGGCAACCACTTCATGCGTCTGGCGCGGCTCATTATCCTGGCGTTCGCGCGCGGATCTATCTTCTCGTAGGAAACGCCCATTACAAGCTTCTTATGTCGGTGGCCGTCTTTGAGCTCATGCCACGCAGGCTTTACCCGGGCTTCGACGGGTTTGGAAGTAAAAGGTATGTCTATATTTATCTCGAACGAACCCATCTCATGACGCGAAGCATTTATGAGATCGCTGTCCGGATCGTTCACGTAAAGACAGAGACCGCCTAGCGAAACGTCGTGGGTAAACGCCTGTATAGGACGGCCCTGCGGGCCGCTCTCTTTTTTAAGATATATCGTGACCGGAAAGACGGAATTAAGCCTTATGTACTGCCTTCGTTCTTTCATGCTGTTTTTCGACACGATCATTTACTCCAAATAAGTATTATCATGTAAAACAAAAAGTCATTGCGAGGAGGGCCTTGGCCCGACGAAGCAATCTTCTTTTAATAGATTGCTTCGGCTTCGCCTGCGGCTTCAGCCTCGCAATGACGAGCGCCGGAACAAAGCTTTAAAATAAATCAGTGGATCAGAACTTGCCCTGATAAAACATTCTCACGATACTTCGGGTATCAAGAACACCTTGTCTGGATGACAAGAATCCCATACCGGGATTAAGATTGCCGAACTCACCCAACTCCTGCTCCAATATGCCGTATTCACCGAATTGCACTATAAAGTTATGGTCGCGGTTCATCGTATATTTGGCCTGGGCGTAAACGTTATTGTGCGGCTCGAAAGGCATATCGCCGGCGTTAGTATCCATAGCCCGACGGAGGTTTATGACCCTGGAATAAGAGTATCCGGCTTGGACAACTAGCCGGTCAAAGACCTTATAAGTTATGTCTATGGCGTCATGGTTATGATTATCATCGAGAAGCGGAGCATAGTTGCGGTTGCCGTTGGTCACGTGGGTATACCTGATCGTTATTTTATCGACCGGCCTTACTATAACGACCCCTTTCCATATATTGTAAAAATCGTAAGGAGGAAGGTTAAATATGCCCTGATTGAAAAGAGTGTTCGTTACATCGCTAAAAGGTATGTTGTTATACATCCTGTTATAGTTGGACGGGAAATTCACCTCGCGTCTTGGGAAGTCCTGAGGGTCGTTGGTAGCCTCATATATACCGTATATCGTAAGCTTCTGGTCGTAAAGTTCCAATTTTGCTCCGCCGGATATAGTGAAGAGATCGGCCCTTTGCCCATCCTGCACCTGCTGGTTCGGGTACGGGATATCCCAATACCTGTCATATATCCACGGATCAAGCCCGCCGTAAGAAAGCGGTCTCGCCCTGTTCAAAAATAGGCCCTTCAGCTGCAGAGCGGAGAGCGGATTTACCGTGACCTCAAAACGGGTCGTGTTTTCGATAAACTTATTAGTATATGAACTATGGGCATTGCGGAAATTAAGGTAGAAATCTACGAGATTATCGTAAAGAGTAGCCCGGGCGTTGGCGCCCACGACGTATCGATTGACATCGACAGAGTCGCCTATCCTTATGGCCGCGTCCTCTTCGCCTATGGGGTCGAACCATATATGTCTACCCCAGTCCCTGTCCTCCCTGGTATCCCTGTAATCTGCCAGCCCTGGCGAAAAATTATGGCTCATCTGGGTAAAGGTGGTGTCCCACGAGAAGAGATGCTTTTCCCATTCACGCGTCGATTTGATTCCGGTGACGTATGCGTAGCCGGTATTTACATATTGCTGCTCTCCTATCTCGACCATGCGCAGATAGCTCGCCGCGTATTCGCCTATTAAATGGGTATCCTGCCCGATATTATAATCGAAATCAAAACCAAGGACCTGGTTATTGGCGTTTGCGTTCTGTTTATAAATACCGTACCTGGATGTGTAAGTGGAGCCTATGTCCAGCCCGGGCGCAGCCTTCATCTTGAATCTACCGGCAACCGGAACGTTGTCGCAGGCGTCAAAGTCATCCCAGAGGCTCATGGGGGCAGCGGCGGTAAAGGTAACTGTGGCTGTATCTCCGAAATTATAACCCACAGTGCCACCTCTCAGGAAAGTAAGAAAGTTGCGATTGGTATCCTGGGCATACCACGGAAGGTCCCAACTCCACTTCGCGGATTGGTAACTGCGCGGGGCTGTACCCAAAAGCATGCCCGGGTCAAAGCTGTAAAGCCATGGGCTGGGCGCCCAATATACGTGGTTATTGGAAAGATTGAGAGGGTCGTCCGATGTCAGACCGTCGGCCTGATCGGCCAGAAAGAACGCCTTTACATATAGAGGGTCTTCTTTATATTCTATCCAGAGTTTTCTTACCGGACGGAACATGTAATCGATCTCGGATACATTATTATTGGAAAAGTTGGTGAAATTGGGCTCTACCGGCGTCCATACTTCCTGAGGCGTGGCGGTGCCCTGGGTGATGCGCCCGCCTATAACCTTCCGTTCGCCGGGCCTCAAGAGATTGCCTAGAAAAGTCCGGTAATCTCTGGGCGCGGTCTCGCCGGTGTTCTGCCAGAAAAGATATTTGATCTGGCAAGAGTCGTTCCACGCATTGTAAAGGGTCTCGTGCGCTACGCCTACAAACGACCATGGGTCTACTTTTATCTCGGTATAAGCGTTTAACGGAGTGCCCGTATTGGTCTGTATCTCAAGATGGTATCTGTCAAATATCCTCGGGTCATAAGTATTTACAGTGTCGACCCCGTAGACGTACTGCCAATTCTTCTCCTGGTAATTGGCATTTGCGTCCTTCCACGTAAATTGGTCCGTGGAGAAACCGGCGCTGGCTCCATAAGAACCTTTTATGGATACCATATCTTCGGAATAAGCTGGTACGGATAGTAAAACTAAAGACAGGAAAGATATGAGGACGGACGCGTTAAAGCGGTTCTTCATGAGATCCTTCTCCTTTTTTTAAAGGTCAGATCTTTTTGCGTATAAGAAAGATTATTACAATAAAAACCAGCGCGATGAGCGCCGATGTCATATATTTTCTACCGGAGCCCGCCTCGTCGCCCTTCCAGAGGGCCCTCAGAACATTAAACGCTTTCTTGGGAGTGCGTCGTTCGAGACCGTTTTTAAGATTTTTCGAGTCGAGGCTTGTTATGCCCCACCACTCTTCGTTTATATTGTTACCGGCCTTAGCGTCAAAATAATAAGCCGTGTTTGACCAGCTCGCTTCTACATCATGAATATTGCGGCCGGGATTGTAATCAGGATTATGCTTCCACCACTCATCGGACCACTCGAATACGAAACCTCCGAGCGAATTACCGGCCCCGTCGCCGCCCGCCCTGTTTTGGACTATCTCATTCCATTGCAGTTTTATAAAGAATGCCTGCCAGTCCTGGGACTCCTGCTGCCAGACCGCGTCGAAACTGTCGGAACCGAATTCTATAAATACGTTAGGCTTGCCGAAATTCCTCTTCAAGCGGTCAAAGTAAGTGCCAAAAGACTTGCCCTGATATACTATCCCTCCCAGGATGTCTACATCGGGGCACTCTTCTTTGGCTATGTATATCGATACAAGTTCTCCATTGCCCATGACGACAGGATGATCCGAGTCTATCTCTTTTATGGCCTTGGCGAGATCGTTCATAAACCGATAATATATTCGCGCCTTGGCTTCTCTTACTTTAAGAGGCGCCCCGAGGGCGTCTATTTCAGGCGTCGACCAATCCCTTATTCCGCGGTCAAAAGAGTAATTATTTTCATTACCGATGATCCAGAAGAGAAGACCCTCTTCGTCCTTATAGGCCCTGACCATCTCCATAACCTCTGCCATTATATTAGCTCTGAAGGCGGGGTCGGCATAATTCGGCGGTGGCCAATCCCAAAACCCAAGATAGTGACCTAGGGCGGTCTTTATCCCGTACTTATTATGCAGGTCTTGTATAACACGCTTGGTAGCGCGGACATCTTTACCGGGCTTATAAAAACGCACGGTATTGACTCCCATCGATTTCATCATCTTACCATCGGCTATCCATGGCTTGCGCGGATCAGAGAAGATGTCATACTGTTCCGCCTCGCCTATAGGAACATATTGATAACATACGCCTTTTACGAAATAAGGTTTTCCTCCTACAGTAAGCTTCCACCCGTCCTGAGCCTGAACAACCTTTACGGGACCTTTTGGGGTATGCTCCGGAATAAGAGTGCCTTTAAGATAGGGAAAAGCCCCGGCAAAACTGGCCGCAAAAACGACCAGGGCTATCACAAGTAAAGTATTGAGCAATATGGAACTTTTACCGTTTTTTGTCATCTCTTCTCCCTATCCGGCACTAAGTTTTTTTATTCGTACACTATCTCGTCTAAATAGAACGTAGCGCCTTCCGGATTCTCCATGGCGCTAAGCACGAAGCAGAACCCGCCTATTACCAAGGAGAGATCTTCGTTTGCCAGATCTATAGTATACTGCTTCCAGTCTTTTGTGAGAACTACAGGTCCTATGCTCGACGAACCGCTGTCGGCAAATTCACCTGCAATGCCACCCATCTTGAATTCGGTTATAACCTCTCCGCCTTTGTCGCCGCGGGCCCAGAATGTGAGTTTCTTTGCGCCGGTCAGATCAAAACCGCCTTTAATGCTACCCCAATTATTAGCCGGATCCTGCCAATATATCCCAGCCCAGCCTGCGCCCTGTTTTCGCGCGGCGCTATAGGTAACTCTGATACATGTACGACGGGACTGGGGAGTTACCGTCCACGTGTCGGCATATCCAATATCCCCGTAATCCCCCATCCAGCCCGAAGGTATGTAGTGGTTCTTGAAATACCCGCCGTCGCCGTAAACGTAGAACTTCTTAAACTCTTCTGATGGCCTGACGCCCTTAACCTGGGCTGCAGGTGCGGCAGTCTGTGCTTTCTCAAGCTGCTTCTGCTCTGTCTCCGGCAGATTCAACTCGTCTTTCTTCTGTCCGCAGCCGCATAAGGACAGGGATAGACATACAACACCGATCATAACCAACATACTAAAAGTTTTTGCGCTTTTCACCGTTACCTCCTCGATTGACCCGATATGTCATTGCAAGGGTTGAAGGCCCGAAGCAATCTGCTTTAGATTGCTTCATCGCCTTGAGCCTATCGAAGGGCTCCTCGCAATGACCAAAAAAACACAGCTTCTATAAATACTATTTTTCGTACTTTATATCGTCAAGATAGACCGTAAAACCTTCCGGGTTATCCCGGGCAGTGGCGGAAAACTCAAAACCGCCGCTTATGCTTGTAAGGTCAAGGTCTTTAAGATCTATATCGTACTGCTTCCATTCTTTGGTAAGGGTTATCGGCCCTATCGCGGTCGAATCGGAATCCGGATAAGCGCCGGTAATTCCGCCCATCTTAACTTCACTGAGCACCTCTCCACCCTTATCGCCGCGGGCCCAGAAAGTCACCTTCTTATAGTCGGAAAGATCGTAGCCGCCCTGCATAGTTCCCCAGTTATTTGCCGGGTTCTGCCAGTAGATACCCATCCAACCGGCCCCTTGAGCTCCTTTGGCGTTGTAGGTGACCTTGATCGAGTGCTTGCCGCTATGGGGATCCTGAGACCATCCGTCATCTAGAGCTATATCGCCATAGTCGCCCATCCATCCGGAAGGTATGAAGTGGTTCTTTATGTTATATTTGTCGGTGTAGACTATAAACTCTTCGGCCTTTGCAGGAGCGGCTGCGGCCACAGAAGCCTGGCCTTCGACCTTGGCTGTCGAGGCTTCTTCAGCGCAGACCGGCATCGCACAAAGCGCGCACAGAACAGCTATAACCAATAACTTTTTCATCTGATACCTCCTATTTTTTAAATCACCATGACAGATTAATTACGATATTATACCATAAATCATATAATTTGTCAGCCGGAGACGGGTTCCACATCTTCTTATAAGCGTAATACCCCTTTCTCAGCTGTCTCATATATGGGGAGAACTTCCCGTTCCCCTGCGAGGTCAATCCAAGCCATTCTTCAAAGAACCAACCGCCCTTTACCGGACCGGGCCATTGCGTATGGGTATCGTGTATCATGGGCTCGTAAGCTTTCCACCATTCGTCCACCCATTCGAAAACAACTCCTCCCAGAGAATTACCGGCGCCATAGCCTGCTGAGTTATACATAATATCAGACCAGGCACCCGTATGATAATCTGCCTGAGCCTGTTCGGAATCTTCGACGCTGCGGTTTATCCAGTAAGCGGGGGCTCCGAACTCGGTCACAAGAACCGGCCTATTAGCGGTCTTTTTAACGTCGCGCCAGAATCCGAAACCGTGCCATCCGCGGTAACTATTGGTACCCAGTATATCTATGTCGGGACAGAGCTCCCCGAATATATCCAGATATAGCATATCACCGTTGCAGAGCGCTACCGGGTGGTTAGGGTCTATCTCTTTTATCATCTTGGCCACTTCGTTGGCGAATTCATAGAAAGGCCTCGGGAAACGTTTGGCGCTGTTTGCCACGCCATAGTTCGTTTCGTTGCCAAGCATCCACATCAGCATATAAGGCTCGTTCTTATGAGTCTCCACCATCTTCCGAACGCGGGCCTTTAACCTCTCCCGCTGAACAGGATCGGCATAGTTCGTGCCTCTGTACCAGCTCATCCCGCTGCCGACGGCATAAGCCCCGAAAAGGTCTCCCATTATGACACGTATGCCGTATCTGTTATACATGTCTCTCAAAACTTCCTTATTGGAAGTGCCCTCATGGTCATAGATCCTTACGGAGTTCGCCCCCATCTCTTTCATAAGCTGGAAATCGCCGACCGGCTTTTCATCCGGGTCCTGCTTATTATTCTTGTTTTTGTCAACCCAAGCCTTATACGCCGCATCCGCGACAGACTGGTCCTTATCATAGTCTACCCGCGACCAATCCTGCAAAGTGCCCTCGTCAGGGCTCTCTCCTATCTTGGTAGGAGAGTAAGCCACCGCCTTAAC